>JBDHSO010000025.1:0-32959 GCA_039808125.1 Rhodobacter sp. | reverse complement strand
TCCAGCGACTTGTTCACCCAGGGGTGGACGATGGCCTCGCCTTCCTTCATCCCCAGCGTCGACAGGATCTTGTCCAGCCGCTCGCTGCCGAAGATGCGCATCAGGTCGTCTTCAAGGCTGAGGAAGAAGGCCGACCGCCCGGGATCGCCCTGGCGACCGGAACGGCCGCGAAGCTGATTGTCGATCCGGCGGCTTTCATGGCGTTCGGTGCCCAGAACGAAAAGCCCGCCGGCATCGAGCACGGCCTTCTTCTCGTCGGCGTGTTCGGCCTCGATCCGGGCGCGCACCTCGTCGGGGTGCAGTTGCGGATCGGCGTCGATCGCATCCAGCACTTTCATCTCGATATTGCCGCCCAACTGGATATCGGTGCCCCGGCCTGCCATGTTGGTGGCGATGGTGACGGCGCCGGTCCGGCCGGCCTCGGCCACGATCTTGGCTTCCTGTTCGTGCTGGCGGGCGTTCAGCACATTGTGCGGAATGCCGTCGGCCTGCAGAAGCGACGACAGGATCTCGGACTTCTCGATCGAGGTGGTGCCGACAAGGATCGGCTGGCCCTTGGCATGGGCCTCCTTGATCGTGGTGACGATGCCGTCGAACTTCTCGCGCGCGGTGCGATAGACCTGATCGTGCTCGTCCTTGCGCTGCACCGGGCGGTTGGTCGGGATTTCCACGACGCCCAGCCCGTAGATCTGCATGAACTCTTCGGCCTCGGTGGCCGCCGTGCCGGTCATGCCCGCCAGTTTTTCATAAAGCCGGAAGTAGTTCTGGAATGTGACCGAAGCGAGCGTGACGTTCTCCGGCTGGATCTTCACGCCTTCCTTGGCCTCGATGGCCTGGTGCAGCCCGTCCGACAGCCGGCGGCCCTTCATCATCCGGCCGGTGAATTCGTCGATCAGCATCACCTCGCCGTCGCGGACGATATACTGCTGGTCCTTGTGAAACAGCGTATGCGCCCGCAGCGCCTGGTTGACGTGGTGGACGATGGTCGTGCTTTCCGGGTCGTAGAGGCTCTGCCCCTCGGGCAGGATGCCGGCCTGGCGCAGCAGCCCTTCGATGGCCTCGTTGCCCTCTTCGGTGAAGGTGACGTTGCGCTGCTTTTCGTCCAGCTTGTAATGCTCTGGTGTCAGATGCGGGACCAGCTTGTCGACCGAAACATAAAGGTCGCTGCGATCCTGCGCCGGGCCGGAAATGATCAGCGGCGTCCGGGCCTCGTCCACGAGGATGCTGTCCACCTCGTCGACGATCGCAAAGTAATGCCCGCGCTGCATCATTTCGTCGAGGCTGCCCTTCATGTTGTCGCGAAGGTAGTCGAAGCCGAGTTCGTTGTTGGTGGCGTAGGTCACGTCGGCGCGATAGGCGGCGCGCTTTTCAACATCGGACTGGTAGGGGAAGACAACGCCCGTCACCAGACCGAGATGGCTGTGGACCTTGCCCATCCAGTCGGCATCGCGCTTGGCCAGATAGTCGTTCACGGTGACGACATGCACGCCCTTGCCGGTCAGCGCATTCAGATAGGACGGGAACACGGCGACCAGCGTCTTGCCTTCGCCGGTGCGCATCTCGGCGATGTTGCCCTGATGCAGGAAGATGCCGCCCATAAGCTGCACGTCGAAGGCACGCAGGCCCAGCGCCCGCTTTGCGGCCTCGCGGCAGTTTGCGAAAGCTTCGGGCAGGATCGCATCCAGGCTTTCGCCGCCCTCCTGCACCCGCCTCTGGAACTCTCTGGTCTTGGCGACGATGGCTTCGTCGGAGAGGGCCGCGAACTCCGGCTCCAGCGCATTGATTTTGGCGACCAGCGGACGCACCGACTTGACCTTGCGGTCGTTCGCCGTACCGAACACCTTCCGCGCGAGCGTATCGAGACCCAGCATATTCTCTCCGTGAGAGGCTTCTTGCGATATCGTGTGAGGCTGTGACTTGCCGGCCCTCACCGCCTTCCATAGAAAAGCCGAGAAGGACCGCCCGGCCCCGTCTCACGCGACGGTCGCGATGTAAGGGTTGCGGGGGGTTTAGTCAACGTCGCGCGGGCCGCGCCACGTTCAGGAGTGGGTGAAACATGACGAAACGGTTGCGCTTTGGTGCGGTTTTGGCGCTGTCTGTAGCTCTGGCGATGCCGGTGCTGGCCGAAGAGACGAAAACGCCGGCCAATGTGGCGGCGGATACCGTTGTGGCCACGGTGAACGGCACGCCGATCACCATGGGCCAGATGATCGCGCTGCGCGAGAATCTGCCGCAGCAGTATCTGACGTTGCCCGACGATGTGTTGTTCAAGGGCATTCTGGATCAACTGGTCCAGCAGGAGATTCTGGCCCAGGCCGTGACCGCGCCCACGCTGCGCGATGCCGCAAATCTGGCGAATGACACCCGGGGCTATCTGTCGGGCACGGTGATCCAGAAGGTCGCCTCGACGGCCGTGACCGATGCCGCGCTGCAAAAGGCCTATGACGAGAAATATGCCGATGCCAAGCCTGCGACCGAATACCGCGCCGCCCATATCCTGGTGGACAACGAGGACAAGGCGAACGAGCTGAAGAAGAAACTGGAGGGCGGTGCCGATTTTGCCGAACTGGCCAAGGCCAATTCGACCGACACCGGATCGGGCAGCCAGGGCGGCGAGCTTGGCTGGTTCGGCGTCGGCATGATGGTCAAGCCGTTCGAGGATGCCGTGGTTTCGGCCCCCGTCGGGCAGGTCGTCGGCCCGGTGAAGACCGATTTCGGCTGGCATCTGATCCTGGTGGAGGAAACCCGCGAGGCGGCGAAGCCCACGCTGGACGATGTGCGCGAGGAACTCGCCTCCGAAATCGAGACGGCCGCGGTCGAAGCGAAGATCAAGGAGTTGACGGATGCCGCGAAGATCGAGAAACCCGGAGAGGGAATCGATCCCGCGGTGCTGAAGAACTCGGCGCTGATCGACTGAGGAGGCGAGGGCATGGCGAAGACCGACTGGAAGGCCGAGGCGAAGGAGCTGAAGAGGCGGGTTCGCAAGCTGAAGGACAGGTTGCAGCAGGCGGCTGCCCCGGCGGTCGCGGCCATCCATGACAAGATCGAGGAGGTCACGAAGAAGGCCAAGCCGGTCTCGCCTCTTGCCCCTCCAAGTTTCCCGGTGCTGCCGCGCATCGCCGGTGCCGAATTCGCCGCCATCGGTGCCGGGATCAAGTATCAGAACCGCAAGGACGTGATGCTGGTGCGCCTGGCGCCGGGCACAACCGTGGCCGGTGCCTTTACCCGCTCGTCCACCCGCTCGGCCTGCGTGCGCGACGGCGAGGCCAAGCTGGCCAGCCGCGCGCCTGCGGCGGGCAAGGGCGCGGCGATCATCGTGAACTCGGGCAATTCCAACGCCTTCACCGGCGCCCTGGGCGACAAGGCGGTGGCCGAAGTCACTGGCGCCGTCGCCGCGGCGCTGGATGTTCCGGCCGCCCGGGTCTGGTCATCCTCGACCGGTGTGATCGGCGAGCCGCTGCCTTTCGAGAAGATCACCGCCGTTGTCCCCGATCTGGCCCTCGCCCTGACCGAGGCGGCGATCGAAGGCGCGGCCGAGGCGATCATGACCACGGACACCTTTCCCAAAGGCGCCGCGGCTGTGGTCGAAGGCGAGGGCGGGCCGATCCAGATCGCGGGCATCGCCAAGGGGTCCGGCATGATCGCGCCCGATATGGCGACGATGCTGGTCTATATCTTCACCGATGCGAAGATCAGCCAGGCGGCGTTGCAGAAGATGATCGGGCGGAATCTGGATGCCACCTTCAACTCGATCACGGTCGACAGCGACACCTCCACCTCGGATACCTTGCTCGTTGCCGCAACCGGGCAGGGCCCGGCCGCCGAGGTGAAGGGTCAGGTCGCCAAAGCCTTCGAGAAGGCGCTGGCCGGCGTGATGCAGGATCTTGCGTTGCAGGTGGTGCGCGACGGCGAAGGCGCGACGAAACTGCTGGAGGTGCGCGTCACCGGCGCGGCAAGCGATGCGGATGCCGCGAAGGTGGCCTTTGCCGTCGCCAACTCGCCGCTGGTGAAAACCGCGGTCGCCGGCGAAGATCCGAACTGGGGCCGCATTGTCGCGGCCATCGGCAAATCCGGGGCCGAGGCCGACCGTGACCGGCTGACCATCCGCTTCGGCGACATCCTGGTCGCAGAGAAGGGCTGGAAGTCGCCGAAATACACCGAGGAGGCGGGCGCGGCCTATATGAAGAGTTCCGAACTGGTCTTTGGCATAGATCTGGGCATGGGCCGGGCCAGACGCACGGTCTGGACCTGCGACCTGACGGCACGTTACGTCGAGATCAATGCCGATTACCGATCCTGATTCTCTTTCGCGGGTGTCCGTGGCTGCCTCATGAAAATCCTTCTCGTCTCGGCCGTGGCCCTTCTCGACCCCGACAATCGCGTGTTGCTGGCCCAGCGGCCCGAGGGCAAGTCGCTGGCCGGGCTGTGGGAGTTTCCGGGCGGCAAGGTCGAGACCGGCGAAACCCCCGAGGCCTGCCTGATTCGCGAGTTGAAGGAGGAACTCGGGATCGACACCCATGCCTCCTGTCTGGCACCCTTGGCCTTTGCCAGCCACAGCTACGAGGAATTTCATCTGCTGATGCCGCTGTTTGTCTGCCGGCGATGGGAGGGCATCGTCACCCCGCGCGAGGGGCAGCGGCTGTCATGGGTCGCGCCGCAGCGGCTGACGGATTATCCCATGCCGCCGGCGGATCGGCCGCTGATTCCCATCCTGCGCGACTGGCTGTGACACACACCAAAAAATTGCCCCAATCGGCAAGAAATCAGCACTTCGTTTCCGAATTCCGGTGTTAGATGCGTCTATCCAGTTCAACGGGGGGAGAATCGGATGCTTCGCACTATCGCCATCGGAAGCTGCATCTCTGTGCAGGGTCTGGTCGTCGGCCAGGCCGCCGACGGCAAGCTGGTCGTTCAGGTCGATAACAAGCGGTTCGTGGGCTATCCGGTCAGCGACGGCCGCCAGCACTGATCCCGCAGCGGCAGTTCGCAAGGAAAAACGGCCAGGGGTTTCCCTCTGGCCGTTTTGCGTTTCTCCGGGCTGGCCCGGTCGAGGTCAGGCCAGCGTGCGCTGGACTTCCTCGCGCTCGAAGATCTCGATCACGTCGTTGGCGCGGATGTCCTCGTAACGCTCGAACGCCATGCCGCATTCCTGGCCGGAATGCACTTCCTTCACCTCGTCCTTGAAGCGCTTCAGCGTCTTCAGCGTGCCTTCGTGGATCACCACGTTGTCGCGCAGAAGCCGCACGCCGGCGGACCGGCGCGCCACGCCCTCGGTGACGATACAGCCCGCGACATTGCCGACGCCGGTGATCTTGAACACTTCGAGGACCTTGGCATAGCCGATGAAATGCTCGCGCACCTCGGCCTTGAGCAGGCCGGACGCCGCTTTCTTGATGTCGTCGAGCAGGTCGTAGATGATCGAGTAATACCGGATCTCCACGCCCTTCTGCTGCGCGGCATTGCGGGCGGTCGCATTGGCACGGACGTTGAAGCCGATGATCGGCGCGCCCGAAGCCTCGGCCAGGCCCACATCGGAATCGGTGATCGCGCCAACGCCATAATGCAGGACACGCACCCGCACCTCGTCGTTGCCCACCTTCTCCAGCGCCTGGACGATCGCTTCGGCCGAACCCTGCACGTCGGCCTTCACCAGAACGGGCAGTTCCGCCACGTCCTGATCGGCCTTGGCCTTCGCCATCAGCTGTTCCAGCGTGGTTGCCGCACCGGCCGCCGCGCGTTTGTCCTTGGCGGCCTTCTCGCGATAGTCCGCGATCTCGCGCGCCTGGGATTCCGACGATACCACGTCCAGCACGTCGCCCGCTTCGGGCGTGCCGTTCAGGCCCAGGACCTCGACCGGAACCGAAGGCCCGGCTTCGTTGACGGTTTCACCCTTATCGTTGACCAGAGCGCGGACCTTGCCCCACTTCTCGCCTACGACGAAGATGTCGCCCTTCTTCAGCGTGCCGTTCTGCACCAGGACCGTGGCCACCGGGCCGCGTCCGACGTCGAGCTTGGCCTCGATGACCGCGCCGCGGGCGGCGCGTTCGGGGTTCGCCTTCAGTTCCAGCACTTCGGACTGGATGATGATCGCCTCCAGCAGCTCGTCCAGACCCTTGCCGGTCAGCGCCGAAACCTCGACATCCTGCACGTCGCCCGACATCGCCTCGACGACGACCTCGTGCTGGAGAAGGTCCGTGCGCACTTTCTGCGGATTGGCGCTCGGCTTGTCGATCTTGTTGATCGCCACGATCATCGGCACCTTGGCGGCCTTGGCGTGGTTGATCGCCTCGACCGTCTGCGGCATCACGGCATCGTCGGCCGCAACCACCAGCACCACGATATCCGTCACCTGCGCACCGCGGGCACGCATGCTGGTGAAAGCCGCGTGGCCGGGCGTGTCAAGGAAGGTGACAAGCTGGCCCGAGGGCGTCTTCACCTGATAGGCGCCGATATGCTGGGTGATTCCACCGGCTTCGCCCGACACCACGCTCGTCTTGCGGATGGCGTCGAGAAGCGAGGTCTTGCCGTGGTCGACGTGGCCCATGATCGTCACGACCGGCGGGCGGTCGACCAGATCCTCGACCTTGTCCTCGACCGTGTCGATCGCCTGTTCCACGTCGGCATCGGTGACGCGGACGGCGCGGTGGCCGAATTCCTCGATGACAAGCTCTGCCGTGTCGGCGTCGATGGCCTGGTTCATCGTGACCATCATGCCCATCTTCATCAGCGCCTTGACCACATCGCCGGCACGTTCGGCCATGCGGTTTGCCAGTTCCGAAACCACGATGGTTTCCGGCAATTGCACGTCGCGGACCTGCTTTTCCGACTTCTGGCCGAAGCCCAGCGCCTTGGCGCGGGCCTTTTCCTGCTTGCGCTTCATCGCGGCAAGACTGCGCTGGCGGCCGCCCTCGTCCGAGGTGGCATCCGAAAGCGTCAGCTTGCCCGAGCGGCGGCCTTCGTCACCCCGCTTGCCGGCGCGGTCGCGGTCGGGAGAGCGGTCGTCACGGTCGCGGTCGGTCTTGCGTGGCGACAGGCCGGGCTTGGCGCCGCGGTCGTCTTCCGTCGCGCCAGCGGCCGGGGCCGCGCCGGGGCGCGGACGGGACTGGCCGGCGCCGCGATCGCCCGGAACCGTTGCGGCTTCGGCGGCGGCAGGCTCGGCCGGCTTGGCGGGCTGGCGGCGCTGGGTGCCAAGAATCTCGGCCCGGCGCGCGGCTGCACGGCGGGCGGCCTCTTCCTCGGCCTCGCGCTTCTGGCGCTCTTCCTCTTCGGCGCGGGCACGCAGGGCGGCCTCGCGCTGGCGCTCCTCGCGCTCTTTCGCCTCGGCTTCCTCGCGGCGGCGCTGACGCTCTTCCTCGCGGGCCTTCTCGTCGGCAGCCCGCTTGGCGGCATCTTCCTGCTCGCGCGCCTTGGCGGCGCGCAGCGCGTCGAGACGGCGCTGCATCTCGGCGTCGGAAATGCCGGCCGGGCGCTTGGACGGATCGCCGAGATTGGACGCGCCAGAGCCACCCTGAGCCCCGCCCGCGGCACCCGGCTTTGCCGAGGTCGGCACCACCACGCGCTTGCGCTTGGTCTCGACAACCACCGCATGCGTCCGGCCATGGGAGAAGCTTTGCTTCACCTGGCCAGAGCGGGCGCCGCCCAGCCCGAGGGGTTTCTTGCCGTCAGTATCGCTCATCCGTCTACTAGTCCTTCCCGGCGGTCCCGCCGCCGAACTGCTTGTCCAGGATCCGAAGCCCGGCAAGCCTTGCCGCTTCCTCTACAACACGGGTTGTGAGTCCACCAGCCGCAAGCGCGGCGTGTATGGCACGTTCACGTCCGAAAGCCAAACCGATTTCCCCCGAGTTAAGGCAGGAAATCAGCCTGTTTTCTCCATCGGGGGGGCGCAACTTCGCCTTGCCCCGCTCAGACCCGTCTTCGGCCTGGATCAGCACGGCCGCCTTGCCGGTCTGCAACCAGTCCTTCACCTTTTCGTACCCAACAACGGCCTGGCCGGCCTTGCGTGCCATCGACAGCAATTCGACCACCCGCCGCGCCAGCAAGTCCTCGACCAGGGCGCCCAGATTCGCGGGCGCCTTGACCTGCAATCTTGCGGCGCGGGAAAACAACCCCTTCGCCGCCGCCCGGTCGACCGCCGCGCGGTCGGCCGTCACATAGATCCCGCGGCCCGGCAGCCGCCCGGCAATGTCGGGCACCACCATGGCCTCTGGCCCGACGACGAAACGGATGAGCCCCGCCTTGGGACTCACCTCGCCGGAAACAATGCATTTGCGTTCCGGCTCGTCGCGTTTCTTGTCCCGGCCGCCGCGCGTCATGCGCGTGTCCCCGAGGCCTGAAATCAGGCCTCGGCCTCCGCATCATCGGCCGCCGGTTCTTCTTCGGCGGTCATTTCGGTCGGGTCGACCCAGCCCAGCATGACCCGTGCGGTCATGATCATGGTCTGTGCCTCTTCGAGACTCATGTCGTACTTCTCGAGAATGCCTTCATCTTTCTTGCGTTGGCCGTTTTCCGTGGTCCAGCCGCCTGCCAGTTCCCAATCGGCGCAGGTGGCGAAATCTTCCAGCGTCTTGATGCCGTCCTTGGCCAGCGCCTCCAACATCTGGGGAGTAAGGCCCTCGAATTCAACAAGGCTGTCCTCGACACCCATCGCGCGTGCGGCCTCGAGTGCCTTTCTGGCCTGTTCTTCCAGAAAGTCGCGGGCGCGGGCCTGCAATTCCTCGGCCGTGCCCTCGTCGAAACCGTCGATGGACAGAAGCTCGTCCTGGTCGACGTAGGCCACCTCTTCCAGATTGGTGAAGCCTTCGGCCACCAGAAGCTGCGCCATCAGCTCGTCGACGTCCAGCGTGTCCATGAACAGCTTGGTGCGCTCGGCGAATTCGGCCTGGCGGCGCTGGCTTTCCTCGGCCTCGGTCAGGATGTCGATGTCCAGACCCGTCAACTGGCTGGCCAGACGCACGTTCTGGCCCCGCCGGCCGATGGCCAGCGAAAGCTGTTCGTCCGGCACCACGACCTCGATCTTGCCGGCATCCTCGTCGACCACGACCTTCGACACCTGCGCCGGTTGCAGCGCGTTCACAAGGAAGGTCGCCTGATCCTGGTTCCACGGGATGATGTCGATCTTCTCGCCCTGCAATTCGTTCACCACCGCCTGCACGCGGCTGCCGCGCATGCCGACGCAGGCGCCGACCGGATCGATGGAATTGTCATAGCTGATGACGGCGATCTTCGCCCGGCTGCCGGGATCGCGGGCCACGGCCTTGATCTCGATGATGCCGTCGTAGATTTCCGGCACTTCCATCTTGAACAACTCGGCCATGAACTGCGGATCGGTCCGCGACAGGAAGACCTGCGGGCCGCGCACCTCGCGGCGGACGTCCTTGATGAAACAGCGGATGCGGTCGCCGATGCGGTAGGATTCGCGGCCGATCTTCTCGTTGCGGCGCAGGATGCCCTCGCCGCGGCCGATATCGACGATGACGTTGCCGTATTCCTCGCGCTTGACCACGCCGTTGATGATCGTTCCCTTGCGGTCCTTGAATTCATCGAACTGGCGGTCGCGCTCGGCCTCGCGCACCTTTTGCAGGATCACCTGCTTGGCCGATTGCGCGGCAATGCGGCCCAGGTCGACAGGGGGCACCTCGTCCACGATCTCGTCGCCGATCTGGGGGTCTTTCAGGTAGTTTTTCGCCTGCTTGACCGTCAGTTGGGCATGATGGTTTTCCAGCAGGTCGTCTTCAACCACGGTGCGGATCCGGGCAAAGGCGGCGCGACCGGTCTTGCGGTCGATCTTGACCCGGATGTCCATCTCGGCGCCATAGCGCGACTTGGCCGCGCGGGCGAGACTGTCCTCCATCGCCTGGATGACCAGTTCCGGGTCGATCATCTTCTCGCGCGCCACCGCTTCGGCGGTCTGCAACAGTTCCAGCTGGTTGGCCGAAGTGATTGCCATGGGTCGTGCTCCCGGTTCTCAGTGTTTCGTCTCGGGGGCATCGTCGTCGTCCCCCTCGCTATCTTCGGAATCAATCTCGTCGAAGCCGCCTTCCTCGGGCAGCGTCACCTTCTTCTGGCGCAGCATTTCGGCGATCAGCTCGTCGGTCAGGATCAGCTTGGCGTCGGAAAGCCAGTCGAAACGCAGGCCGATGGTCAGATCCTGCCCGCCTTCCTCGATCTCGATCAGCACTTCCTCGCCGTCCACGCCCATCAGCCCGCCCTTGAAGCGGCGGCGGCCGTCGATCAGCTCGCCGGTCTCGATGCGGGCCTCCCAGCCCTTCCAGATCTCGAAGTCCTTCAGCCGGGTCAGCGGCCGGTCGATGCCGGGGCTGCTCACCTCAAGCACATACTGGTCCTCGATCGGATCCTCGACGTCGAGAACGGCCGAGACGGCGGTCGAGATCGCGCCGCAATCCTCGACGCCGATGCCGCCTTCGGGCCGGTCGGCCATGATCTGCAACGTGCGCTGCACCTTGCCATGCCCACCCATCAACCGCAGCCGGATGAGTTCGTAGCCCAGCCCTTCGATCACGGGCTGGACGATCTCGGCCAGGCGACGGTCGATGGCGGTCTTGGCAATCAGGTCGGTCATGCGACTCCCACGAAAACAAAAGGCGGACCCAGCGGCCCGCCCGTAACCTTCGGTAGCTTTGGGTTTGGACCCCAAAACCGCTGTTGCAGGCGATATAGGCTTTCGCGACCGAATCTGCAAGCCCGGATTGCGGCGGGGCCGCGGATTACCCGCCATGGCCCCGCCGGGTTTCGCCGCGGCTAGAGTACCGGCGCGCTGTTGATCCGGGACAGCGGTGCATTCACATCCAGCACCAGGCCGCGGATGCCGGTCACGCCAAACCCTTCCAACCGCGCCTTGTGCATCGTCAGATAGGCCTCGGCCTCGGGGCGCGAGGCAAAGCCGTAGACGCCGCCCGCAAGGCCGCCGGCCTGATCCTCGGTCCAGTATTTGAACAGGAAGCCGGGTTCCTGCGCGATGGATTGCGCAAGCCCCTCGAAGGCCGCCACCATTTCGTCCCCCCAAGGCCCCTGATGCGGGAAATCCACCTGAACCAGCGTGACTGCCATTCTCACCCCCTTTTTGTTGGGAGGAGAGCTTAAGCCCGCCCCGGGGGCTGTGGCAAACGCTTTGCGGGCGCGGGATCCGTCTGCGTGGCGCAAAGCCGCGCCTCGGCGCAGAAGGGCGCCGAAACACCCCCGGGCGGGGCAGGGTGGCGGTAGGACCGGTGCGCGCTTTTCCGTTGTCCGAGACCCGCCGCAAACCCCAAGGATGGTTGCTCTTGCCGCCCGCTCTGCCATATCCTGCGGACGGTCGTGGGAGGTATGTCGTGCGGCAAAATCTGTATCATCGGCCGGCGCGCCGCCACAGACACGCCGTTTTCGCGGCGGCGCTTGCGGTGGCCGCGCTGATCACCCCACCACCGGCCAGCGCGCTGGACCAGCTTGATTTCACCGTTTCGGGTGACGACAAGACCATCGACCGGGCGGTGCGCGGCGCCTCGCTTCTGTTGCAGCAGAAAACCGACGGTTCGGCCGAGGCCGAAGACCTGTTCACCGCGGCGCGATCGGATTACGCGAACATCCTTGGCGCGCTTTACAGTGCCGGGCATTATTCCGCCGTGATCCACATTCTGATCGACGGACGCGAGGCGTCGAGCATCCCGCCGCTCGATGCGCCGGCCCATATCGGCCGGATCGCGGTATCGGTCGATCCCGGCCCGCGTTTCGTCTTTTCCCGGACCGAGATCGCGCCCCTTCTCGACCATACGGAACTTCCGAAGGACTTCCGCCCGGGCGAAACCGCGGCAACCGGCGCCATCGAGGATGCCGTCGCCGTCGCCCGGCTGGACTGGCGCAATGCCGGCTATGCGAAGGTTGCGGCAGACCGCACCGATGTCGTCGCGAATCATGCGACGCGCACGGTTTCGGCCGATATCCGGCTGGACCCGGGCCCCGAACTGCGCTTCGGCCCGGTCTCGGTGCAGGGGGAGGAGCGGATGCGGATCAACAGCATCATCCGCATCGCCGGCCTGCGCGAGGGCGAACGGTTCAGCCAGACCGAACTGGACCGCGCCGCCCTGCGCCTGCGCCGGTCCGGGGTGTTCTCGTCGGTCACGCTGGCGGAGGGAGAGGTCATCCGGAACGGCGGCCTTCTGCCGATCACGATCACGGTCGCCGAACAGAAGCCGCGCCGCTATTCCGTCGGCGCCGAACTGGCAAGCGTCGATGGCCTGTCGCTGACCGCCTCGTGGCTGCACCGCAATGTGAACGGCGGCGGCGAGCGGCTGAAGTTCGAAGGCAGCGTCACCAATATCGGCGCGAACGGCAACGGGATGGACTATGGCTTCGGCATGACGTTCGAGCGGCCGGCGACCTTTTCGCGCGACATCACGGCGAGCCTCGGCTTCAACATCGGCCATACCGAAGAAGCCGACTACACCAGCGACAGTGCCGATGTGGCGCTGTCGCTGATCTATTACTATTCCGATCAGGTGACGTTCCGCGCCGGGGTCGGCTATGAATTTTCCCGGGTGAAGGACCCGACCGGCGACACCAGCTTCAGCAATTTCGTCCTGCCGCTGGGGGCGACCTGGGACCGCCGCGACAGCACCACCGATGCGCGCAAGGGCTTCTACCTCGATGCGACGGCAAAGCCGTTCCTGGGCCTCAGCGGCAGCGGTTCGGGCATCCGGATGACGTTCGATGCGCGCGGCTACAAGACCTTGGGCGAGAAGCGCGGCGTCACCTTCGCGCTGCGCCTGCAGGGCGGCGCCATCGAGGGCAGCAGCCTGCTGAACACGCCGCGCGACGACCTGTTCTTCTCGGGCGGGGGCGGAACCGTCCGCGGGCAACCCTATCACTCGCTGGGCATTCCCGTCGCGTACAACGGCGGCAGCTATCTGATCGGCGGCACGCATTTCCTTGGCGTCTCGGCCGAAGTGCGCACCCGCGTCACCGACAGCATCGGCATCGTCGCCTTCTATGACTGGGGCCGCGTCGACGCCAAGGGCTTCTTCGGGGACGAGGGTGCCGATCAGGCCGGCGCGGGGATCGGGCTGCGCTACGAAACTGGATTCGGGCCGATCCGGCTGGATGTGGCAACCCCGGTATCGGGCAGCACCGGCGATGGCGTTCAACTCTACATCGGTCTGGGGCAGGCTTTCTGATGCGGCATACCTTCGCCCTTTATCTTTCGCTTGCCCTTGCCGCGCCGGCGCTTCTGCCTGCGCCGGTCCTGGCGCAGGATGACGACCGTGGCTATCTGACCGCCTTTCTTGAAGACAACCTGTCGGGTGCCGGCCGCAAGGTGACGGTCACGGGCTTTACCGGCGCGCTTTCGTCGCGGGCCAGCATCGAGAAGCTGACGATTGCCGATGACCGCGGCATCTGGCTGACGCTCGACAATGTGGTGCTGGACTGGAGCAGAAGCGCCCTGCTGAGCGGCGAGGTCGTCGTCAATGAACTGACGGCGGATCGCATCGAACTGGAACGGCTGCCCGATCCGGCGCCGCAGGACGGCCTTCCCACCCCCGAGGCGACGCCCTTCGCCCTGCCCGACCTGCCGGTCTCGATCGACATCGGCGAGATCGCGGCGAAATCCATCGTGCTGGGCGCGCCGGTGCTGGGAGAGCCGATCGAGGCCACGCTGACCGCCTCGATGAAGCTGGCCGAAGGCGACGGCACCGCGTCGTTCCTGTTGCAGCGGGTCGATTCCGGGCCGGCCGCAAAGATCGCGCTGGACGCGACCTATGCCAATTCCACCGGGACGCTGACCCTGAACCTTGATGCGCAGGAAGAGGCCGGCGGCATCGTGGCGCGCATGCTCGACCTGCCGGGCGCGCCCGCCGCGGGCCTGAGTCTGCAGGGCGAAGGCACGCTGGACGATTTCGCCGCCGCTTTCCGGCTGGAAAGCGATGGCGAGGAAAGGCTGGCCGGGCCGATCACGCTGAAAACCGATGCGGCGGGCAACCGCAGCTTCGATGCCGATCTGGCCGGCAATCCCGCGCCGCTGTTCCTGCCGGAATATGCGGAATTTCTGGGCAACAGTCTGACGCTGAATGTCCGGGGCACCAGCTTTGCGGATGGCCGGCTGGAACTGGAGCGGATGGATCTTGGCGCGCAGGCGCTGCGGCTGTCCGGCAAGCTGTCGCTGGCGGCCGATGGGCTGCCGCAACTGATCGATGTCACCGGCAGCATTCACCTGCCCGACGGCACGCCGGTTCTGCTGCCCATTCCGGGCGAAATCCAGACCCGGGTCGGCAAGGCCGACCTGTCGCTGCGCTTCGACGCGGCACAGGGCAGCGCCTGGCAGGGGCATGTCACCGTTCTTGCGCTGGATCGCAGCGACTTTGCCGCCCGCACGCTGGCGCTGACGGGCGCCGGCACCATCGACCGGCAGACGGGCAAGCCGGGGGTCGACGGCGGGCTGGGCTTCGCCGCCGCCGGGCTGGCCGCCGCCGACAAGGCGCTGGCCGCGGCACTGGGAACCGAGATCGCCGGCAATGTCAGCTTCGATTGGCGATCCGGTGCGAACGGCCTCAATCTGCCACGGTTCGAGATCACGGGCGCCGACTATGGCGCCACCGCCGCGCTGACCGTGGACGGGCTGGACAGTGCGTTGCAGACCAAGGGCTGGATCGCGCTGCACGCCGCCGACCTGTCACGCTTTTCGGCGCTGGCCGGCCGGTCGCTGGGCGGGGCGGGCGATGTGCGCATCGACGGGACGGTGACGGCGCTGTCGGGGGCGTTCGACCTGACGCTCGACGTCAGGGGCCAGGGGCTGAAGACCGGGATCGCGCAGGCAGACCATATGCTTGCCGGCGCATCCACCATCAACGCCTCGGCAAAGCGGGATGAGACGGGGTTGACCCTGCGCAGCCTGACGGCCAGCGCGAGAACGCTGAAACTCACGGCGCAGGGCACCGTATCCTCTGCAAGCAACGATCTGAGCGGACATCTGGCCTGGGGCAGCCTTGCCGATCTGGGCGGCGGGCTGGGCGGCAGTCTCGACGCGGATGTCACCTTTCACGGCACGCCGCAGGACGCGGCCATCACGCTGACCGGCGCGGGCCAGGGCTTGCGGATCGGCCAGCCCGAGGTCGACGGGCTGATCGCCGGCCATGCGACTTTGGACGCCGCAATCGATCTGAAGGCGGGCGAGGTGGTGGTGAAATCGGTCGAACTGGCGGCGCCCAATCTGACCGCCAGCGTTGCGGGTGCGGGTACCGATGGCACGCTGCGGGTGGCGGGACGCATCCGCGACCTGGCACTTCTGGCACCGCAGTTTCCCGGGCCGCTGACATTGAGCGGTACCGTCCGGCCCACGGGCAGCGACGCCCGCGTCGATCTGCGTCTGTCGGGGCCGGCCGGAATCGATACGCGGTTGAGCGGCACGCTGGGCGAGCGTCCCGATATCACCCTGTCCGGCACTGCCAGCGCCGCGGTGGCGAACGGCTTTACCGATCCGGTAACGCTGGGCGGCGCGCTGCGCTACGATCTGACGCTGCGGGGCGGCTGGGCGTTGACCAACCTCGGCGGCAGGATCACGCTGTCGGGCGGGCGGATCGCCATTCCCGCCCGTGGCCTGTCGCTGGAGCGCGTGGCGGTGGCGGCCGATCTGGCCGGCGGTACTGCACGCCTGACGATGACCGCCGACACCGCCCGGGGCGGCGGGTTGCGGGTGTCGGGTCCGGTCGGCCTGACCGCGCCCTATACCGCCGGGCTGGACATCCGGCTGGACCGTATCCGCCTGCGCGACCCCGAGCTTTACGAGACCGTCATAGATGGCGCCCTGTCGCTGTCTGGCCCGCTGCTTGGCCGGGCGCAGTTGAGCGGGCAGATCGCCGTGGGCGAGACCGAGCTGCGCGTGCCGTCGACCGGCTTTGCCACCGGCGCCGATCTTGAACTGGTGCAGAACATCAACGACAGCGCCGCTGTCCGCGCCACACGCAGCCGCGCCGGCCTCGGCGCCTCGGCGGGTGATGGCGCCGGATCGGGCGGCGGCTCATCGGCGCCGGATTGGAGCGTGGACCTGACCATCGACGCCCCGAACCGCATCTTCGTGCGGGGCCGCGGTCTCGATGCCGAACTGGGCGGCATGATCCATCTGGGCGGCACGCTGAACGCGCTGGTTCCCTCGGGTGGCCTGCAACTGATTCGGGGCCGTCTGGACATTCTCGGCAAGCGGCTGACGCTGTCGGAGGCGACCCTGAATATGGAGGGCGACTTCGTGCCCGATCTGATTGTCCGCGCCTCGAACACTACCGATGGCGTGACGAGTATCGTCTCGATCACCGGCCCGGCGACGGCGCCGGTCGTGACCTTCTCGTCCGATCCCGAGATGGCGCAGGAAGAGGTGCTGGCCTGGCTGCTGTTCGGCCGCGGGCTGGATACGATTTCGGCCTTTCAGGCGGCACAGCTTGCAAGCGCGGTCGCCACGCTGGCCGGCAAGGGCGGTGAGGGAATTGTCGGAAAGCTGCGCAAGGGCTTTGGGCTCGACGATCTGGACTTGCAGACCGATGCCGGTGGGTCGGCCTCGCTGAGCGCCGGCAAATATATCTCGGAGAAGGTCTATACCGAGGTAAGTGTCGGCCAGGACGGCAATACCCGCATCAACCTGAACCTCGATGTCCGGCCCGGCGTCACCGTAAAGGGCCGGGTGGATTCGGATGGTGAGAGCGGAATCGGCGTCTATCTCGAAAAGGATTACTGACGCTGTCGGCACCCTTGGGGCGGGACGGTCAAACGCAAGGAGCCGGGCCATGATGACCCGGCTCCCTTGATGAATTCCCGAAGCTGATTACGAATCGCTGCCGCAGGCGAGGGCGCAGAGCAGCACAACGCCCAGACCTGCAACGATCAGACCGCTGTTCGAGGTCGGGACCGCAGCCGGAACCACGACGGGCTCGGGATCGACCGCCACGACGACGGGACCGCCCGCGAACGCAGCGGAACCGGCCAGCGACAGGGCGAGGGCGGTAGCGAGAACTTTCTTCATGTATACAAACCTCCAGTGGTGTTTGAGTGCCGATACCATCATTGATGACCGCAAAAAAGCCAAACCTGCGACATCCGCGTCCATTGTGTCTATTATACACCCATTTTCGTCAAGTAGGGTGTTTCAGAACCTGAGAACGGCGGAATTCCGCACATACTGGTCACAAAACTGGCGCCTCGAATTTAATCGATCACGCGCGTCAACTCAACATATCCGAGTGTCGGGCTGATCCATTCCCGCGACTGGCGAATCAATCCACCCTGCATCCAGTATTCGTTTTGCAACTCGGCACCGTCACCGCGGCAGGTCTCGACAAGATGGCGGGTCGGATAGGCAAGACCATAGATCGCCAGGGTTTCGGAACCCGCGACTTGCGTGCTGCACGTCACGTCCAGCCGGAAAATCTTGTCGTCTGGGCCGGTGTAGAAGTAGCTGCGGCGGTGACTGCCGCCTGCCAGGACCTGACCGATCCCCGGCATGGCCGAGGACATCAGGTCGCCGCCGAAGCCCCGTGTCTCGATCAGCACGCCGTCGCGCAGGGTGAGGAGGATGCCGTCAGCGGTGGCCCAGTTGACGAGGGTGCCGCGGCTGTCGCGCGGACCGATGAAGGCCTCGGTCCCGAAGGTCTCGTTCCGCACCAGAATCAACGGGATACCGGCCTTCTCCAGTTCAGACCGCGGAATCGCGGTGGCCGAGGGCTGGTCGCCCTTGCCCTTGAGCATCGCCAGGACGGCACCGGCGCCGGTTCCTTTCAGTGCCGAGCAGCCCGCGAGCGCAAGCGCGCAGACCGCGAGCATACCGATGGATCTCAGCGCCATACCCTGCTGTCCCATTGCTCGTCCAGACGACCGGTGTGGTAGTCACGGATAGTGTCGTAAAGCCGGCCCTGTACGTCGACGCGGGCGCCGCCATCGCGTTGCAGCGGACGAATGGTGGCATCCATCTCCTTGCGGGACGGCTGACCCAGAAGCCAGTTCATCGGAATCGTCAGGTGAAGCCCCTTGTCGAACGATCCTTCGCCGAATTCCGCCGCGCTGGCGCTGGTGAACGAGGCAAAGGCGCCAACCTTCCAGCCATTCGCGAATTCCCGGTCCAGCGTGATGGTTGCGCCAGTGTCGCCGGCCAGATAGCGGCCGACGTCAAGCTGGCCGAGAAAGCCGTTGCCGAAATCGTAATAGGCCGAAACATGGCCCGTCGCGATGGAATAGTCGTAATCACCAAAGCCGAAACCGCCGTCGGTATCGCGCTGCTTGGTATAGTTGAGCTCCATTCCCAGCGCGAGGCGGCTGTCGACCGGCTTCCACAGCACCTCGCCCGAGATGCCGGCATGCATCGGCTCCAGATAGCCGAA
Organism: Rhodobacter sp.; assembly: GCA_039808125.1. Lineage (GTDB taxonomy): Bacteria > Pseudomonadota > Alphaproteobacteria > Rhodobacterales > Rhodobacteraceae > Pseudogemmobacter. The sequence goes on along the minus strand of JBDHSO010000025.1, from coordinate 14,612 downwards.
GGTCAGCCGGGTATAGATATTGTCGGCAGGGTGCGCGTACCAGGCGGCCTGAAGCCGTTCGAGCGCAACGGGCGAATCCTCGTTGTAATCGCGCACGTCGCTGCGCACCGGGGGCAGGCTGCCGCCCTTGTCGATCACGAAGACCTTGTCGAGGTTGTCATAGACGCGGCCGTAGACCGAACCCGACAGCACGACCCCGTGCGGCAGTTCATAGCTGGCCGTGGCGCGCAGGCCGACATCGCCGCGCGCCGGTGCGCTGACGCGATAGCCAAATCCGAGGCCCCAGTTGAACTTCGGATAATAGTCGGGATCGGCACCGGCGCCGCCGGCAAGACCGTCGCCGGCATCGCCGAACGCCACGCGGTCGCGCAGCACCGCGCCGTTGTTTGCGACATGCTCCAGCGACTCGATGTCGGACCGGCGCATTGTCACCTTCGAGGCGCCCATCCCGCGGACGACCGGCACGATCTCGAACACCTCGACCGAGGCCGGCATGACATGGCTCAGCGCGCGGGCGGTGCGGCCGATGGCCTGGGCGCCGGCGTCGAACTTGTCGTTGCGGATGCGAATCTGCACCGTGGTCGCGGTATAGGCAAAATCCTCGATGTAGATGCCATCGGGATTGAGGTATTTGTCCAGGTTCTCGCGCAGGATCGGCGCGGCATCCGGCTGTGTGACCCAGCCTCCGTCCCAGGCCTCGGGATCGGATGCGCGCGACGGGCGCTGGCCCACCGCAACCGGGCCGGCACCAAGAATTCCCATCATCGCCCGTCGCTTGGGGTCAAGCACGAAGTTGACGTTGAAACCGATTTCGGAGCCGTAGAGCGAATAGATCCCGAGCGACATCGTTTCGTCGCGGTGATATTCGATGCCGAAGTTGAAGGGACTCTTGCGGTCGAACGTCTTGCGATAGCCGGCCTCTTCAGCATAGGCGTCGGTCGAATATTCGGCCTTTACCGTCCAGGCGTCGTTCAGCTGCCATTCGACGCCGCCGAAGAACGAGGCCGGGCCGCGGAACCAGGTATTCGCATTGGGCTTGCCGCCCTGCCCTACATCCGGCGCCGGGCGGTCGCCGAAGGGCGATCCGAAGGAATTGTAGCTGCCAAGCCGGCCCCAACCGATGCCGCCGGTGATCTTGACCCTGTCGCCTAACGTCTTGGTCGCCGCGATATATTCGGCACCGAACTTGCCGGTTCCGGCGAAATCCTGCAGCCCCACCGTGACCGAGGGCCGCCAGCCGGATTCCTTCAGCAGATGGACCCGCAGGTCGAAGCTGCGGTCGTTGTAGGAGGAATAGAGATTCTCGGGATTGGCCGGATCGTTCACAACCTCGTTCCAGTTCCGTGTGTTCTGGATCCGGTAGCTGCCGGAAAGCCAGGGCGTGATCTGGAAGCTGAGCGTGGTGCGCGTGATCGGCCCGAAGCCCGCCACCGCGATCGAGAAATTACCGTCGGCCATCGCCTCGCCCGAGGGCATGTCGATCAGCCCGGGAACCCCGGTGAAGGACAGCGTGGGGCGCATCTCGGCTTTCGCTGGAATGGCAAGCGGCCCGCACAGCAGGCCGGCCAACGCCGTGACCGCCAGTTGGCTTTTGGATCTGGTCGACAAGGAAAGTCCTCCCTTCGTCCCATCTATCGTTTCCGCTTTCGCGCTGGGCAAGGGGAAACGCGGCGTGACTATCCGGATCCCGCTCAACTATGACACAGCCGCCGCAGTTCCGGCGATGACAACGTTCTGGGGCGGGGTGCCCTGGGCCAGTCCGAGCGCCAGGTCGCGCGCGCCTTGCGAATCCCCCAGCGCCGTCAGCCGGGCCAGATCCTGCAATGCCGCCGAGATCGAAATCTCATCCGTGGCATCCTCGGTCGCGCGCATGATCTTCGGATGCGGCGTACGGGTCATGCCGGCGCCGATCAGCAATTCCTCATGCAGCTTTTCGCCCGGGCGCAGGCCGATCACCCTGATCTCGATATCGCCCTCGGGATTCTGCGCATCACGCACCGTATAGCCGGCGGCATGGATCAGTTGCTCGGCCAGGCTGCGGATACGCACCGGCTTGCCCATGTCCAGCACATAGACATCGGCACGCGAGCGCGCGGTGTCATCATGATAGGATCCGGCCAGCAGCACCAGCCGTGCCGCTTCGTTGATCGTCATGAAGAACCGGGTCACGTCGTCATGGGTAAGTGTGATCGGGCCGCCGCGGGCGATCTGCTCCTTGAACAGCGGGATGACCGAACCCGACGATCCCAGCACATTGCCGAAGCGGACGATGGAAAAATGCGTGTCGCCCGAGCGGCGTGCCAGATCCTGAACCACCAGTTCGGCCAGCCGCTTCGATGCGCCCATCACGTTCGTCGGCCGTACCGCCTTGTCGGTCGAAACCAGGATGAACCGTTCCACCCCGGCGCGGACACAGGCATCGGCCAGCGTGCGGGTGCCGAGCGCATTGTTCGTCAGCCCGGCCAGCGGATTCGATTCCACCAGCGGCACATGCTTGTAGGCCGCGGCATGCAGCACGATCTCGACCCCGTTGTCCTCCAGCGCCATGCGGACCTGGCGCGCATCGGTGACAGAGCCGAGAACCGGCACGAGGTCGATCAGTTCCTGTTCGCACAATTCGCGCAGTTCGTGATCTATGGCATAGAGCGTGGGCTCCGACACTTCGAACAGCACCAGCCGCCTTGGTCGCAGTTGCAGGATCTGGCGGCAAAGCTCGGATCCGATCGAGCCGCCGGCCCCTGAAACCATGACAATCCGGCCGGAATAGAACTCACCGCCGCTGGGCAGGGCGTTGTCCAGCCTGTCGCGGCCGAGGAAGTAGTCCGGCGACAACGGGGTCAGCCGGTCCACCAGTTCCTCGGTGCCGAGAAGCTGGCCAAAGGAGGGAACGGTCTGCACCTCAAGCCGCAGCGCCTGCAACTGCCGGCCGAGCCGCGCAAGTTGCGGTGCCGGCAGCGACGGCATGGCCACGATCACCCGCGAGATATCGTGATTGCGCACGATTTCCTCGATCTGGTGGCTGGGATGGATGCGCAACCCCGCCAGCCGTTCGCGTTGCAGGCCGGGATCGTCGTCGATAAAGGCCACGACCTGGATCGTGTCATGCGACTTCAGCGCCGAGGCAAGTTGCAGCCCCGTCGTGCCCGCGCCATAGATCAGCACGCGGATCTGCGGCTTTTTCAGCCGGAGCGACCAGAAATAGAGCTTCAGCGTGCCCAGCCGCAGGGCCATCGAAGCAAGAAACAGCACCAGCGTGAAAACCAGCGTTCCGACCGCCGGAAAATAGAGCCCGGGTGCCATGCTCATGAAATACAGAACACCGCCCACCGTGACGGCATAGGGCGCAATCGCACCGAAGCCGAAGCTCTCGTAGGTCTTCAGCTTGATCCAGGGCAGGCCATAGCCCAGCGAGGCAAAGCTGCCGGCCAGCGTCAGCGTGGGAAACATCACGGCCAGGCGCACCAGTTGCGTCTCTGGCCAGATGTCGGCATAGGTGAACATGCAGGCAAACAGAAAGGCCGTCGGTGCAACGGCCACATCGATCATCCAGATCACGAGTTGCTTGTGCCGCCGCGACAGCAGCTGGGAGAATCGGAACAGCGCTTCCCTGATCGTGTTCATCGCGCCTTGTCCTCATCCGTCTGTTGCCCGAACATACAGGGCAGAATGACCGTCACCGCAACATTCCTGCGCGGCCGCCCGCAGGGCTGCGCCGCAATATCCACCTCGTCAATTCCGTCTAACTACACGCATCGCCGTCTCGATGACAATCGCGATGTCGAAGCAAAGGGTCTGTTTTTCCTGATAGATGGTGTCCAGACGTGCTTTTCGCGGCACACAAGCACGGGAATAGATCAAATCCGTCTCTTCGCGCGAGGTCGAGCGGGCAAGAAGCCGCTCTTCGTGCCGGTGATAGCGCAGGGTGGCCAGGCCGGTCAGCCCGGGCCGGCTCTGCAGGACACGGGCATAAATCGCGGGAAAGCGCTCGACATACTGCCGCAGCGGCGGGCGGGGGCCGACAAAGCTCATGTCGCCCTTCAGGATGTTCCACAGCTGCGGAATCTCGTCCAGCCGGTAACGGCGCAGGATGCGCCCGGCCGGTGTGATCCGCATCGCCTTGTCGGCGCCCGATACGCCGGAATCGCCGGCCTCCACCGTCATGGTGCGAAACTTCCACAGCAGGAACGGCCGGTCCGGCCCCTTCATCCGCTCTGACAGATAAAACAACGGCCGTCCGGAGGTCATCAGCAGCCAGAGGCAAAGCCCGAGCGTGGGCAGCGCCAGGAGAAGCGTCAGCAGAAGCGCGAGCGAAAGGTCGAACAGGCGTTTGGAAAGGGTCATGCGGGGCCTCGCAGCCGGGTCAGTTCGCCGACAAGCCCGCGCCCGCTTGCTTCGGGCAGCGGATAGAGGGTGGCAAGCCGTTCGGCCGACAATACCGCCGCCGGCACTACGGCCGGATTGGGCGAACCATAGCGCCAGACCCGTCCGGCCGCATCGAGCAACTCTGCCATGGGCAACGGCGGCGCCATGGTCAGGTTCAGAACCGGAGGAAGCCGGTCCCCGCCGGCCATCCGGCATAGCATCGCCAGGATCCGGGCCAGTGTCACGGGCCCGATCCATGACCGCAGCGGCCCCCCCCCACGCCCGGGGACCGGATCCAGCACGACCGGCGCGCCATCGCCCCGCGCGCCCAGAAGCGCGTCGGCCCCGACGACATTGCCGATGCGCAGGATGACGGGCCCCGGCCCGGTCTCGGCCGCGAAGGCGGCCTCTGTCGCCAGCTTTGCCCGGCCATAGGGGTTTGCCGGCGCCGGATTTGTGGTTTCACCGGCGGGAATGGCGGTCGGCGCGTAGACGGCAGCGGTCGAGGCGACCAGAACCGCCGCCGCGCCGGATCGCCGGGCGGCGGCCATCACCGGCGCGGCCATCGCGGCATTCTGCGCAAGGGCGGCGGCATCGCCCCGCAGGACGGCGGCAAGATGCAGCACCACCGCACCCCCGGGCAGGGCGGGCGCCGGATCGGCCAGAATGTCCCAGCGCAGATCAACCTGCGGCCCGCGCCCGGCCCAGACCGGCGCAAGGCCTGCCGGGGGTTCCAGCGCCCAGGCCCGGCGCAACAGCGTGCCAAGCCGCCCGCTCGCGCCGGTCACGACCACCGGAGTTTCTGCCACCGCCGATATCCTCCGCCGCCCTGGTGCCGGTTCGATTATCGCGCCGCAGGGGGTGGGTTGTCCACAGCCGGCCTCAGCCCTCGCGCTCCAGCCGGGCGCGCAATTCACGCAGGACCGGCAGGACGGCCCGTACCCTGTCGGCCCCCAGCGCCTCGACCACCTCGCCAATCAGCGGCGCCACCGATTGCACGGCCGCATCCCGGGCAGCCCGGCCGGCCGGGCTGATCGCAACAAACTTGCGCCGGGCATCGTCCCAGTCGGGCCGGATGTGGATGTGCCCCGCCCATTCCAGCCGGGCCAGCGTATTGGTCATCGCGCCGCGCGTCACATGGAACACCCGCGCAAGCTGTGCCGGCGTGCGCTCGTCCCCCGCCCGGGCCAGATGGTTCAGGACCGAGAAATGCGACAGTTCCATCCCGCGCGGCAAAGCCTTGGAAATGCGGTTCCGCGCCAATTGATCGGCCATGAACAACTCGCCGAACAGCGCCACGGCAATGTCCTCGGTGCGTTCCGTGCGGTCGGCGCGTTCTGCTGTCATGGACCCGCGAACTCCCTGTCATGCGAGAGCGACGGAATGCGCGCCCGCGCCGCATCGACCTGCGACAGGTCGAGATCGACGAGGGTGACGCCCGGTTCGGTACCGGCATCGGCCAGAACCTCGCCCCAGGGGGCGATGGCCAGCGAATGGCCATGGGTGCAGCGGGTGCCTCGGCCATGCGACTCGGCATGCCGGCCGGTTTGCGCCGGTGCAAGGACGAAGCAGCCGGTTTCGATCGCGCGGGCGCGCAGCAGCACCTCCCAATGCGCGGCGCCTGTGACATGGCTGAATGCGGCCGGCACCGTCAGGATCTGCGCGCCGCCCTTGGCCAGGGCCCGGAACAGATGCGGAAAGCGCAGGTCGTAGCAGACCGCCATGCCGATGTGCGCCAAGGGTGTTTCGGCCACCACCGCGGATGCGCCGGGGCTATAGTTCGCGCTTTCGCGATAGATCTCGGTCGGGCTGACATTCACGTCGAACATGTGGATCTTGTCATAGCGCGCGACGATGGCGCCGTCGGGGCCGATCAGGAAGGAACGGTTGGCCAGCCGGCCGTCGCCCGCGTCCGTTTTGACCCCAAGCGAGCCGATCAGCAGCCAGATGCCGGCCCGCGCCGCCTCATCCCGCAGCGCGGCAAGGGTTTCGTCCTGCCCCTCCGCCCGCGAGATCGCGGCGAGATGCGCCTTGTTCGAAGTCAGGCCGTTCGTCATTTCGGGCGTCAGGACGAAGGCCGCGCCGCCGGCGGCGGCCTGCCGGACCAGCCCGCGCGTGATGGCCAGGTTCGCGGCCGGATCGTCTGAGACGTTCAGCTGGATCAGGGCGGCGCGCATCAGTCTGCCAGCATCGGGTCAAGCTTGCCCGTTCGTTCCAGCGCGTGCAGATCGTCGCTGCCGCCGACATGGGCCTCGCCGATGAAGATCTGCGGCACTGTGCGTCGGCCCTTCGCACGCTGCGTCATCGCCTCGCGCAGGGCGGGATCGGCACTGACATCGATTTCGCGGTATCCGACCTCCTTGCTTTGCAGCAGCCTTTTGGCCGCGATGCAGTAAGGGCAGAAGGGTGTGGTGTAGATTTCGACGGTCTTCATTTGGCAATCCCCGTGTTCGCGCGGAACTATAGGGATTTAAGCGTCCTTCGCAACGCGCGCGAGGGTAAGGACGCTGACCGAGCGCGCGCCGGCGGCAAGGCAGGCCCGGGTGGCGGCGTCGAAGGTGGCGCCAGAGGTCATCACATCGTCGACCAGCAGAATGTCGCGGCCTTGCAGCCGCGGTCGCCGGCGGGGCGGCACGCGGATCGCGCCGTCGAGGTTGCGGAACCTCTCGTCGCGCCCGCGGCCTTCCTGGCTGCCGGTGGGGCGGGCGCGGTGCAGCGCATCGGGGCAATGTTCCAGCCCGGCGGTGCGGGCTAGGGCGGCGGACAGCAGTGCGGCCTGATTGTAGCGGCGGCGCAGAAGCCGCCACCAGTGAAGCGGAACCGGCACCGCCAGCATCCCCGGCCGGATCAGCGGCTGCGCCGCCCGGGCCAGCCATTCGCCGGCGGGGCGTGCCAGATCTATCCGGTCGCCATGTTTCAGCGCCAGCACCAGGCGCCGGGCATTGCCGCGGTAGAGAAGAACCGCGCGCCCCGCGGCCCAGGGTCGTGCCGTGGCAAGGCAATCGTCGCAAAGCGCCGGTCCCCCGCCGGACTCGCCGGGCAGGGGCGTGCCGCATTTGTCGCAGACAGCGCCCGAGATGAAGGGCGTTTCGCGCCAGCAATCGCTGCAAAGGCCGAAATCTGTGGCCACCAGCGCATTGCAGGTCAGGCATTGCGGCGGGTAGATCGCGCCGATCACCCTTTGCATCCCCTCATCGCCCCCTTAAATTTGCCGCCATGACGCCACCCCCCCGCCTGACCGATCGCATCGCCCTGAACCGCCACCGCAGCCGGGCCCTGGCCTTGGCCGAGCCTGCGCTCTTCCTGCAGGGGGAGGCCGTGCTCGATGTGCAGGAGAGACTCGCCGCGGTTAACAGAAGGTTTACGGACATCGCCGTGGTGACGGGATTTCCGGCCCTATGGCAGGCGGCCTTCCCCCGGGCACGGGTCATCGCCGATACGCCGACCCTCGATCTGTCCGCCGCCTCGCAGGATCTGATCATTCATGCCATGGCGCTGCACTGGGCCGACGATCCGGTGGGTCAACTGGTGCAGTGCCGCCAGGCGTTGCGGCCCGACGGTCTGTTGCTGGCGACATTCTTCGGTGGCCAGACCTTGCACGAGCTGCGCGCCGTGCTGGGCGAGGCCGAGACGGCCGCGACCGGCGGCCTGTCCCCCCGCGTCCTGCCGATGGGCGAGATTCGCGAGGTCGGCGCGCTCCTGTCGCGCGCGGGATTCGCCCTGCCGGTGGCCGATGCCGCACCGCGCCGCGTCACCTATCGCGACCTGTTTCACCTGATGCACGACCTGCGCGCGATGGGAGAGGCCAATGCGCTTGCGGCGCGGCTGCGCCACCCGACCGCGCGCGAGGTCTTCCTGCGCGCGGCAGCACTTTACCCCCAAAGCTACCCGGCCGAAGGCGGCCGGATCGCCGCCACCTTCGAGGTGATCTGCCTGACCGGCTGGTGCCCGCACGAAAGCCAGCAGAAACCGTTGCGGCCCGGATCGGCGGCACAGCGGCTGGCCGATGCGCTGAATGCGACAGAACACCGCCTGTCCGGCGGACCGCCCGACCGTTGACCCGGCAGGCAAAGCCTTTATGCCGGAAAACGCATCTCCGATTGGAACCGCCATGACCGATACCACCCACCTTCCCCCCGACCATCCCCGCATCCGGGGGGGCAAGATCGGGGTGCTGCTGGCCAACCTCGGCACGCCCGATGGCTACGACTACTGGTCGATGCGGCGCTATCTGAGCGAGTTTCTCTCGGACAAGCGGGTGATCGACTATCCGCGGTGGAAGTGGCAACCGCTGTTGCAGACGGTGATTCTCGCCAGGCGGCCGTTTTCCTCGGGCGCGAACTACAAGCTGATCTGGAACCACGACCGCAACGAATCACCGCTGATGACGATCACCAAGGCGCAGACCACCGCGATTGCGGCCGCGCTGGCGGCGAGGCAGGGCGACGGCGTGATGGTCGATTTCTGCATGCGTTACGGCAACCCTTCGACCGGATCGAAACTGCGCGCCATGGTCGAGGCGGGATGCGAGAAGATCCTGTTCTTCCCGCTTTATCCGCATTACGCCGGTGCCACCTCCGCCACCGCGAACGACCAGTTCTTCCGCGCGCTGATGAAGGAAAAGCGCCAGCCCGCCGTCCGTACCGTGCCGGAATATTTCGGGCATCCGCTCTATATCGACGCGCTGGCGCAATCGGTCGAACGGGCCTGGGTGGGGCTGTCGCGCAAGCCCGACGTGCTGGTGGCCAGCTACCATGGCATGCCGAAACGCTACCTGATGGAGGGCGATCCCTATCATTGCCAGTGCCAGAAGACCTCTCGCCTGCTGGGGGAGCGGCTGGGCTGGGACAGCGGCATGATCGACACCAGTTTCCAGTCCGTTTTCGGCCCGGAGGAATGGTTGCGCCCCTATACGGTGGAACATGTCGCCGAACTGGCGCGGCAGGGTCGCAAGCACATTGCCGTGATCGCCCCGGCTTTCAGCGCCGACTGCATCGAGACGCTGGAAGAGATCAACGGCGAAATCCGCGAAAGCTTCCTGCATGCGGGGGGCGAGGAATTTACCTACATCCCCTGTCTGAACGACGAACCGGCGCATGTGGCGGCGCTGGTCGCGGTGATCGAGGAAAATCTCTGCGGCTGGACCGCAGGTCAGGCCGCCCCGCCGGTGCCGGGCGCAGGGGGCACAGCGGCAGATAAGCCGCGCTGAAATAAGGAAAGGGACAGCAACACGGGTTGCTGTCCCTTCCTGTAACCCAAGGCTGATCCCGGCTCAGTTCGACGCGGCAGCGGCGATGACGAGCAGAAGCAGCAGCGGAACGACGATGCCGCCGGCCGACGACGAGGTCGAGGCCTTAACGACTTCCGGTTCCATGACCGGCTCGACCACGCCGCCGGCGAAGGCGGTGTTGGCAGCAACGGTCAGCGCGGCAGCGAGCGCGAGTTTCTTCATAGTAACCTCCAGTTATCGCATGCCGTCAATTGTTGCAGAGGTGACGGCATGCACCCAAGACTGTCCTCGTATCGCTTTGTTAAGCAGCACCGCAAAGGAATTGCAATCGGGCAGAAGTGAGGTCCGGAGGCCGGCTCGGGATACTGTCAAATTAGCAACACCTGCGTACCAACCTGCGCCATTCCAAACAGTTCCTCGACATGTTCGTTGTACATGCCGATGCAGCCGTTGGAGGATTTCCGGCCGATCTTGCGCGTGTCATGCGTGCCGTGGATGCGATAGTAGGTCCAGCTCAGATAGAGCGCCCGCGTACCCAGCGGATTGTCCGCCGCGCCGCCCTCGACCAGGTCAGGCCATTCGGGGTTGCGCTTCTTCATCTCGGGCGTCGGGCGCCACGGCGGGTTCACCACCTTCTGCACGACTTCGGTCCGGCCGCGGCGGGTCAATTCGTCCGACAGCGGCACCGAGGTCGGGTACAGCCGGTAGACCGACTGGTCGTCCGACCAGTAGTGCAGCGCGCGCGACGAGATGTCGACGAGAATGGCGCCCTTGCGGGTATTCTCGAAATATTCCTGCCAGTCCAGCATGCGGAAGCTGGAATTGTTGTTGCGAACGGGGCCGTCTTCGGCGAGGCCCTGCGCAAGAACGGGGGCGGCGATGGCGCCGGTCGCAAGGGTTGCGGCCATGCCAAGAACCTGGCGGCGGTTCGGCCGGATCAGGGTCATATCGGACTCCTTTGGAGATCTGCTCTTTTGGCGGACAGTAAATCCTAAGGCGCAAAGTCGCAAATCAAACGCCCGTCACTTGGCGGATTCGTGCAGACCCGGGTTTGCCTCGCCGCACGGCATTCGGTAAAGGTTGCGCAACGGGCCCTGTTCCGGGCCGCCAGATGGGTGAAAGAATGTACAGACGCGCCCTTGTCCTTGCCGCCCCTGCGCTGATTCTCGCCGGCTGCGTCAGCAGCGGAAGCCAGATTCAGTACGGTCCCGACGGCAAGCCGTTGCCGCGTGTATACCGGATCACGCCGGATATCGCGGCAGAGATCCCGTTCCGCCTGCTCGATTCGATCAACACGCTGCGTCAGGCCAGGGGCGCTCAGCCGCTGGTCTTCAATTCGCAGCTGAACGCCGCCGCCTCGACGCATTCGCGCGACATGTCGGTGCAGAACCGGCCATGGCATTTCGGTTCGGACGGGTCCTCGCCGCTGACGCGGGTGCAGCGCGTGGGCTATACCGGCAAGCTTCTGGGAGAGGTGATTTCGGAAACCTACCAGACAGAACTGGAAACCCTGGCGGTCTGGATGGAGAACCCGTCCGAGCGCGACATCCTTCTCGACCCGCGGGCGCGGGATCTGGGCTTTGCCTGGTATCAGGAAGAAGGCGGCAAGATCTGGTGGACGGCCGTCACCGGCGGCTGATCCGGCACTTGGGGGGGCCGCGGCCAGCCGGCGAGACCCCTTCACCCATCGGGCGAGGCCCGGACCCGGCCGGGGCGGGATGTGTCAGGGATAGATGTAGATCAGCGTACCCGGCTCGATCATCGAATAGACCAGTTCGACTTCCTGATCGGTCAGCGCGATGCAGCCCGCGGTCCAGTCGCGCTGGTACACCTTGTTGCGCGGCGCGCCGTGGATGAAGATGTCGCCCCCCGGCGGCTTGCCCTTGGAACTGGCAAAGGCGCGGTCGGTGTCGTTGGGATAGCTGATCTTCAGCGACAGGTGGTAGTTCGACTCCGGATTCTTCAGCGCGATGCGATAGACACCTTCGGGCGTCTTGCCGTCGCCTTCGAACTGCTTGTGCCCCACCGGCGCGAAGCCCAGCGCGATGTCGAATTCCTTCAGCACCTTGTCGTCGTGCAGAAGATACATCTTGCGGCCCGACTTGTGCACCTCGACCCGCGTGACCTCGGGGCCGTGATATTTACGGAATTTTCCGCCACAGGCCGCAAGGCCCGTGACCAGGAGAAGAATGAGAAGAAGCCTGACTGCCCGCATGTCCGTGTTCGCCCGATGCCCCGGTTCTTCGACCGGCGATTTTCCCATTGGATTACCCGAAAACCGTGCCGGAAGCCAGTCCCAGTTGTGCCGCCCTTCACGCAGTCGTTATCGGGGCCGGCTGAAGCGGGCGACAAGCTCGACGTGAACCGACCAGCGGAATTGGTCGACGACCTGCACCCTGTCCAGCCGGTAGCCGCCTTCGGCCAGGATCCGGGCATCGCGGGCGAAGGTGACGGGGTTGCAGGACACCATGGCGATCACCGGCACTTTCGCCGCGGCCAGCCGGGCGACCTGGGCTTCGGCGCCGGCGCGCGGCGGGTCGATCACCGCGCCGGTGAACGGCACAAGCTCACTGGCCTCCAGCGGACGGCGGAACAGATCCCGGGTTTCCAGGGTCAGCCGGCGCAGCCCCGGCGTGGCGCGGGCGGCGCGGTCAAGGGCTGCGGTCATCGCGGCATCGCCCTCGACGCCATGAACCTCGGCCCGCGCGGCCAGGGGCAGCGCAAATGTGCCGAGACCGCAGAATAGATCGGCGATCCGCCTTTGCGGCCCTAGGGCGGCGTCGACGGCCGCGAGCAGCGCCGCCTCGCCCTCTGCGGTGGCCTGCAGGAAGGCGCCGGGCGGCAGCGCCACCCGCGCCGTGCCGAAAGCCACCATCGGCTCGGCCGACTGGGCCACCGGCTCGCCGTTCCAGGTCAGGCGGGCCAGCCCGTGCCGATCCGCCAGCCGGGCAAGATCCATCTTCATCGCGGCATCCGCCGGCTTGCCGCCCCGCACGGCCACATCGGGGCCGGTTGCCGTGCCGGTAACGGTCAGCGCCACCTCGGTGCTGCGCGATCCGCCCAGCGCGACCAAAGCCTGAAGCGCGGGAAAGAGGGCCATCAGATCCGGGTGCAACAGGTGGCAGTCCGGGATCGGCACCACCGTTTCGCCGCGCCGCGCGTGAAAACCCAGAAGCACCCCGCCCTTCGTGCGCCGTGCCGCAAGCGTAGCCCGCCGGCGCGAGGATTGCGGCGAGGTCGCAACCTCTTCTGCCACCGGCGCGGCAAGGCCCTGCTGTGTCAGCGCCTGCACCACGACCTCGCGCTTCCATTCGGCCACGAACGGGTCTGCGGCATGCTGCAACTGGCACCCGCCGCAGGTCCGGGCGTGGGGACAGGGCGGCCTGACCCGGCTGGCGCTGGGCGTGACGATCCGCACGCCCTCCAGCCGGTCGCCGACGGGATCGCCCGCCACGGTTTCGCCCGGCAGGCAGCCCGGCACATAGACCGGCCCGTCCGGCCCGGCGGCGATCCCGTCGCCAAGATGACCCAGCCGCTCGACCGTCAGGATCACTCTGCCGCCTCCGCCTCGTCGTCGGTCACGATGAACCCGCCCGACTGCCGCTTCCAGTACCGGGCGTAAAGCCCGTTCATGTCCAGCAGCTCGTCGTGCCGGCCCTGTTCGATGATGCGGCCCTGCTCCATCACGACGATCCGGTCCATCTGTGCGATGGTCGACAGCCGGTGCGCGATGGCAAGCACGGTCTTGCCCTCCATCACCCGGCCAAGCGCCTCCTGGATGCTGGCCTCCACTTCGCTGTCCAGCGCCGATGTCGCCTCGTCAAGGACGAGGATCGGCGCGTCCTTCAGGAAGGCGCGCGCCAGCGCCACCCGCTGCCGCTGGCCGCCCGACAGTTTCACCCCGCGTTCGCCAAGGAAGGCCTCATAGCCCTTGCGGCCCTTTTCATCCTGCATGTGGATGATGAAGTCATGCGCCTCGGCCGCCTTCGCCGCGGCGATCATCTCGTCCTCGGTCGCATCGGGCCGGCCATAGAGGATGTTGTCTCGGACCGAGCGGTTGAACATCGCCGTTTCCTGCGTGACCATGCCGATCTGCCGGCGGAGCGATTCCTGCGTGACCGTGCGGATGTCGATGCCGTCGACGCTGACGCGGCCCACCTCGGGATCGTAAAGCCGCAAAAGCAGCGAAACCAGCGTCGACTTGCCCGCGCCGCTGGCGCCGACGATGCCGATCCGCTCTCCGGGGCGGATGAGGAGTTCCACATCGTCCACCCCGCCGCGCCGCTTGCCATAGGCAAAGCTGACCGCCTCGAAGCCGATGGCGCCCTGAACCCGGTCAAGGCTGACTGCCCCGGGGCTGTCGGTCAGCCCGTGCGGCACGGCCAGGGTGTTCATCGCATCCTCGACCTCGCCGACCGAAGTATAGATCCCCATCAGCGTGAAGCTGACCCAGCCCGACATCTGCGCGATGCGCATCGCGATGGCGCCGGCGGTCGCGATCTCGCCCGCGGTGGCCATGCCCTGCATCCACATCAGCACGGTTCCCCCGACCAGCAACACCGGCAGCAGCCCGGCCAGCGTCATCAGCGAGACGCGGAACCAGGTGGAAATCTCGCCGAATTCCAGCGATCTGTCGCGAAAGACCTCCATCGCGTCCAGCGCCACGCGGTCTTCATGGGCGGCATGGGCGAAAAGCTTCACCGTCCTGATATTGGTGATCGTGTCGACCACCTGGCCCGAGACCATGGCCCGTGCCCCGGCCCGTGCCGCAGCGTTCACCCTGATCTTCGGCAGGAAGAAGCGGATCAGCAGGACATAGGCCACCAGCCAGACGGCCATCGCCGCGGCCACCCGCCAGTCGACCGCCAGCAGGAACAGGACGGAACCCACCACCGAGGCCAGCGCGAAGGCCACGGTGTTGATCATCTCGGTCACGGTATCGGTGACGGCTCGTGCCGCCTGCATCTGCTTTTGCGAGATGCGGCCGGCGAAATCGTTGTCGAAAAAGTTGATCGGCTGA
>JBDHSO010000024.1:0-33326 GCA_039808125.1 Rhodobacter sp. | reverse complement strand
TGGTGGGCGATAACGGATTTGAACCGCTGACATCTTCGATGTGAACGAAGCGCTCTACCGCTGAGCTAATCGCCCGAACCTTGAATTCGGTTGGGGGGCTTTTAGTCTTCCTCGCCATCCGCTGCAAGAGGCTCTTTTTCCTCATCCTTATGCGGGCGGCGCGGGTGGCGCTTCAGCTTCAGCGTCAGATGCGCAGTGCCGTTGCGCTCGGCGGTCTTGGCCACCTTCGTGCGGCCGAGGCCGGGCAGGTTCAGCTCCTCGCCGCGCTCCAGCGCCTCGCCGAGCTGGGTCAGGACGGCCTCGACCACGGCGCGCAGGTCCTTTTTCGGGGCGCCGGTGGCCTCCGCCACCCGCTCGATCAGGGTCTTGATCCGCAGGCTTTCGCCGCGGGCGGGCGAGGCGGCGGCGGTATCGGGATCGGCGGGGGTCTTCGCGGCCATGACAGGCCTCCTGTGCTGGGGCTGCGGCATCACAGTAGATCCGCCCTCGCGGCAGCACCACCGCAATAACGGCCCGCTGCAACAGCGGGAACGGGGCGCGAAACGCCCGCGCCGAATCGAAAAGGGCGCGGACCTTGCGGTCCGCGCCCCATTCATCCGGCCGCAGATTCGCGGCCTTGCGCGCTCAATGCGCGATCTGGCTCGGCGCCTCGGAGGCGGCCTTGCGGGCCGCGGCGGCCGCCTCTTCGGCGGCCTCGTCCCAATCCACCGGCTCGGGCTGGCGGACAAGGGCGCGCGCCAGCACCTCACGCACATGGGTGACGGGCACGATCTCCATCCCCTCCTTCACATTGGCGGGAATGTCGGCCAGATCCTTGGCATTCTCCTCGGGGATGAAGACGGTCTTGATCCCGCCCCGAAGCGCCGCGAGCAGTTTCTCCTTCAACCCGCCGATGGCCATGGCATTGCCGCGCAGGGAGACCTCGCCGGTCATGGCGATGTCCTTCCTGACCGGAATGCCGGTGATCACCGAGACGATGGAAGTCACCATCGCCAGGCCGGCCGAGGGGCCGTCCTTCGGCGTCGCGCCATCGGGAACGTGGACGTGGATGTCCATCGTCTCGAACTTGGGCGGCTTGACGCCAAGCTGCGGGCTGACCGAGCGGACGTAGGAGGCCGCCGCGTCGATCGATTCCTTCATCACCTCACCCAGCTTGCCGGTGGTCTTCATCCGGCCCTTGCCGGGCAGTTTCAGCGCCTCGATCTGCAGAAGATCGCCGCCGACGCTGGTCCAGGCCAGACCCGTCACCACGCCGACCTGATCCTCCTTCTCGGCCAGGCCATAGCGGAACCGGCGCACGCCGAGATATTCCTCGGCCTTCTCCGGCGTCACTTCGACATGCTTGACCTTGCCCTTCAGGATCTCGGTCACGGCCTTGCGCGCCAGCTTGGCGATCTCGCGCTCAAGGCTGCGCACCCCCGCCTCCCGCGTGTAGTAGCGGATGACATGGGTCAGCGCCTCGTCCGTCACCGTGAACTCGCCCTTCTTCAGGCCATTCGCCTCGATCTGCTTGGGCAGGAGGTGCTGCCGCGCGATCTCGCGCTTTTCGTCCTCGGTGTAGCCGGCCAGCGGGATGATCTCCATCCGGTCCATCAGCGGCCCCGGCATGTTGTAGCTGTTGGCCGTGGTGATGAACATGACGTTCGACAGGTCGTATTCCACCTCCAGGTAGTGATCGACGAAGGTGTTGTTCTGTTCGGGGTCCAGGACCTCGAGCAGCGCAGACGCCGGGTCGCCCCGGAAGTCCTGACCCATCTTGTCGATTTCATCCAGCAGGATCAGCGGGTTGGTCGTTTTCGCCTTCTTCAGAGACTGGATGATCTTGCCCGGCATCGAGCCGATATAGGTCCGCCGGTGGCCCCGGATTTCGCTTTCATCCCTCACGCCCCCGAGCGAGATGCGGATGAATTCGCGCCCCGTCGCCTTGGCGACCGACCGGCCGAGCGAGGTCTTGCCCACGCCGGGCGGGCCGACGAGGCACAGGATCGGCCCCTTCAGCTTGGTCGAACGCGCCTGCACGGCAAGATATTCGACGATCCGCTCCTTCACCTTGTCCAGGCTGTAGTGATCGGCGTCGAGCACCTTCTGCGCCGCGGCCAGATCCTTCTTGGTGCGCGACTTCACGCCCCAGGGCACGCCCAGGAGCCAGTCGAGATAGTTGCGCACGACGGTCGCTTCCGCGCTCATCGGGCTCATCGACTTCAGCTTCTTCAGCTCGGCCTCGGCCTTTTCGCGCGCTTCCTTGGACAGCTGGGTCTTGCGGATGCGCTCTTCCAGTTCCGAGACTTCGTTCTGGCCGTCCTCGCCGTCGCCAAGTTCCTTCTGAATGGCCTTCATCTGCTCGTTCAGATAGTACTCGCGCTGCGTCTTCTCCATCTGGGTCTTGACGCGGGACTTGATCTTCTTCTCGACCTGAAGCACGGACAATTCGCCCTGCATCTGGCCATAAACCTTCTCGAGGCGCTCGGCCACGACCAGGGTTTCCAGAAGATCCTGCTTCTGCCCCACCTCGATGCCCAGATGACCGGCCACAAGATCGGCCAGCCGCGCCGGTTCGCGGGTTTCGGAAACGGCGGCGATGGCTTCTTCGGGGATGTTCTTCTTGATCTTGGCGTAGCGCTCGAATTCGTCGCCCACGGCGCGGACCAGGGCCTCGACCGTATCGGGGTCGCCCTGGGTTTCGTCCAGCACCTCGGCGCGGGCTTCGAAGAAGGCCGGGTTCTCAAGGAATTCGGCGATGCGCACGCGCGACTTGCCCTCGACCAGCACCTTCACGGTGCCGTCGGGCAGTTTCAGCAGTTGCAGCACATTCGCCAGCACGCCTGTGCGATAAATTCCCTCGGGGCGCGGATCGTCGACTGTAGGGTCAAGCTGGCTGGAGAGCAGGATCTGACGGTCGTCCTGCATCACCTCTTCCAGCGCCCTGACCGATTTCTCCCGCCCGACAAAAAGCGGAACGATCATGTGGGGGAACACCACGATGTCGCGCAGCGGAAGAACCGGATAGCTGGTGTGAGGAGTGTCGTTCATCGGTTGTCCTTCAATCGCGGCAAAGAGTGCGGCCCCGGTTATCGGCAGCCATCGCCCTTTCCATCGGATCGGCCTGTTTATTTGTGCCCGACGCGGGCTATTTTCAACCCATCCCCGTTTCGGCGCAGAATGCCCTGCCGCGCCCCATGCCGCAAGGCCGGAACGCGGCGAATTGATGGGACCCGGCCTCAGGCCAGGGCGGGATAATCAATATAGCCCTCGGCCCCGCCGCCGTAGAAGGTGGCCGGAACCGGCGCGTTCAGCGCCGCATCCAGCGCCAGCCGCTGGGCGAGGTCGGGGTTGGCGATATAGAGCTTACCGAAGGCCACGGCATCGGCGCGGCCGCTTTCCACCGCCTCGATCGCCGATTGCCGATCATAGCCGTTGTTGGCGATCCAGACCCCGCGGAAACGGGCGCGCAACGCCTCGATCCCGCCCTCGGGCCAGGCGCGCGGACCGCCGGTCTGCCCCTCGATCATGTGCAGGAAGGCGATCCCGGCCGCGTTCAGCACGTCGATGGCGGCGGCGAACAGCGCCGGCGTGTCGCTGTCGATGCCCACGTCATTCGCATTCGACCAGGGCGAGAGACGGATGCCGGTGCGCCCGGCGCCTGCCTCGGCCACCACGGCCGCCACCACCTCGGACAGGAAGCGGACGCGGTTCGCCACCGGGCCGCCATAGCCGTCCGTCCGCCGGTTGACGGAATCGCGCAGGAACTGGTCGATCAGGTATCCGTTGGCGCCGTGGATCTCGACCCCGTCGAAACCCGCGGCCATGGCATTGCCGGCGGCACGGCGGAAATCCTCGACCGTGGCGGCGATCTCGGCCTCGCTCAGCGCGCGGGCCTCGGCCGTCGGGTGGAAGGCGCCGTCGACATAGGTCTTCGACTTCGCCGCCCCGGCCGAGGCCGAGACCGGCGCCGCCCCGTCCAGAAGCGACGGGTGGCTGATGCGCCCCACATGCCAGAGCTGGGCCACGATGCGACCGCCGGCCGCGTGGACCGCCGCCGTGACGGCCTTCCAGCCCGCGACCTGCGCCGCGCTGTGGATGCCGGGGGTATCGGCATAGCCCTTGCCCATCGGCGAGATCTGCGTGCCTTCGGTGACGATCAGCCCCGCCCCGGCGCGCTGCCGGTAATATTCGACATGCAGCGGCCCGGCCACGTCGCCCGGGGCACGGTTGCGGGTCAGCGGTGCCATCACGATGCGGTTCTTCATCGCGATGTTCCCGGCCTGAAGCGGGGTGAACAGCTTTTCGGTCATGCCTGTCTCCTGTCTCGGGCCCGGTCACAGGGCCTCAATGTCGCCTTCCGCCTGCGCGGCCCTGAACCGGGCCGCGAAATCGCCAAGCCGCTCCTCGGCGATGGCAAGGCGCAGATCCTGCATCAACTCCTGGAAGTAATGCAGGTTGTGCCAGGTGAGCAGCATCGAGCTGATGATCTCGCCGGCGCGGAAGACATGGTGCAGATAGGCGCGGGAATAGCCGGTGCAAGCCGGGCATGTACAACTTTCGTCCAGCGGACGCGGATCGTCCTGATGCCGGGCGTTCTTGATATTGACCTGCCCGCGCCGCGTCCAGGCCTGCCCCGTGCGCCCCGAGCGCGAGGGCAGGACACAGTCCATCATGTCGATGCCGCGTTCCACCGCGCCGACGATATCGTCGGGCTTGCCCACCCCCATGAGGTAGCGCGGCTTGTCCTTGGGCAAAAAGCCCGGCGCATAGTCGAGGACCGAGAACATCGCCTCCTGCCCCTCGCCCACGGCAAGGCCGCCCACGGCATAGCCGTCGAAACCGATATCCGTCAGCGCCCGCGCCGATTCCTCGCGCAACGCGCGGTTGGTGCCGCCCTGCATGATGCCGAACAGCGCATGGCCCGGCCGGTCGCCGAAGGCATCGCGCGAGCGCTGCGCCCATCGCATCGACAGCCGCATGGATTTCGCCACCGCCTCGTCGCTTGCCGGCAGCGCCGGGCATTCGTCGAAGCACATCACGATATCGCTGCCCAGAAGCCGCTGGATCTCCATGCTGCGCTCGGGCGAAAGCAGGTGTTTCGAGCCGTCGATATGGCTGGCGAAGGTCACGCCTTCCTCGGTCAGCCGGCGCAGCCCCGACAGGCTCATGACCTGGAACCCGCCCGAGTCGGTCAGGATCGGCCGGTCCCAGTTCATGAAACGGTGCAGGCCGCCCAGCCGGGCGATCCGTTCCGCGCCGGGGCGCAGCATCAGGTGATAGGTATTGCCAAGCAGGATGTCGGCGCCGGTCGCGCGCACGCTTTCGGGCAGCATGGCCTTTACCGTCGCCGCGGTGCCGACCGGCATGAAGGCCGGCGTGCGAATCGTGCCGCGCGTCGTGTGGATTTCGCCGGTGCGCGCCCTGCCGTCCCGCCCGCTGACCGTGAAGCCGAAGCCCTGTGCCATGATCCGATCCCGCCTTTCCGCGGCCTGATGCGGCAAAAATGCCGCCTTGCCAAGACCGCGCCGGCTCCGATCCGAAATTTCGGCGGATCGGGCCGCGATCGTTCTTGCTATTTTGCCGCTTCGATGCGCTTGTCTGAATGAACGTTCATTCTTGGCGCGACCCCATGACCAACCTGTCCCGCATTCCCCCGCCGCCGCCCTCGCTGCATGACGACCGCGCGGCCGAAATCCTGGGCAGCGTCCGCACGACCTTTGCCGAAAAGGGCTTCGGCGGCGCCTCGATGCAGGACCTCGCCCGTGCCGCGGGGATGAGCGCGGGCAATTTCTACCGCTACTTCCCCTCGAAGGCCGCCATCGTCGAGGCGCTGGTCGAACAGGACATCGCCGCGGTCGAGCGGCAGTTCGCCGAACTGGCCGGCGCGCCGGATCTGCGCGCGGCCCTGCGCATGGGCTTCGCCCGCCGGCTGGCCGAGGATCATCGCGTCAACGGCCCCCTTTGGGCCGAGATCACCGCCACCGCGCTGCGCAAGTCCGAGATCGCGCCGACCTGCAACCGCATGGAGGAAGTGGTCGGCGACTGGCTGGCCCAGGTTTTCGCCCGGTTGAGCGGGCTGCCCGCCCGCGCCTGTGCCGAGCGCTACGACGCCCAGGTCAAATTCGTGATCCTGCTGGTCAAGGCCGCCGCGATGCGCGGGCCCGACAGCGAGGATCCGGCGTTGCAGGCGCTGATCCTCGATGCCATCGACCGTGTTTTCGACGAAATTTCGCGCCAGACCGCCAGGGGTTGACCCGCATGCGCCTTCTTCCGCTTCTCGCCCTGATCGCCGCCCTTCCCGCCCTTGTTGCCGCGCCCCTGCCCGCGCTGGCCGATGAGACCGCCGCCTCCGCCGCTGCGCCTGCGGCGGGCGAGGCTGCGGCATCAGACTATCCCGCGATCAGCGTGATTGCCGCCGCGCCGCGGCTGATGTCCGACCGGGCGCTGGCCAGCGGCCTTGTCGCGCCGGTCGAGGAGGTGCTGGTCCAGCCGCTGATCGAGGGCCAGCCGATCGAGGCGTTGCTGGCCGATGTCGGCGACAGCGTTCAGGCTGGCCAGGTGCTGGCGGTCCTGTCGCGGACCACGCTCGATCTGCAACGCTCGCAATCCATCGCCTCGCTTGCCTCGGCCAGGGCCACGGTCGCCCAGGCCGAGGCGCAGATGGTGGAGGCCGAGGCATCGGCCGCCGATGCCGCGCGCACGGCCGAACGCGCGCGCAAGCTGCGCGAACAGGGCAGCGCCTCGCAGGCCGCAGCCGATGCCGCCAGCGTCAATGCCATCGCGGCAACCGCCCGCGTCACCGTGGTGCGCCAGTCGCTTGCCGCAGCGCGGGCCCAGGTCACCCTGATCGAGGCGCAGCTGGCCAATGTCGACCTGCACCTGACCCGGACCGCGGTCAAGGCGCCCTATGCCGGGCGGATCACCGCCCGCAATGCCACCATCGGCGCCATCGCCACCGCCGCCGGGCTGCCGATGTTCGTGCTGGAAAAGGACGGCGCGCTGGAACTGCGGGCCGATGTGGCCGAGGGCGATGTCCTGCGCATCGCCCCCGGCATGGCGGTGGAACTGCGGGCCGCGGGCCTTGCGGCGCCGCTTGCCGGCACCGTCCGCCTGGTCGAGCCGCAGATCGACCGCACGACCCGCCTCGGCCGGGTGCGGATCGCCATCGAGGCGGGCGCGCAGCTCGTCTCGGGCATGTATGTCGATGCCTCGGTCATCCTGGCCCGGCGCGAGGCGGTGGCGGTTCCGGTCAGCGCCATCGGCACCGCCGACGGCGGGGCCGTGGTGCTGCGGGTGAAGGACGGGGTGGTCGAACTGGCGCCGGTCAGCCTTGGCATCCGCGAAGGCGGCTGGGTCGAGGTCGTCTCGGGCCTGACGGCCGGCGACCGCGTGGTCAGCAAGGCCGGCGCCTTCGTCCGGCCCGGCGACCGGATCACCCCCGTCACCGACACGGCAACGAACTGAGACCGCGAGGCCGCCCGTCATGAACTTCTCCGCCTGGTCGATCCGCAATCCGGTCGCGCCGCTGCTGGCGTTCTTCATGCTGCTCATGCTGGGCTGGCAATCGTTCCAGACCCTGCCGATCACCCGCTTTCCGAACATCGACGTGCCGCTGGTCTCGATCACCGTGGTACAGACCGGCGCCGCCCCGGCCGAGATCGAGACGCAGGTGACGAAGGAAATCGAGGATGCCGTGGCCGGCATCAACGGCGTCAAGAACGTCTCGTCCAAGATCAACGACGGCGTGTCGACCACGGCGGTGGAATTCCGCATGGAAATCCCCACCGACAAGGCGGTGCAGGACACAAAAGACGCCATCGACCAGATCCTCGGCGATCTGCCGGCCGAGGTGGAGACCCCCATCGTCGCCCGCATCGACGTCGAGGGGCAGGCGGTGCTGACCTATGCCGTCACCTCGCCGGGCAAGACGCTGGAGGAACTGTCGTGGTTCGTCGACGACACGCTGACCCGCGCGCTGCAGGGCCGGCCCGGCATCGGCCGCGTCGACCGCTACGGCGGGGTCAGCCGCGAGATCCGCATCGACCTCGACCCGGTGAAGCTGAACAGCTTTGGCGTCACCGCGGCGCAGGTGAACCAGCAGCTTGCGCTGACCAATGCCAATGTCGGTTCGGGCAAGGCCGAACTCGGCACCGGCGAACAGTCGATCCGCACCCTGGGCAATCAGGACACCGTGGCGCTTCTGGCCGAGGCCACCATCGCCCTGCCGAACGGCCGCCACGTCCGCCTGTCGGAACTGGGCGCGGTGACGGACAGCTTCCAGGAACCGAAATCCTTCGCGCGCCGCAACGGCGAGCCGGTGGTGGTCTTCGCCGTCTACCGTTCGAAGGGCGCCTCCGAGGTGTCGGTGGCGGAAACGGTCGACCTCGCCCTTGCCGATGTGCAGGCAAAGAACCCCGAGGTGAAGATCGAGCTGCTGGACGATCAGGTCTATTACACCTACGGCAACTACGAATCCGCGCTGAACACGCTGATCGAGGGGTCGATCCTGGCCGTCATCGTGGTGCTGCTGTTCCTGCAGAACTGGCGGGCGACGCTGATCGCCGCCGTGGCGCTGCCGCTGTCGGCCATTCCCACGTTCTACGTGATGGAGATGATCGGCTTCTCGCTCAATCTCGTCTCCTTCCTCGCGCTGACGCTGGCCACCGGGATCCTGGTCGACGATGCCATCGTGGAAATCGAGAACATCGCGCGGCATATCCGCATGGGCAAGACACCCTATCGCGCCGCCATCGAGGCCGCCGACGAGATCGGCCTCGCCGTGATCGCCACCACCACGACCATCGTCGCGGTTTTCGTGCCGGTCAGCTTCATGCCCGGGATTCCGGGGCAGTACTTCCGCCAGTTCGGCCTGACGGTCGCGGTTGCGGTGATCTTCTCGCTGCTGGTCGCGCGGCTGATCACGCCGATGATGGCGGCCTATTTCATGACGGCGAAGGACGGCGCGCACGATGCGCAGCGCGACGGCTTCATCATGCGCGGCTATCTGTGGCTGGTGCGGACAACCACGGCGGTGCCGCGGCTGTTCGGCGTGCGGCTGCCGGCCTACTACCTGACGATGGTGGTTGCGGTGGCCGTTGTGATCGGCTCGGTCCAGCTGATGATGCAGATCCCGGGCAACCTCTTTCCGCCCGACGATGAAAGCCGGTTCCCGATCTCGGTCGAACTGCCGCCGGGCGCCACGCTGGCCGATACCGACCGGACCACGCAGGCCATGCTGGCGGCGATCCGCGACATACCCGGGATCGAGAACGTCCTGGTGATCGGCGGCACCTCGCCTCTTGGCGATGTGGAACTGCGGCGGGCGAACATGGTCGTCCTGCTGGAAAAGCGCGATGTCTCGCTGGAGCGCAAGATCTTCGATATCGCCGGCGCGATTCCGGGCCTTTCGGATCTGGTGCCCGAACCCCATTCGCGCGGCCGCACCGTGCCGCAGGCGGAGATCGAGGCCGAGGTGTTCCGCCGCCTGGCCGCGATCCCCGACATCCGCGCCTACAAGCTGGGCGGCCCCGGCCCCGGCGGCCGGCCGCTGTCCTACAACGTGCTGTCCACCGACGAATCCGACCTCAACACCGCCGTCGCCACCATCGAGGCGGCGCTGGCCGGCGAGCCGCTGATGTCGAACGTCTCGACCGACGGCACCCTGCCCCGGCCCGAGATCCAGATCACCCCGCGGCTGGACGAGGCGGCGCGGCTGGGCATCACCACCCGGGCCATCGGCACCACGATCCGCGTTGCCACCATGGGCGAAAGCGACGCCGCGCTGGCGAAACTGTCCATCGACAACCGGCTGATTCCGATCCGGGTGCGGCTGAACGACGCCTCGCGCGAGGATCTGGACCGCATCGCCGGCCTGAAGCTTGTGACCTCCTCCGGGGCGCTGGTGCCGCTGTCGACAGTGGCCGGCATCCGCGTGTCGGAAGGCCCGGCCCAGATCAAGCGGCTGAACCGCGAGCGGGTGGCCACCGTCGGCGCCGACCTGCCGGTGGGCGTGGCGCTCGACAATGCCACCAGACGCTTCGACGAGGTGGTGTTCGGCAATGCCGAGGCCGGCATCCCGCCGCTGGCCCTGCCCGCCACGGTCTCGGTCAAGCCTTCGGGCGATGCCGAGGTGCAGCAGGAACTGGTGGCCAGCTTTCTCGACGCCATGATCATGGGGTTGATGCTGGTGCTGACGGTGCTGATCCTGCTGTTCAACTCGGTGATCCAGCCCTTCACCATCCTGCTCTCGCTGCCGCTGGCGGTGGGCGGGGTGGCGGCGGCCCTTCTCCTGACGCAGAACCCGCTGTCGATGCCGGTGCTGATCGGCATCCTGATGCTGATGGGGATCGTCACCAAGAACGCCATCCTGCTGATCGACTTCGCCATCGAGATGCGGATCCGCGGCTTCAGCCGCGCCAAGGCGGTGGTCGAGGCCGGGCACAAGCGGGCGCGCCCCATCGTGATGACCTCGATCGCCATGTCGGCGGGCATGCTGCCCTCGGCGCTGGGGGTGGGCGAAGGCGGCACCTTCCGCGCGCCGATGGCCATCGCGGTGATCGGCGGCATCATCGTCTCGACCGTGCTGTCGCTGGTGGTGGTGCCGGCCTTCTACCTGATCATGGATGATCTGTCGCGGGCGATGGTCTGGATCTTCGGTCGCTTCATCGGCCGCAAGGAAGAAGACGATGCAGCGCCCGCGCCGGCCGTTCTGGCCGACCGCATCGCCCGCAACCGCGACGATATGGCAAGGATGGAGGCCAGGATCGACGCCCTGGAACGGGAGGCGCGGCCGGTATCGCCGCCGACCACGCTGCACGTCGCGGAGTGACCGCATGCCCGGGCCGCCGGGCGGCGCGCGCGATGCCCCGCAGGGTGCGGCGTTTCCCGCCGGCTGCGGTGGTCAGTTCAGCGGCCGGGGCGGGCCGGCACACAGCAGGGTGACGCGGGCGTCGGCGCCCGTCATCACGATCGCCGCCACATCCATCGGCCGGCGGTCCAGTCCGCCGCCCGAAACCTCGATCGAGGCCGCGCCACAGCCCGCGCGCCCGAAGGTGGCATCGAGCAGCGAGACCAGCGCATCGCCGCGCAGGGCTACTTCCACCCCGCCCGCAACCGGATGGACGGCGGTGGGAACGATGCGCCGGGTGCCGACGATCAGATACATGGCAGGGACATCGCGGTCTTTCGGGCCGTCCATGGAACATATGCGGGCCGCCCCCATCGAATCGCCGATGCCAGCGCGGGTCGTCGATGGGGGAGATAATGCGAGGAATGCCGGAAAGCCCAGCCCGATCGGGCATTTTCCTGCCGCCCCCCCGTGGGTTCCGACAGCCCCCGGGGGGCAGGCCGACCCCGGACCGACCCAGGACGGGACATGGTTGCAACGCCGCCGCCCACGCGGGCCCGCGCCCGGGCCTGCTCAGGCCGACCGGCGGCCCGCCTTGCCGGACCGTCTGACGCCACCGGCGGCAAGGGCCGGGCCGTCCGTCTTTGCGCCGAACATCCGCGACAGCACACGGCGCGCGTTGGCGGCGCAGTCGATATCATCGGGCCGTGCCTCGATCTCGCCGATCAGCGCCGCGATCTGCGTCTTGCCGTGGGCGAGGCGGGCCTCCAGCGCCTCGATATCGGCCACCTTGCGGCGCAGCGCGTCCAGCAGCGCCGCATGGTCCCATTGTTCCAGATCGCCCGGCAGCAGCGCGCGGATCTCGTCAAGGCTGAAGCCCGCAGCCTGCGCGGTGGCGATCATCTCCAGCACCATCACCGCTTCTGGCGGATAGATCCGATAGCCGTTCGGACGCCGGTCGACCATCTTCAGCAGCCCGATGCTTTCGTAGAAACGGATACGCGACTGGGTGAGGCCGCTGCGCCTGGCCAGTTCCCCGATGATCATCTCCGGCACTCCCCGAAAAATGCTTGACCTTAAAGTTGGCTTAAACGTTAGGGTCCGGGACATCAACATCTGGAGACCGGCCATGTCCTTGTTTTCCCCGCTGCGGCTGCCCAACGGCGCCACCATCCCGAACCGGATCGCCAAGGCCGCGATGGAGGAGAACATGGCCGACCGCGATCATGCGCCCTCGGCCGGGCTGCGGCAGCTTTACCGGGCCTGGGCCGAAGGCGGCGCCGGGCTGATCATCACCGGCAATGTCATGATCGACGCCCGCGCCATGACCGGCCCCGGCGGCGTGGTGCTGGAAGACGACCGCCATCTCGACCGGTTCCGGGCCTGGGCCGAGGCCGGGCGCGCGGGTGGTGCAGAGGTCTGGATGCAGATCAACCATCCCGGGCGGCAGATGCCGGCGGCGCTGGGGCAGGCGACGCTGGCGCCCTCGGCCGTTGCCATGGACATCGGCGCGCTGTCGCGGCGCTTCCCGATGCCGCGCGAGATGACCGAGGCGGATATCGCCGACATCGGGCGGCGCTTCGTCGCAACCGCGCTGCTGGCCGAACGCGCGGGGTTCACCGGGGTCGAGGTCCATGCCGCCCATGGCTATCTGCTCAGCCAGTTCCTGTCGCCGCTGACCAACCGCCGGCAGGACCGCTGGGGCGGCAGCCTGGAAAACCGGGCGCGGCTTCTGGTCGACATCATCCGCGGCATCCGGGCGGCGGTCGCGCCGGGCTTCGCGGTGGCGGTCAAGCTGAACTCGGCCGATTTCCAGCGCGGCGGCTTCTCGCCCGAGGAGGCGCAGGCGGTGGTCGCGATGCTCGGCCCGCTTGGCGTCGATCTGGTGGAACTGTCGGGCGGCAGCTACGAGGCGCCGGCGATGATGGGATCGGCGCGCGACGAACGCACCCTGGCGCGCGAGGCCTATTTCCTCGATTTCGCCCGCGAGATCGCCGGCGTTGCCACCATGCCGCTGATGGTCACGGGCGGCATCCGCCGGCGCGAGGTGGCAGAGCGCGTGATCGACAGCGGCGTCGCCATGGCCGGCATCGCCACCGCGCTGGCCATCCGCCCGAACCTGCCGAGCGACTGGCAGCGGGGCGGGGCCGAGGTGCCGAAGCTGCGGCCGATCGCGTGGAAGAACAAGCAACTGGCGTCCTCGGCGCATATGGCCGCGGTCAAGTACCAGTTGACCCGCCTCGGCCATCGCCGGCCGACGGCGCCGGGGGTGCCGCCGGCCTGGGCGCTGGCCATGTCGCAACTCGACGGATCCTGCCGCGCCCGCCGCTACCGCCGCTGGATGGCGCAGAGAATGGCTGCGGCCTGACGCCTTGGCATCCCCCTTCGGTTGCCCCGGTGAGCGCCGTTGGCCAGCGTGCGCCGGCGGGCCGCCACCACAACCGTCACCCGGATGCCGCCGTTCCGGCCCGGGTGCGGCGCGGGTAAAGATCTCATGTCAATTCCGGAGCCGGGATTACCGCCTGACTCCCACGGACAGGGCGCACCGAATCTCCGGGGGGGCAGAAACCGGCGGCCCGTCAGCCGATGGTCAGCAGGGCCTGCCCCTCGTCCACCTGGTCGCCTCGCCGCAAAGAACCTCGGTGATCCGGCCCGAAATCGTCGCCTCGACCGGGATTTCCATCTTCATCGATTCCAGAATCATGAGCTGGTCGCCCTCGCGCACCTCCTGCCCCCTGGTCACAAGAATCTTCCAGACATGCGCCGTCAATGTGGAGTTGATCTGCATATGGGTCTCCCGGTTCAGCTTCGGTTCTCTACCACCCCGGGGCGCGGCCATTTCGCGCCATGCCGTACAAGGCCGGGCGAAAGATTATACGCCGCGCAGAGGATATCGGCGCGGCGGCCCGATCCAGCCTTGTTTCCGCGGCTAGCTCCGGACGACCCTGCCGCTCAGCGGCACGCCGTTCCGCACGGTCATCGCATTCGGACTGAACTCGACGGCGACCCGTTCGATCTCGGCCAGCACCTCGTCGGCGGCATCGCAGTCGACGGTGATCGCATAGTCAAGGCCCAGCATCTTGATCTCGGCATCGTCCCGCAGATTCATGAAGCCCGCAAGGTCGAGGCTGCCGCGCAGTTCGACGTTCAGCGACAGCAACCTGACGCCCGGCGCCGCCGCATTGACGACAAAGCCGACCATGATGCAGGCCCCGACCCCGGACATGCGCAGTTCCTGGGGCGTCGGTCCCGTCGACTGGCCGAGAAGCTCCGGCGGCTCGTCCACGGTCCAGCCGAAGGACCGCGGCAGGGTCGTCTCGCCGATCTGCATCGGCAGGGTCGAGACGGTGGCCCGGACGCCCTCCTGCCAGGTCAGGCCGACGCCGTAGCGCGCGATCCCCGCGGCGGGATGCGCGGCGATATGCTCCCGCGCCCGCCGCAACTGGTCGAGGTCGATGCTGTTGATCATCTGAAAGTCTCTCTTCTTTTTGGTCAGTCCAGCTTGGCGATGTCGTCCGCAACCAGAGTCAGAATCCGGTCGAGGTTCGCGGCCTGCGCGGTCAGCGTTTCGGCATCGACGTTCAAGGGCGGGCAAAGCACGATCATCGCGCCGCCGCGGTTGTCCGCCTTGAACAGCGCGCCGGTGGCGCGAAAGGCTGCGGGAATGCGCTCGCGCACCAGCAGGCTGATCTGGCCTTCCGTCAGCGCCGCACCGCTGTCGCCGTCGCGGGTCAGTTCCATCGCATGCATGAGGCCTGCGCCCCGCACCTCGCGCACGATCGGGTGACGGCGGGCCAGATCGCCCAGCAGGCCGGCCCAATGCGCCTCCAACGCCGCGACATTGGCAAGGACTGCCTCGTCTTCCATCGCGCGGATGTTGGCGATCACCACCGCCATGGCAACGGGATGCGCGCGCCAGATCGATCCGTGCTGGTAAAGCCCCTGCACATCGCAGATCTCGTCAAGATGGGCGGGCGTCACCGCCATGCCCATGACGATGGCCTCGATGCCGGACGGGCACTGGATCCCGCCGACCGGGATCACGTCGTCGACGATGTTCGACGAATCGGCCCCGGCATCGCGCGCCGGATAGGCCGGCCGCTCGCGGAAGGTCAGGACCGGACCCCTGAAGCGCAGCCCGGTGCGGTTCGCCTGGGTGCCGAGCGTCCAGGGCTGGGTCTGGAAATCCAGCAGGCTTTGCTCGGTGAAAAGATCGTCCTGCGGCCCTATCACGACCCGCAGGACGGGTTCGGCCAGCCGGGGCGGCAGTTTCGCGAGGTCGAAGCGCGTACCGGCACGGCGCCCCTCTGCCGGGCCGACCGGCAAGACATCGCTGGCCTTCAGCGTACGGCCAAGGGGTCCGCGCGAGGCAAAGAGGTTTTCCGAGCGCGAGCCCAGCACCGGCGCCACCGCAATGCCTCCGGCCACCGCCAGATCGCCGCGCGCGCCGTCCTTCACCATGCCGAAGTCGAGAACCTGGCCCGCCCGCGCCGCGATGGCCTGATACATCGGGATATCCGCGCCATCGAGCTTCAGCAGGAAGGCTCCGCCCGCCACGGCAAAGATCGCGGCCTCGGTGAACTTGAGGGTCGGCCCCATGAAGGTGATCTCAAGCCCCGCATCGCCGCGCGGCCCGCCCGCCAGCAGCGGCAAGGGCAGTTCGTTGCCGACCAGAAGCGAGGCGATGCGCAACGACAGATGGTCGAGCGGCCCCCCCCGGGGAAAGGCCGGTGTTCAGAAAGCCCAGCCGCCCGGCATCCTGGATGGATGTCTGCGCCCCCGGCTTGAGAATCTCGATGGACACGCGAACCTCCCCTGCCCTAGCGTTTCATGGCTTTCTCGGCCGCCGCGACGGCGGCATCGACGATGGTGCCGCTGTCGCCCAGATAGGCCGCCGGATCCATCGCCGCGGCGATTGCCTCCGGGCTCAGATGTTCGCGCACGCGACGGTCGGCCAGAAGGACGTCTTCGAGGTTGCGCCCCTCGCGGCTTGAGATATTTGCGCATTCATACATGACCTCATGCGCGCCCTCGTGGCCGAACGCGTCGGCCAGCCGCATCATCGCGCTTTCCGCCATGATCTGGCCATTGGTCAGCGCCAGCACCCGCTCCATGTTTCTGGGGCTGACGACCAGACCGTCGGTGATATGGATCAGGTTCTGGCCGATCCCGGAGGCAAGGCAGAACATCTGCGGCAGCGCGACCCATTCAATCGCCCAGCAGGTCATCTCGCGTTCGAAGGAATGGGCTGAATGCGCGATCAGCGGCGCGGCCTCTCCGCGCGTCATCCGGGCGCCGGTGATCATGAATTCCGACGTATGCGGGTTGCGCTTCTGCGGCATGGTCGACGAACCGACATGCCTGTCCGAGATCGGCTCGCCCGCCTCCTGAAGCTCGGTCGCCATCATGAGCGTGATCTCGATTCCGATCCGCTCGGCCGGGGCGGCATATTCCAGCAGCGCGTTGGAGATGTCGCGGAACCGGCCGCGGGTGGTGTGCCACGGCACCTCGGCCGATTTCAGCCCCAGAACCCGGCACATCCGGTCGCGGGTTTCCGGCCCGCGTCCCTTCAGCGCAGCCAGCGTGCCGACGGCGCCGGCGAGCTGGCCGGTCAGCCCGGCCTGCACCGCCTCAATCCGGTGCAGCGCGGCCGTCAGGTCGTCGATCCAGATTGCCACCTTCTTGCCGAACGTCACCGGAGAGGCATGCTGGAAATGCGTGCGTTCGGCCATCGGCTGATCGCGGTATTTGCGCGCCACAGGCACCAGCTGGTCCAGGACCAGGCGGATGTCGCCGGCGACGAGCTTCAGCCCTTCGCGGCATTGCAGCACGACGCCGGTATCCACGATGTCCTGCGTGGTGGCGCCCCAATGGGCGAACTTTCCGGCCTCGCCGCTCTTACGGATCAGGCTGCGGATGACGGGCACCAGCGGATGGCCGGTTTCCAGGATCTCACCGGCCAGCGCGGAAAGGTCATAGAGGCTCGCGTCGCAATTCGCGGCGATGACGCGGGCGGGCTCCGCGGGGGTGATACCCAGTTCGCCCTGTGCCACGGCAAGGCCGCGCTCCGTCTCGAGCCAGCCCTGCAACATCGCGGTATCGTCGAAGCGAGCGCGCATGGCGGCGGTGCTGAAGACATGGAGCACCAGCTTGTTGTTCAGTCCAAATCCCATCTCTCGGCCTCTTCAGTCTGCAAAGGTTTCGACCAGGGCCTGTCGCAGCGCCTGTTCGATGAATTCGAAATCCTCGATCCCCGCGATCAGCGGCGGCGAGATCAGGATGCTGGGCACCGCGCGGGTGTCGACGCGGACGATCAGCCCGTGCTCAAGGCAGAGCGGCAGCAGCTTCGCCCCCACCCGCGCCCGCGCCTCCGGCCCGAGCGTGCGCAGCGTCGCCTCGTCCTCGACAAGTTCGACGCCCCAGAGATAGCCGTCGCCCCGCACCTCGCCGACATTCGGCAGATCGGCGAGCCGGCCGAGAATCCGCCTCGCCGCGGCGGTGTTGCGGCGGACGTTTCCCAGCACGTCGATCCGCTCCATGATGTCGAGATTGCGTAGCGCGATGGCGGTCTGCACCGGATGGCCGCCGAAGGTGATGCCATGGGCGAAGGGCGCGTTGACCGCGACGAACGGCTCCAGCACATGATCGGCGACAAGCGTCGCCCCCATGACGCCATAGGCCGAGGTCAGCCCCTTGGCACAGGTGATGATATCCGGCCGCAGCCCGTATTTGGGTGCGGCGAACCATTCGCCGAAGCGGCCGAAGGCGGCGATGACCTCGTCGGAACACAGCAGGATGCCGTATCTGTCGCAGATCGCGCGAATGCCTTCGTAATAGCCGGGCGGCGCGACAAGAACGCCGGCAGAGGTCTGGACCGGCTCCAGAAACAGGATCGCCACAGTCTCCGGACCGGCGCATTCTATGGTCCGCTCGACCTCGGCCAGCAGGAAGATAAGGAATTCGGCATCGCTTTCGCCTTCGGGGCGGCGCAGGCGGCTGGTGTTCGAGATGTTCAGGCCGCCCCGGGGATCAGCGGTTCAAACGGCTCCCGGATCGAGGAGATCGCCGTCAGCGACAGCGCCCCCAGCGTCGTGCCGTGATAGGCGTTCTGGCGCGTGATCGCCTTGTAGCGGCGTTCCCCCTTCAACTGGAAATACTGCGTGGCAAGCTTCCAGGCCGCCTCGTTCGCATCCGACCCGCCAGAGACGAAGAAGGCCCGGTTGAACCCTTCGGGCGCCAGATCGGTGATCCGCCGCGCCAGCGCCTCGGAAGCGCTGTGCCGGAACCCCCAGTTCGAGAAGAAGGGCAGCGTCTTCAACTGCTCTGCCGCGGCCTCGGCGATCTCGGCGCCATGGCTGTAGCCGATCTGCACGCAGAACAGCGTCGCAAGCCCGTCGAAATACTTGCGCCCGGTGTCGTCGAAGACATGGCAGCCCTCGCCGCGCACGATGGTGGGCGCCTGCATCTGGTTGCGAAGCGGCGTGAAAGGCAGCAGCGCCTCGCCGCGGCGGTTGCCGGGCGGGACATGCGGTGCCGCAGCCTGGGGAAAAGTCGATGTCATGATTGTTCCTCAATCGAGGCGAGCCAGGCCCGGTCGCCGGTCAGATCCTTGCAGGTTTGCGCATCCGCCCATTGCGGGGTGGCCAGAACGGCCTTGTGAAAGGGTATGAGCGTGCGGATGCCGCCGACCCTGAATTCCGGCAGGGCCCGCAGCATCCGCCGTGTCGCCGCCTCGCGATCGGCGGCGTGGACCACCAGTTTTGCGATCATGAAATCGTACATCGGCGTGATCTTCAGGCCCGCCTCGGCGGCCGAATCGACCCGCACGCCGGGGCCGCCCGGCTCCTTGCAGGCATTGATCAGTCCCGGTGCGGGCAGAAAGCCCCTGGCGGCGGATTCCGCGTTGATCTGGCATTCGATGGCATGGCCGCGAAAGGTCACGTCCTCCTGCCGGAACGAAAGCGGCAGGCCGGCGGCGATGCGGATCTGTTCGGCCACGATATCGACGCCCGTCACCATTTCGGTCACGCAATGCTCGACCTGGATGCGGGTGTTCATTTCAAGGAAGAACACCTCGTTGCCGACGGCAAGGCATTCGATGGTGCCAGCGTTTTCATAGCCGATGCGCCGGATGGCATTGATGATCTTGTCCAGAAGCGCGGCCCGGACCTGCGGGTCGAGGGTCGGCGCCGGCGATTCCTCGATCAGCTTCTGGTTGCGGCGCTGGATCGAACAGTCCCGCTCTCCCAGATGGATCACATTGCCATGCCGGTCCGCGAGGATCTGGAATTCGATGTGACGCGGGTTTTCGAGGAACCGCTCCAGATAGCGGCTGGCATCACCGAAGAAGCGCGCGCCCTCGCCCTGGGCACCGGTGAACGCCTCGGCCAGGTCCTCGGGGCCGCGCGCGATGCGCATGCCGCGACCGCCGCCCCCCGCCGCCGCCTTGACCGTGACCGGATAGCCGATTTCGGCGGCGGCCCGCGCCGCCGCCTCCGTCGTCGCGACCGGCTCGGTCACGCCCGGCACGATGGGCATCCCGGCCTCCCCCATCGTCCCGCGTGCGCGAACCTTGTCGCCCATTGGGTCGATATGGCGCGGCGAAGGCCCGATGAAGACGAGGCCGGCTGCCTGGCAGGCCTCGGCAAAGGCCGCGCGCTCGGCCAGGAACCCGTAGCCCGGATGGATTGCCTGCGCGCCGCTCTCCCTTGCCGCCGCGACGATGCGGCCGATGTTGAGGTAGCTTTCGGCCGGAGCAGCCGCCCCGACGGCCACGGCCTCGTCGGCATAGCCGACATGCGGCGCGTCCCTGTCGGCCTCGGAATAGATCGCCACCGACCGGATGCCCATCTCGCGCAGGGTGCGAAACACCCGGATCGCGATCTCGCCGCGATTGGCAACCAGAACCTTGTCAAACGGCATCGTTTTTCGCGGCCTCCCCGTGAGTTTCGATGTCCCGTGCCCTGCCCTTCGGCCAGAGCGCCCCGGGCAGGACTTCGCGACTGCGCGTCAGCCCTGCGGGGTAAAGAAGCAGCATCGCCAGCATCGCCATTCCGACCAGGACCTCGGTCGAGCCGGCCGGCAGCGTGATGCCCGTGACGAGGTTGCCCTGTTCAAGCCGGCGTACCAGATCGAGGGCAAGCGAGATCACTGCCACGCCGACAACCGCACCGGCCAGACTGCGCATACCGCCGACGACCAGCATGGCCAGCGTCATGGCCGTCATGTCGATGTAGAACGAGGTGATCGACACGGTTCGCAGCGCCTGGGCATAGAAGGCCCCGCCCACGCCGACGATGACGGCGCTGAGCACGAAGGCGTAGATCCGGAAGGTTCTGGTGCGGACCCCGAGGCTTGCGGCCGCGTTCGGCTCGTCCCGGCTGGCGCGGAGCATCAGCCCGTAGCGCGAGGTCTGGAACCATGCCGCCGCGACAAGCGCCACAAGCGCGACCAGCAGAAGGACGGGGTTTTCCGGCGCTTTCGGCACGCCCAGCAGCGTCTGCTGGCCGCCGGTATAGCCGGAGGCATTGGATATCGTCTCGTAGATCACGGCCAGAAGCGCCAGGGTGGATATTCCCGCCGCCAACCCGGACAGCCGCATCAGCGGCAGCGCCTCAAGCAGGGCCACGGCCGCCACGACCACCAGCGCGATGGCGGTGGCAGCCCAGGGGTCGAGCTGAATCCGCAGCAGCGCATCGGGCAGATCCGGCAGGAAGTTCTGCTTGACGCTTGGCCGCATCGTCAGGATCGCCGTGACATAGGCGCCGATCGCCATGAAGGCGACCTGCCCGAAGGACACGATGCCCGAGTTGCCTACGAAGACATAGGGGCCGATCACCACCATCATCAGGCAAAGGACGCGCGACAGCGTCTGGTCGGTGGACCTACCGCCGGCAATGTCGATCACCAGCACCAGAAGCGCGAGGCCGAGGCCGGGCAGGATTGCGGGCCGGATGCGAAGGTAGAGGTTCAGAAGAATGCTCATGCGCTGGACCCTCTGTACATAGCTGCCGAAAAGGCCGGTCGGCTTGAAGAGGAGGAGCACGATGACCAGAACGAAGACCAGCGCATCGCGGAACGCGACGAGGTCGCTTGGCAGGACGATCTGCAACAGCACCTGGATCGCGCCCAGGAGATAGCCGCCGATCACCGCGCCCTTCAGGCTGCCAAGGCCGCCGATGACGGTCGAGACGATGCCCGCCAGCAGGATCGGCAGGCCGATGGCCGGCGTGAAGCTGCCAAGCTTGGCCACGTAGAGAAAGCCGCCGATCGCTGCAAGAAATCCGGCGATGGCGAAGGCCGACATGATGACGCGATCCGCCGCCACCCCGAGAAGCCGCGCCATATGGAAATCCTGCGCCGCCGCCCGCATCTGGATGCCAGGCGCCGTGCGGGTCAGCACGACGTTCAGCCCGCCCATCATCGCCAGCGCGGCGAGCGTGATGATGATTTCAAGCTTGCCGATGCTGATCGTGCCGATCCGGATCGGCGTCAGCCAGCTTTCGGGGATCTGCACCGTCTGCGCCTCGCCCAGCGTGGCGACGATGGCGATCTTCTGGACCAGATAGCTGACCGCGAAGGAGGCGATCATCAGGGTGCTGGGATCGGCATTGCGCAGCGGGCGAAAGGCGATCCGCTCTGTCAGCAGCGAAAAGCCGACCACGGCGGCGATGACGAAAAGAAAGCTCAGCGCCAGCGAAACCTGGTCGAAGGCAAGCATCGCATAGGCCGCGACCATGAAATATTCGCCATAGGCGAAGTTGACGAGGCGCATGATCCTGAAGATCAGCGCGACGCCCAGTGCGACCACGGCATAGGTGCTGCCGATGCCCAGCGCATCGACCGCCCCCTGAACGAGGCTATTCATCGGTTTCTCCTCCGAGATAGGCCCTGTTGAGAACCTGCTCGTCGGCAAATTTTGCCGGCGGCCCTTCGGCGACAACACAGTGGTTCTTCATCACATAGGCATAGTTCGAGATCTGGATGGCACGGCAGGCGAACTGTTCGACCAGAACGATGGTGCGGCCGGCCTCCCGCAGGTCGGTGATCGCGGCGAAAAGCTCGTTGACGATCACCGGGGCAAGCCCGAGCGAGGGTTGGTCGAGAAGCAGAAGCTTGGGGCGGGCCACCAGCGCACGGCCGATGGCCAGCATCTGCTGCTGCCCTCCCGACAGCGCACCGGCCGGCCGCGCCCAGAATTCCTTCAGGATCGGAAAGCGCGCCAGCGCCTCTTCGAAGGGGGCCGCGGGGTCGCTGCGACCGCTTGACCGGGCGAGTTGCAGGTTCTCGCCCACGGTCAGGTCGGTCAGGATGCCTCTGTCCTCGGGCACGAGCGACAGGCCCTTGCGCGCCCGCCGTTCGGGCGACAGCGCGCCGACATCCTCGCCGTCGAAACGGATAGTGCCGGATTTCAGTGGCAGAAGGCCCGCAACCGCCGACATGAAGGTGGATTTTCCCGCACCATTGGCGCTGACGAGCGCGACGATCGTGCCTTTGCGCACCCGGATCGACACGTCGGCGATCCCGACAATCCGGCCATAATTCACGCAGAGCCGTTCGGTTCCAGCATCATGCGGCCACCTCGCCGGCGCTGCCGAGATCGGAGGCGAGCACATCCTTGTTGCGCTGCACCTCGGCCGGGCGGCCGACGGTCAGCGTCTCGCCCTTCACAAGGACCTGCACCCGGTCGCAAAGCGACATGACAAGGCTCATGTCGTGTTCGATCAGCATCACGCCGATGCCGAGATCGTCGCGGACCGCGCGGACCGCTTTTTCAGCGAGGCGGTCTCGCTTTCGTTCATGCACGCGGCGGGTTCGTCCAGCAGCAGATAGCGCGGCCGGGTGCAAAGCGCGCGGACAAGATCCAGTTCGCGCTCCTGCCCGTAGGTCAGCCGGCTGGCCGGAACCCCGGCCAGATCGCAGCCCCAGCCGCGACAGCGCCGCATGGGCGCGCTCCCTGGCCTCGCGGTCGGAGGCGCCCTGCGCGAGCGCGCCGACCATGGCATTCTCAAGCACCGTCATCGACGAGAAGATCCGCGCACCCTGGAAGGTCCGTACAACGCCGTTGCGGCTGCGCGCCTGCGGCGACAGGCTGTCGAGCGAGACGGCGCCGCCACTCATCCGCTGAAAGCCGCTGATGATGTTGACGACGGCCGTCTTGCCGGCGCCGTTCGGTCCGATCAGGCCGAGGATCTCGCCCCGATCGAGGGTCAAGATGATGTCCCTGAGCGCAACCAATGCGCCAAGCGCCATCGTTATGTTGTCTGCGTTCAAAGACATGGCCGGGATCCGCGCCTGTTTTTCGTCCACGATATCGGCGTATTTCGGCACCCGGCGCGCCTTGACATGATCGACGAGCTTAGCGCCGTCCGATGTCAGTTCCAGAATGGCAATCGCGCGGTCGGGTGCATCATGCAGTTCGGCGGTGAAGGTCGCAGGGCCCGCGATCCGGTCGAAGCCGCGCAGCTTTTCGAGTTCGGCCGTCACCGCCGCGCCATCGGTCGTGCCCGCGCTCTGGATCGCCACGGCCAGCATCTCGATGGCGCCATAGCCGTCGACGAACAGCGAACTGGGCGGATATTCCCCCACCGACTCCTTGTAGCGCCCGCTCAGCGCGTTGATCCGCCCGTCGGTATCGGCGCCCTGATAATGGCCGCGCACCGTCACATAGACGCCGGCCCGGCCGCTTTCTGGCACCGTGTCCCACCAGGACGATCCGTCCATCGCATCGTTGAGCAGGATGGGCTGGGGGTCAGGCCGGCGGCGCGCAATTGCCGCCCCGCGCTTGCACCGCCCGGCGGAAAGCTGGTCACGACCAGAACGTCGGGCTGGGCCGGCAGTTCCTTGATCCGGGAGATCTGGGCGTTGATGTTGGCATCGTCGTTCTTGAACCCGTCCTGGCCGAGGATGGCCTCGGCGCCCGCCAGTTCGCCAAACCGTTCGGCAAAGCCGTTGGCCCAGTCGGTATCGACCTGGATCACCGGGTCGTTCAGGACATCGGCGGTCTTCCAGCCCATCTTGTCATGGGCCCATTCCGCCGCCGCGGCCGAGGTCGCCTCGGCCACGCTGCCGGCCGAGAGGCCGAGGTCAAGCCCGCCCTCCGGGCCGAAACGGCGGCTGCCCGCACAAAGCGACATCGAGACGATGTTGTCGTCCTGCGCGATCAGGGCCGCCGGGCTGCCAAAATCGAAATCGCAGGACGCGATGAGGATGTCTGCGCCGGCCTCGATCACCTCTTGCGCCACCGTCGGGGCGACATCGCGGTCGGTCCGGTAGTCGCGCACGACGAATTCGACCTTGCGCCCCAGAAGCCCCGGCCCGGTCGATCGCAGAACCGCCAGCCTGCCGTTGTTGATGTCGTCGATCGCGAATTTCGCCGCGGTCCAGGCGGGAATGTCGTATTGCGACATGAAGCCGCTTTCGGCCACCACCGCGCCGATGATGATCGGATCGTCCTCTGCCCAGGCAAGACCGGCCGACAGGGCCAGAACGCTTGTCGCGACACAAAGCCCCCCGGGCATATGCAGGTTCTTCATCGGATCCTCCCCATGCGTTTGTTTGCCGGACTTGACCCGAAAAACCTGGGCAAGCATTGTCCATTGTCGCCCAACAACCCGCCAACTTTATACATCGCGTACAGGATCGAGGTTTCGATATCGCTGACCGTCGCGCAGCTTTGCGCCATGACCGAACCGCAGATGATCCCGCGCGCGGGCCTGCAATCGCTGGGAAACCGGGTCAACTGGATCGTCTCGACCGAGCATCTCGAACCGCGCAACTGGCTGCGCGGCGGCGAGTTCCTGCTGATGTGCGGCTGGAACCTGCGCTCCAGCCGCTCGATGTACCGCCGCTATATCGAACATCTTCACAGCAGCAATCTGGCGGGCCTCGGCTTCGGCGTCGGCTTCAAGTTCGAGCGAATCCCCGATCAGATGATCGAACGGGCGAATGAACCGGGGTTTCCGGTCTGCGAGGTGCCGTTCGAACTGGCTTTTGCCCAGATCTCGCGCCGGGCGACGGAAACCATCCTGGAAGAGCGCTCTTCCGGCAACGACTTCGGCTCGCTGCTGAAGAACGGCTTTCTTGATGAGGTAATCGAAGGCGACATGACGCTGGAGGACATCGCCGTCCGCGCATCGCATTCGCTGCAGTGCAACTGCTATTTCGTCTGCCAGCGGCGCGGCGTGATCGCCCGGGCGCTGCGCAACACGCATGAGCGGCTGATGGAGATCGACCCGACGCGGCGCACCTCGCGCTACTGCACCGATTCCGTGACGCTGGAACTGCACCGCGACGACGACACGCTGTCGCGGGCAGAGCGGTTGGTGCTGGACGTGATCCTGCTTGCGGCAAAGATCCTGCTCCGGCGCGACCGGGCGGTCGCGGTCGAGCGGACACGGCTTACCGCCGATCTTTTCGACGAACTCGCCGTGCAGGATCTGACCCCGGAACAGGCCACCTGGCGGCTGAGCGCCTTTGGTCTGAGCCCGGTCGACAGCTATTGCGCGATCTCGGTCCGGCTGTCGCGCGACGCAAGGCCGGCCGACCTTGCCCCGGCCGAGGAGCTTGTCTCCACCTCGGCCGGCATCAAGCTTCTGACCAACCGCGGCAATGCGCTGGAGGCGATCTGGGCGCCCAAATCGGCCCGGGCCCAGGCGCAGCTTTCGGCCGACCTAGCCGGCCTGCACCCGGCCGTGAGCTTCGGCATCGGCGAGATCGTGGCCGGCGTCGACATCCAGAAATCCATCCTTCAGGCCCGCCACATCGCCCGGAGTGGCGGAACCGGCATCTCCGGCAAGCGCGCGGCGGGTGTCGAGGACCTGCTGGCCATCACCGACAAGATGGCCGCGCGCGACTTCGCCACCAACCTGCTGGGCAAGTCCCTGCAGCATGATTGTCTGGATGAAATCGAGAAGCTTCTGGATGCCGGGTTCAACATCAACGAGACGGCCAGCCAGCTTGGCATCCATCGCCACACCCTGCGGGCGCGGATCGAACGCTTTGTCGATGTCAGCGGCCTCGATATCCGTCAGCCCGAGGTCCGGCCGAAGGTCTGGCTGGCGCTGAAGCTGGCGCGCCTGCACGGCGAAGGCGACGATCTGGAAAACTGACGGCCGGCGCAACGGACAGGCGGGCCGCGGCGGCTATCGCCGGCCGCCGGCCAGACGTGTCGACGCCGGATCCCGCCTCAGGCGCAACATCGCGACCACGCCCAGCCACGGGCCGATGGCAAGGACCGCAAAGGCATGGGACCAGCCCACCAGGTCGATGACGACCGGCATGCCCTGAATGATCAGGAAGGTCAGCAGAAACCCCATAGAGGTCTGGATCGTCAGCATGGTGCCGATCAGATGCGGTTCTGCAAGCTCAGCGATACTGGCGGAAAACTGCGCCGAATCCGCAACCACGGTCAGGCCCCAGATCACCGCGACGATGACCACGACGGTCGCGCCGGCGGGAGGAAGAAAGCCGATCAGCACCGCGCAACTGCCGCTGATGGCCATGGCGGCAATGGTGATCGTCGTGCGACCGATGCGGTCGGCCAGAACACCGGCAAGCACCGATCCGATGACACCGCTTGCGATGACGGCAAAGGTCACGAGCCCGGCATGGAGCGCCAGGGCAGACCCGGTCTCCTCGAAGGCCCAGGTCAGAAAGACGCCGATCCAGGCCCACATCGCGTAAAGCTCCCACATGCGGCCGAGATAGCCGGCATTTGCCAGGAGGACCGGGCGCCGCGCCAGGGCGGCCCTGGCCTCGCCGAGCCGGAAATGCGTGGCGCTGCGATGGCCGGGGCCAAGGCTGGCGAATTGCACCGCCACCGCGGCCAGAGTGGCGCAGGCCGTCGACACGGCAATGGTCGTCCGCCAGTCGAGACCGGCCAAAGCGTTGAAAAGATAGGGCAACGACGATCCCAACGTCAGCGCGCCGACCAGCGTCCCGATCATCAGCCCGATGGCCTTTTGCGTCCAGGCCGCCGCCAGCTTCATGCCGACCGGGTAGATCCCCGCAAGCACGATTCCGGTCAGAAACCGCAGCGCCACCGTAACCGGCGAATCGAAACCCGTGACCAGAAGCGCCGCATTCGCCGCCGCGCCCACCAGCGCGCAGGTCGCAAACAGCCGTCGCGGATCGACGCGATCCGCAAGCCCGGACAGCGCGCTGGCCAGCGTGCCTGCCACAAAGCCGATCTGTACCGCCCCCGTCAGCAGCCCCGCCCGCTGACCCGCGAGTTCGCCCGCCGCCACCAGGGCCGAGGCCGCGGCCGTCGCGGAAAACCACAGCGTCATCGCCGCCGCCTGACTGAAGACGATCAGCCCGATCGACCCCGCCTTGCCCGCCCGTCGCATCGCCATTCAGGCGCCCAATTCCCGCAAGACGCTCCGCTCGAAGACGGGCGGACATGCCGCCGTGCCGTATCCGGCCGCGCTCGGCCGGCAAGACGATGATTCTCTCATGCGCTCCGGCCCGCTTTGCCTCGGGACGCGGATGCTGGCGGATCGCGGCGGTTCGTCAAGGTCCAGCCGGAAGGCGAAAGGCGGGGCCGGAGTGCCGGGTATGGTGTGGCAGGCATGAGGTGCCAGGAACGGCGGCTCGGCCGGCGCCTTCCGGACGGCATCGCCCCCGGGCCGGACGGCCGGGGGCGATGGAACGTTGCCGAAAGCCGGTCGATTGCCGGCGCGTCGAAAGCGCGTCACATGAGAAATGTGATGGCCGTGGCGGACAGGGTGCTGATCAGGACCGCCCCGAGAAGCCCCAGGAACAGCGGCCGCAGACCTTCGGCAAATAGCCGCTTCACCCGGGTCTCAAGCCCCATCGCGCAGAGCGCCATCGCCAGCATGAAACCGGAGGCCAGGCGGAAGGCCGAGATCAGATCCTCCGGCAGCGGCAGGACGCTGTTCAGAACCACGGCAAGAAGAAACCCGAACACGAACCAGGGAATGACCTGCGCCGTCTTCTCGCCGCCCTTGCCCATGCTGCGGGCGAAGCCCAGCCCCAGGATCAAAGGCGCAAGCAGGATGACGCGGCCGAGCTTGGAGACGGTTGCCGTCTCGCCGGCGGTATCGCTGACCGAATAGCCGGCGCCGACAGCCTGCGCAACCTCGTGCAGGGACGACCCCGCCCAAAGGCCGAGGGCCTGATCGTCAAAGCCCAGCACGCCTTGCAGCACCGGATAAAGCACCATGGCGATCGACCCGAAGATGGTGACGCAGGCCACGGCATAGGCCACATCCTCGTCCCGCGCCTTTGTAACGGTATTCACCCCCAGAACCGCCGAAGCGCCGCAGATCGCCGTGCCGGCCGCGATAAGCTCGCGCAATTGCGGCGAAACCCCCAGCAGCCGGCCCATCCAGCGCACCGTCAGGAAGGTGGTCCCGACCAGCGCCACGATCATCGTCAATCCGCCGAGCCCGAGCCCGCCAAGATCGGCCAGCGTCAGGTTGAAACCCAGAAGAACGATGCCCGTCCGCAGGATCGGCCGCATGGCAAAGCGCGCGCCGGGCGCATAGTCGGGGCCGACAAGGCCTGCATTGCCAAGGACGATCCCGCCCAGCATGGCCAGCACCAGCGGGCTGGCCAAGGCGGGCTGGCCCATCGCTCTCCAACCGATCGTTGCCACGGCGGCAAGGCAGAAGGTCAGGACAAGCCCCGGCAAAAGCCGGCGCAACGAGGCTGCGGGAAGCGAAACATCAAGTCTGTAGGTCATGGCAGAGATCCTTTCGAGCGGAGCTATCTGCCAGATCAATCAATCTATCAAACGAATAGTTTTTGTACAATCAATCGATTTATATTATCGTTTCCGCATGACACTGGAACAGATCCGCATCTTTCTCTGCGTGGCCGAACTGTGCCATGTCACCCGCGCCTCCGAACGCCTGAACCTGACGCAATCGGCGGTCTCCGCCGCCATCGCGGCACTCGAACGGCAGCATGACGTGAAGCTGTTCGACCGGGTGGGGCGCGGCATCGTGCTGACCGACGCCGGGCACCATTTGCGCGAGGCGGGAGAGCGGCTGATGCGCGAGGCGGACAATGCCCGGGACATGCTGCGCACCATGTCCCACGAGCCACGGGGAAACCTGCGGCTCTGGGCCAGCCAGACCATCGCAAGCTACTGGTTGCCGCCGCTGCTGATCGCCATGCATCGCGCCTGGCCGATGGTGAACATGGGACTGCGCGCGGCCAACACCCATGAAGTGGCCGATGCCGTCGCGGGCGGGCTTGCCGATATCGGATTCGTCGAGGGCGAGTTGCCGCCCGGCGATCTCCTGCGCCGCACGGTCGGGCGGGACGAGTTGATCCTGGTGATGCCGCGCACCCATGCGCTGACGCGCAAGCCCCGGCTCGACGCGGCGGATTACCGGGCGATGTCGTGGCTTCTGCGCGAAAGCGGATCGGGCACGGCCGCCGTGGTGGAAAAACACCTGAACGTCATGGGGCTGTCCAGCCAGGATCTGGACGTTCTGCTGCATCTGCCGACCAACGAGGCCATTCTGGCAGGAATCCGGGCCGGCAACTGTGTCTCGCTGTTGTCCTGGCGGTCGCTGGCGCAGGCGCGGCCGCGCGAATTCGCGCTGCGCCGGATCACCTGGGCGGAGCGGCCGCGGCGCGATTTCACCGCGCTGACCGATCCGCGCCGCTACCAGAGCCGCGCCATGACGGTGTTCCTGCGCGACTTCGCGCCGGGCCGCGGCCGCGATGTGCCGGCAAAGGACGATCGCGGCGGGTGATCGCGACCGAAGCTGCCCACAAGTTAATTCCTTATGGCAACATCGATGCACAATAGATTGTAATCAAGCAATAAAGCGGCGTCTTTCAAAGGGGTCGCACCATGCGCGGCGCGGGGGGCGCGGGAACGGGTCCGGTGACATCGCG
This sequence comes from Rhodobacter sp., assembly GCA_039808125.1. Lineage (GTDB taxonomy): Bacteria > Pseudomonadota > Alphaproteobacteria > Rhodobacterales > Rhodobacteraceae > Pseudogemmobacter. Next base: position 3,622 of record JBDHSO010000024.1, on the reverse strand, counting down.
CGCCCCGCTGCGGCAACCCGGGTCCGAAGGGTGGCAACCCCGACCGCCAATCCCGCCGGCCCGCAGCGGCCGGGCGGCCGGCGACGCGTGGCCCATCACTCCCCGGGGATGCTGCGGCGGAAGGCCGTCTCGCCCTCGATCACGAAACGCAGCATCCGGTCCGAGGCGGCCACCGCGTCCCGGGCGCGGCAGGCGGCCAGGAGGTCGCGCTGACCCTCGACGATCACGGCAAGCGTGTGCTCCTCGCGCATGGTGATCAGGCGGACGTTCTGCACCTGCACGAAATAGCGCCGGATCGACTGCACCAGCGCCCGGTTCGGCACCACCGACAGCCAGGCGTTGCGGAACAGTTCCGAGGCGGTGAACAAGACCGGCCCGTCGCCCGCGATGACGGCGGCAGTGCCGTCCTCGACCGCCTTTTCCATCACCGCCAGCACCCCCCCCGTCATCGCCCGCGCGGCCAGCGCGGCGGCGCGCGGCTCCAGCAGGCGGCGCAACTCGAACACTTCAAGGATTTCGGCCGGCGTCAGCCGCGGCAGCACGAAGCCGCGGGTGGTCGGCACCAGATAGCCTTCGGCCGCCAGGCGCATCAGCGCATCACGCGCCGGCATCCGCGAGACGCCAAGCTCGGCCGCCACACTGACATCGACATAGCGGTCGTCCCAGCCGAAGGCGCCGGCCCGGATGCGCTGGATCAATGTGTCGTAGATGCGGTCGCGCAGGTTCTGTCTGGACATGGATATTCGAATACAGTTTTCATTGAAATCGAAGCAGGTATTACGCTGATATGCAAGAATAACTGCTATATTTCGGACAATATCAGACTTTTCAGGTTTAAAATATTTCTTGAAATGTATTCTTTTTCTGGCAGTCTCGATCCCAGAAGCGAGTCCCGCGATTCCCGCGAAGAACCCGCCGCCCCCACCAGCAGGAGATTGCAACCGATGAACATCACCCGCCGCATCGCGCTGACGCTCGCCACCGCGCTTGCCCTGTCCGGCCCGGCCCTTGCGCCGGCCTTCGCCCAGGATCCGCTGCGCGTGGCCGCCTATCCCGCCAACCCGCCGTGGGAGAACAAGACCGAATCCGGCACCTTCGAGGGGTTCGAGGTCGATATCGTCAACGAAATCGCCAAGCGCATGGGCACCACCGCCCAGATCGACGGCATGGATTTCAAGGCACTGTTCGTCGCCTCGGCCTCGGGGCGGGCGGATATCGTGATCTCGTCGCTGACGATCACCGACGAGCGGCTGGAAAGCCAGTCCTTCACCCAGCCCTATTTCGAGGGCGCGCTGGGGATCGGCGTCAAGGACGGCTCCGACATCGCCTCGGTCGAGGGGCTGAAGGGCAAGGTCGTCGGCTCGGTCGCCACCTCCTTTCCGGAGAACTGGCTGAAGGAACGCGCAGCCGAGATCGGCTATGCCGAATACAAGAGCTATGACACCACCGCGAACATGCTGACCGACCTGCAAAACGGCCGGATCGACGCGGCGGTGAACGATGTGGTCGGGCTGCGCTATGCCACGATCCAGATGAAGGGCCTGACGGTTTCCTACGAGATCGTCACCGGCGAGAAATTCGCCATGATGATGCCGAAGGGTTCGGACAAGCTGGAGCAGGTGAACCAGATCATCTCGGACATGAAGACCGACGGCACCATGGCCGCGATCTACGAGAAATGGCTGGGCGTGCCGCCGGCAGAGGGCAGCTTCGCCGTGACGCCGATGCCGGTCCCGACCTCGGCGAACTGAGGCCGCGCGGACCGATGATGCAGCCCGCACACCTTGCCTCGGTGCGCGTCGACGCGCCCGCCGGTTTCACCTTCGCCCATCTTTCGGACGGGCGCAGGCTGGGCCGGTGGACGCTTGGCTCGATGGATCTGACCCCGGGCGACGAGGCCGGGGTCTGGCACGGCACCTCGCTGTTCGACGGATCGCCCGCGGCGGTCGAAATCCGGCCCCATGCCGGCCTTGGCCTGATCGACTTTCACCTCGGCCCCGCGGGTGCGCGGGTGCCCCGGGTGTCGATCCGGGTGACGCCGGGGCCCGACTGGGGCCTGCCCGGGGAGTGCTGCCTTGTCGCCATGACCACATGGCGCGCGGGCTGGATGGACGAGGAGCGCTGGGATCGCACCCGCCGCAGCCACGAGCTGGAAGTGCTGCTCTTCAAGACGCAGATCGAGACCGACTGGAGCCGGCGATGACGCCCGCCGACTGGCGCGCGAGGTTCCGCGCGGGCGAGGTCCGGCAGACCGCCGCGCTTTGCCCGGGGTTCGCCCAGGCCAACATGGCCTTCATTCCCGCCGCCCATGCCGACGATTTCGAGGCCTTTCTGCGCGCCAACCCCGCGGCCTGCCCGCTGCTGGCGCGGGGAACGCCGGGCGATCCGGGCCTGCCCGCATTGGGCGATTTCGACCTGCGCCATGACCTGCCCCTCTACCGGCTGTTCGAGACCGGCACGGCAACCGCGCGGGTGCCCGACATCGCCGCGCGGTGGCGCGACGATCTGGTGCCCTTCGCCATCGGCTGCTCGCTGACCTTCGAGGCCGATCTGGTTGCCGCGGGCGTCACCCTGCGCTGCCATGCGCCGGGGGTCAGTTGCTCGGCCTTCGACACCGTCCTGCCCAACATTGCCGCCGGGCCGTTCGGCGGCACTCTCGTTGTCTCGATGCGGGCGATCCCGCAGGCGCAGGTCCCGCTGGCCATCGCCGTGACCCAATCGCATCCCCACGCCCATGGCGCCCCCGTCCATACCGGCGACCCCGGGGCGATCGGCGCCGATCTGTCGCGCCCCATCGACGGGCTGGGGCTGACCGACATCCGCCCCGGAGAGGTGCCGGTCTTCTGGGCCTGCGGCGTGACCATGGAACGCGCCATCGCCGCCGCCCGCCTGCCCTTCGCCATCACCCATGCTCCGGGCCACATGCTGATCACCGATTGCCCCGCAGGAGGCCCGAGATGAGTGCCATCGAGATCTTCTTCAATCTCGACGTGTTGCGCCGGGCCTTTCCCATGCTGTTACAGGGGCTGGGGATGACGCTGGTCCTGGGCTTCACCACCATCGTGGTGGGCACGCTTCTCGGCACCGGCATCGCGCTGGTGCGGCTGTTCTCGGTGCGGCCGCTGCAACTGCTGGCGATCCTTTATACCGACCTCATGCGCGCCATGCCGGTGCTGGTGGTGCTGATCCTGATCTATTATGCGCTGCCGTTTGCCGGGATCGTGCTGTCCTCCTTTACCGCGGCGCTGATCGCGCTGTCGCTGGTTCTTGGCGCCTATACGGCCGAGGTGGTACGGGCGGGCATCCAGGCCGTGCCGAAAGGCCAGTTCGAGGCGGCCTCGGCGCTTGGCCTCGGCTTCTGGCGCACCATGCGCAAGGTGATCCTGCCGCAGGCGACCCGGCTGGTGATCCCGCCCCATGCCTCGAACTGCGTCTCGATCATCAAGGACACCTCGCTCGCCTCGGTCGTCACCATGACCGATCTGCTGAAACAGGCAACGGACGCGCAGGCGCTGTTCGCCAATCCCACGCCGCTGATCGGTGCTGCGCTGATCTATGTGGCGATCCTCTGGCCGCTGGTGCGGCTGACCGGCTGGCTGGAGCACCGCTTCCAGCGCGCCTA
>JBDHSO010000023.1:0-33684 GCA_039808125.1 Rhodobacter sp. | reverse complement strand
GAACGCGAAGCCGAGCGCGCCGCCGGCGAGGCCCGCGAGATCCGCGCCGCCGGCGAGGCCCGGCTGGACGCCGCGCGCGAGGCGGTGTCGCAGGCGGCCGAGCGCATCGCCGAGGAACAGGACCGCACGCCGCAGGATCTGCTGGCGCAACTGCGGACCGACCCCGAGCGCATGCCCCCCGCGGAAACGCTGGAGCACGATGTCGCGCGGCTGAAACGCCAGCGCGAGGCGCTGGGCGCGGTGAACCTGCGCGCCGAAGAGGATGCGCGGACCGTCGAGGCGGAATATGACGCCCTCTCCCGCGAAAAGGCCGATCTTGAAGAGGCGGTGCGCAAGCTGCGCGCCGGCATCGCCGGGCTGAACAAGGAGGGGCGGGAGCGGCTGCTGACCGCCTTCGAACAGGTGAACGCCAATTTCGGCAACCTCTTCACCCATCTTTTCGGCGGGGGTGAGGCGCGGCTGGTGCTGGTCGAATCCGACGATCCGCTGGAGGCCGGGCTTGAAATCATGTGCCAGCCCCCGGGCAAGCGGCTGGCCACGCTGTCGCTGCTGTCGGGGGGCGAGCAGACGCTGACGGCGCTGGCGCTGATCTTCGGCGTCTTCCTGGCCAATCCCGCGCCGATCTGCGTGCTGGACGAGGTGGACGCGCCGCTCGACGATGCCAATGTCACCCGCTTCTGCGACCTTCTGGACGAGATGACCCGCCGGACCGATACCCGGTTCCTGTGCATCACCCACCATGCCGTGACCATGGCGCGGATGGATCGGCTGTTCGGCGTCACCATGCAGGAACAGGGGGTCAGCCAGCTGGTCTCGGTCGATCTGAAACGCGCCGAGGCCCTGGTGGCATGACGGCCGCGATGGTCGCGGCGCTGCGGCAGGCGGGATTTCCCGGGATCGAGGCCGAAGGCGCCACCGTCTATGCCCGGCTTTCGGCCAGCGGCGCCGAGTTCCGCGCCGACCCTTGCGCCGAAGGCTGGCGCCTGTCGCTGATCTGGCCGCTGCGGGCCAGTCAGCGGCAGCGGGCGGGCTGGACGGCGGCCCATCCGCAGGCGCCGATGGATCTGTTTCGCGGCGAGACGCGGATCGCCATGACCGCCCGCGCCGAAACTTCCGATCTTATCGCCTGGGCCGTTCTGGCCGAGATGATCCGCTGGCGCCACCGGCAGCGGGCGCCGGGCGAGGGGATGTAGCGCCCCTGCCCATTCGCCCCGCACCGACCGTCAGCCTTCCCTGCGCAGCGCCGCAACCCGGGCGCCAAGGCCGAGATCGACCTCGACCAGCCGGCCCGCCTCGGCAAGGCGCCGGGCCTGTTCCGGCGTCACCCGCTGCGTCGCATCATAGAAGGCGGTGATCCCGTCAGGGGACGCGGCATTGAGATGGGCGTGCAGATCGGGCCGGTAGCGATAGGCGCCGCGCTCCAGCCGGAAGGGCAGCGCGGCCAGCCAGCGCGCGCGATCCTGCGCGTGGAAATGCAGCAGCTTCATCCGCGGATCGAAGGGAAGCCCGGGAATGCGCTCGCCGCCGATCGAGCCGCCGTGGATACCGGGGGTGAGTTTTGGAATGCCGGTGCGGAAGAACGCCTTGCCGACGCTGTGCGACAGGACGCCCTCGGCCAGCACCTCGGCCAGCGGACCCAGGATTTCGCGGCGCAGCTCGGCATGGCGCGCCTTCATCGGCCCGCGGAACTGGCGGGCGGTAAAGATGTCGTCGGGCAGGCCGGGATCGTGCAAGGCCTCGAAGGGCTCGGCCCGGACCATAAGCTGATGGGGGTGGATCGTGTCGAGAAGGTCTCCCACCGGCATTTCGGGCCAGAGGAATTCATCGACGTCGATATGGGCCATCCAGGGCTGGAGGCACCGCCGGTAGCTGCGCAGCGCATTGCGCGCCTGCCGGTTCTGATGCCGTTCGGGGCGCGCGCCCTTGCGTGCCCAATGCGCCGCATCGCAGCGCGTGACCGTCACGCGCGGCAGACGGCCGGCAACCTCGGCCACCGGGTCTTCGGGATCGTCGAAATACAGCGCGATATGGGCGCAGCCCAATGCCAGGTGATGGGCGACGAAGGCCAGGACCTGCTCTTCCGGCGCCTTTACCGTCGCCACGATCGCCCAGTCCGCCATGCGACACCCGCCCTGCCCTCGGCTGCCGAAGCTAGAGCAGCGCGGCCACCACCGCAATCGCCAGCATCGCCGCCCAGGCCCGCCACAGCGCATCGGCCGCGGCGTCGATATCGTCGGGGCCGGGATCGCGCCGGCCCTCGGGCCAGACCCAGGGGTAATCGGTCATCCGCCCGTTGTAGCTGCGCGGCCCCGCCAGGGCGACGTTCAAGACCGGCGCCAGCACCGATTCCGGCCATCCGGCGTTCGGGCTGCGGTGTTTCGGCGCGTCGCGCAGCACCGGGCGCGGATCGAGCCACCCCTGGGTCAGCGCAAGAAGAAGCGCCGTCAGCCGCGAGGGGATCAGGTTCAGAAGATCGTCGAACCGGGCGGCGGCCCAGCCGAATTCCCGATACCGGGGCGTCATGTGGCCGATCGTGCTGTCGGCGGTATTGGCGATCTTGTAGACGAGGATTCCCGGCAGCCCGGCGACAAGATACCAGAACGCCGGTGCGATCACCCCATCCGACATGTTCTCGGCCGCGCTTTCGATGGCGGCGCGGGCGACATCGGCCTCCTGCATCGGCGCGATGTCGCGGCCGACGATCATCGCCACGGCGCGTTTGCCCTCCTCCAGCCCGCGGCGCAGGCCGCCGGCAACGGCACGGACATGATCGACCAGCGACCGCTGCGCCAGAAGCACGGCCACCAGCAGGGTCTCGACGATGCCGTGATCGGGCAGCGCATGGATCAGCACGCCCGCCAACGCCGCGCCGACGACCAGTGCCAGTTCCAGCGCCACGCCCTTGGCGCGCCGGGCATGGCCGCGGTTCAGCCGAATCTCTGCCCAGCCGATCAGCCGGCCCATCAGGACGGCAGGATGCGGCAGCCGCCGCCAGATCCAGTCCGGCTCGCCGAACAGCGCATCAAGGATCAGGGCAAGGGGCAGGATCATGGCGAATCGCAGTCTGGGGCGCCGCAGGAAAGGCCGGCCGGCGCCCCCGCGGCAAGTCGATTCACCCTATGCGAGAATTATCTGCGGTAAACCTGCAACAACGATGTCACATTGCCGGGGCCTGATCGTGCCACGCCGTCGCCGTCTTGATTTTAACGCATTCTGCCGCAGACTTGAGTCAGGGAGGAAGGACGCATGCTGGAATTCTTGCCGCAGGACATTCGCGACGGTCTCGCCAAGGCGCGGCGGCGGGCCTGGCGTCGGGGATCCAAACTGCATGTTCAACTGGGCGATGCGGTCTTTCCCGTCCTTCGGTTCTGGCCCGGCGGCATGGCGCTGGATGCCGGGCTGGCCCCCCGCCGGCTGCGGGGGCTGGTCGATATCTACGATGGCCCGCGCCATGTGTTTCAGTGTCTGATCGTCGCCTCGGCCCTCGATGGCGATGAACTGGTGTGCGAGTTCAAACGCGCAACCGCCGTGGCCGACGGGGCGGCGCTGGACTATTGGCGGGAGAGTGATTTGCCCGCCGGTTATCTGCCCCCGGCCTGAACGGGGTCTGTCTCGTTGTGACCAGTGCGCCCTCGCGGCAGTCGTGCCGCCCGGCCTTCGGGCCGGGCGTGCGAGGCCGGTTATGGCACATCCCTGTCCTGACGCACCGCGGTCCAGCTGGTTTCCGCCCCCGCACGCGCCTGCGCTTGGCCCCGTCTTGTCCCAGGTCGTGCGCCATGCCCTGCCTGCGCGCCGGCCGTCAGGGGCGGATTTCCACCGGCGTCCCGGTCGGGGCAACCGACCAGATCTCCTCGATTTCCGCATTGGAGACAGCGATGCAGCCGGCCGTCCAGTCGCGTCGCAGCACGGCACCCTCCGGCAGCGCATTCGGCTGGCCATGGATCATGATGTCGCCGCCGGGATCGTAGCCGCCGGCCCGGCCGCGGGCGATATCATCCTTCTGCGGATAATCGATGCCAAGCGACAGCCGATAGGCCGATGCCGCATTGCGCCGGTCGATGACGAAATGCCCCTCGGGCGTGCGCCCGTCGCCCTGCCGCACCTTGTCGCCCCGCGGATCGAAGCCAAGGGCGACGGGATAGCTGCGCAGGGTCTTGCCGTCACGGATCAGGCTCAGCCGGCGGGCGGATTTCTCGATCAGGATCAGGTCGACGGGTCCGGCCAGCGGCGCCTCGGGCAAGGGCGGGGCCGGCGCGGGGCGATGCCACAGCGCCAGCCCCGCCGCGATCAGCAGAACCAGCGTCAGACCGGCGAAAACCCGGGCGAGCGCCCTCATTGCAGATCGGCGAAGGCCTTTTGCAGACGGTCCAGCGCCTCGGCCACCTGCACCCGCGGCGCGGCAAGGTTGAAGCGCAGAAAGTCCTCGCCCCCCGCCCCGAAGGTTTCGCCGTAGTTCGTCGCGATCATCGCCTGCTTTTCGACCCGCTCAAGCATCTCGGCCTTGCTCAGCCCGGTGGCGGAATAGTCGACCCATGCCAGATAGGTCGCCTCAAGCGGCATCGAGCGCAGGCCGGGTATGCCGTCGATGGCGGCATCGAACAATTTCCGGTTGCCGTCGAGATAGGCCATCAGCCCGTCGACCCAGGCCGCCCCCTCCGGCGAATAGGCCGCCGTCACCATATGCAGGCCAAAGCTGTTGGGCGAAATGCCAAGACCCGTCATCCGGGTGGCAAAGCGCGCGCGCAGCGCCTCGTCGGCGATGATCACGTTGCCGGTGTGGCAGCCGGCGATGTTGAAGGTCTTGGTCGCGGCCGTCATCATCACCAGCCGGTCGGCGATGCCGTCGATCGTGCTCATCACGGTATGGCGGAACCCCGGGAAGACCAGATCGTGATGGATTTCATCCGAGACGAGGATCAGATCGTGGCGGCGGCAGAAATCGGCCACGCCCTGCAATTCCTCGATGGTCCAGACCCGGCCGCCGGGATTGTGCGGCGAGCACAGGAGCAGCATGGTCTCGCCGCCGGTCATCTGGGCGTCCCAGGCGTCGAAATCCATCTCGTAGCGTCCGCCGGCATCGCGCAGCCGGCATTCGACCACGCGGCGGCCGGCCGCGCGGATGGTCCGGGCGAAGGCATGATAGACCGGGGTCATCAACACCACGCCATCGCCCGGGGCGGTGAAGGCATCCACGCAAAGCCCGGTGCCGTTGACCAGACCATGGGTGGTGAAGATATGGTCGGCCCCGACCTCCCAGCCGTGGCGGACCCGCATCCACCAGCGGATCGCCTCGCGATAGGCGCGATCGTCGCCGAAATAGCCGTAAATGCCGTGGTCCAGCATCTTCTGCAGCGCGACCTGCACCGCGGCGGGCGGGGCGAATTCCATGTCGGCCACCCACATGGCAAGGCCGCGGTCGGCCGGAATGCCATAAAGGGCCTCCATCACGTCCCATTTCACGCAATGGGTGCCAAGACGGTTCACAGGGGTGTCGAAGGTCATGTTGCGCTCTGGTCCAAGGGTCTGCCCGTCAGGTGATAGTCAAAAACCGCTTCCGATACAATTTCAGAACCGACGCCACGGCGGTCCGGGCCGGCCTGCGACGGCGATGCCCTGTCCCGTCTCACCGACCGCGCCGCCGCCGCCCCTGCCCGGCCGGCCCCGCGCCGATCCCGCCTCTTGCGCGGCGGGACGTCCATGCGTAAATCGCCCTCATGCTGCGCCCCATCCTGATCCATCCCGACCCCCGTCTCAAGAAGGTCTGCGATCCCGTGACCGAGATCACGCCGGAGTTGCGGACCCTGGCCGCCGACATGCTGGAAACGATGTATGCCGCGCCCGGCATCGGCCTTGCCGCGCCGCAGGTCGGGGTGACAAAGCGCCTTCTGGTGATGGATTGCGCCAAGGAAGGCCCGCCCGAACCGATGGTCCTGTTCAATCCCGAACTGGTCTGGGCTTCCGAGGATCTGTCCGCCTATGAAGAAGGCTGCCTCTCGATCCCCGACCAATATGCCGAGGTGAAACGCCCCGTCGCCGTGACGGTGCGCTGGACCGGCCTGGACGGCATGCGGCAGGAACAGGGCTTTGAAGGCCTCTGGGCCACCTGCGTGCAGCACGAGATGGATCACCTCGACGGCAAGCTGTTCATCGACTATCTCGGGCCGCTGAAACGCCAGATGATCACCCGCAAGATGGAAAAGCTGAAACGGGAACGCGCGCGGCAGGCCTGACCGGCCCGCGCCGCGCGCCGCCTTCATCTCAGACCGCCATCTCCACGCCGAGATGCCGGGCCACGGTGAAGATGTCCTTGTCGCCGCGACCGCAGAGATTCATCACGATGATATGGTCGCGCGGCAGGGTCGGCGCGATCTTCATCACATGCGCCAGCGCATGGCTGGGCTCCAGCGCGGGGATAATGCCCTCCAGCTTGCAGCACAGCTGGAAGGCCTCCAGCGCCTCGGCATCGGTGATCGAGACATATTGTGCCCGGCCGACCTCATGCAGCCAGGAATGCTCCGGCCCGATGCCGGGGTAATCAAGCCCGGCCGAGATCGAGAAGCCTTCCAGAATCTGCCCGTCGGCATCCTGCAACAGATAGGTGCGGTTGCCGTGCAGCACGCCGGGGCGGCCGCCGGTGAGGCTCGCGCAATGCTGCATCCGGTCGTCGACGCCCTTGCCGCCGGCCTCGACGCCGATGATGTTGACGGAGGGGTCGTCCAGGAACGGGTAGAACAGCCCCATGGCGTTCGAGCCGCCGCCGATCGCCGCGACCAGCGTGTCAGGGAGCCGCCCCTCGCCCTCCGCCTCGGCCAGTTGCCAGCGCACCTCCTTGCCGATGATCGACTGGAAGTCGCGCACCATGGCCGGATAGGGATGGGGGCCGGCGACGGTGCCGATGCAATAGAAAGTGTCGCGCACATTCGTCACCCAGTCGCGCAGGGCATCGTTCATCGCATCCTTCAGCGTACCGCGACCGGAGGTGACGGGAATGACCTCGGCCCCCAGCAGCTTCATGCGAAAGACGTTGGGTGCCTGGCGCTCGACATCATGCGCGCCCATGTAGACCACGCATTGCAGCCCGAACTTGGCGCAGACGGTCGCGGTGGCGACGCCATGCTGGCCGGCGCCGGTCTCGGCGATGATCCGGGTCTTGCCCATGCGGCGGGCAAGGATGATCTGCCCGAGCACGTTGTTGATCTTGTGTGCGCCGGTGTGATTCAACTCGTCGCGCTTCATGTAGACCTTGGCGCCCCCGAGTTGTTCGGTCAGCCGGGGCGCGAAATACAGCGGCGAGGGCCGGCCGACATAATGCTTCCACAGATCGTCCATCTCGGCCCAGAAGCTGGGGTCGGTCTTGGCATGTTCGTAGCGCGCCTCGAGGTCGAGGATCAGCGGCATCAGCGTTTCCGACACGAAACGCCCGCCGAAGATGCCGAACCGGCCCCGCTCGTCCGGCCCCGTCATGAAACTGTTCACCCCGTCCTCGGCCATCTCCGCCCCCGTTTTGTCCCGTCTCCCGGGTGTAGCCTCCTTGCCCGGCCGGCGAAAGGGGGCGCTGCCCCCATCCTTGCGTGCCGCAAGGATTCCCCCGGGGTATTTTTCTCAAGAGGAAGACCATGCCGCTTCCTCTTGATCCAAATACCCCCGCCGGAGGCCCTTGCGGCGGGGCGCCCGGGCGGGGTCTGCTGGACCCTGCGGCCCCGGTCTGCCAATACTGGCGGCGACAGGCAGATGGCAGGGAGTACGGGTAATGGCATTCGGCAAGGGCAGCCATCTGCATCTGATCGACGGTTCGGCCTATATCTTCCGCGCCTATCATGCCTTGCCGCCGCTGACGCGGTCGGATGGCGTTCCTGTGGGCGCGGTGGCGGGTTTCTCCAACATTCTCTGGGGCGAACTGACACGCGAGCGGTCTTCCGGCGCGGCCACCCATATCGCGGTGATCTTCGACCATTCGTCGAAGACCTTCCGCAACGACATCTACGACCTCTACAAGGCCAACCGCCCGGAACCGCCCGAGGATCTTCGCCCGCAATTCCCGCTGACCCGCGAGGCGACGCGGGCCTTCAATGTCGCCTGTCTCGAGACGCCGGGCTATGAGGCCGACGACATTATCGCCACCCTGGCGCGCGAGGCGGTGGAGGCGGGCGGGTCATGCACCATCATCTCGTCGGACAAGGATCTGATGCAGCTGATCCGCCCGGGGATCGACATGCTCGATCCGATGAAGAACCGCGCCATCGGCCCCGAGGAGGTGCGCGAGAAATTCGGGGTGGATCCCGACCGGGTGGTCGATGTGCAGGCGTTGGCGGGCGATTCGGTCGACAACGTGCCGGGCGCGCCGGGGATCGGACTGAAGACCGCGGCGCTGCTGATCAACGAATACGGCAGCCTGGACGAGTTGCTGGCGCGGGCGGGCGAGATCAGGCAGCCGAAGCGGCGAGAGGCGCTGATCGAAAACGCCGACCTCATCCGCATTTCCCGGCGGCTGGTGTCGCTTGACGACCGGGTGCCGCTGGAGGTGGGGCTCGACGATCTGGAGGTGACGAAGCCCGATCCCGGAAAGCTGATGCAATTCCTGACCGGGATGGAGTTCCGCAATCTTTCCCGCCGCGTGTCGGAGCGGCTGAAGATCGCCGCCCCGGCGATCGAGGCTCCGGGAGCCGCGGCCGCGGCCGAGCCGGAACGCCCGCCCTTCGATCCGGCGGGCTATGTGGCGATCCGCGATCGCGCCGATCTGGAGGACTGGATCGGCCGCATCCGCGAGGCCGGACATGTCGCGGTCGACACCGAGACGACCAGCCTTGACGAAATGCAGGCGGAGCTCGTCGGGATTTCGCTTTCGGTCGTGGCCGGGGAAGCGGCCTATATCCCGCTCGGCCACCGGCAGGGCGGGGGCGATCTGTTCGGCGCCTCGGTCCTCGTCGCGGAGCAGATCGCGCTCGACGACGCGCTTGCCGCGCTGAAGCCGGTGCTGGAGGATCCCGCGATCCTGAAGATCGGCCAGAACATGAAATACGACTGGAAGATCCTTGCCCGCCACGGCATCCGCATCGCCCCATTCGACGACACGATGCTGATGTCCTATGCCATGCAGGCCGGCCTGAACGGCCATGGCATGGACGAGTTGTCGGGAAAATATCTCGGCCATGCGCCGATCCCGATCAAATCGCTGCTCGGCAGCGGGAAATCGCAGATCACCTTCGACCGGGTGGCGGTGGCCGAGGCGGTGAAATACGCCGCCGAAGACGCGGATGTGACCCTGCGGCTGTGGGAGTTGTTCCGACCGCAATTGCACCGGGTCCGGGTGACGACGGTCTACGAGACGCTGGAACGGCCGCTGGTTCCGGTGCTGGCCGAGATGGAGATGGCCGGGATCACCGTCGACCGCGACACGCTTTCGCGCATGTCCAACGCCTTTGCGCAGAAACTGGCGCAGCTGGAGGATGAAATCCAGCAGATCGCCGGCGAGACCTTCAACGTCGGCAGCCCCAAGCAACTGGGCGAGATCCTGTTCGACCGGATGGGCGTGCCCGGCGGCGAAAAGGGCAAGACCGGCGCCTATGCCACCGGCGCCGATGTGCTGGAGGACATCACCACGCTGGAAGACAGCCAGCCCAGGGCCGCGCTTCTGGCGGCGCGGGTGCTGGACTGGCGGCAGATCGCCAAGCTGAAATCGACCTATACCGATACTTTGCAGCAGGCGATCAATCCCGAGACGGGGCGGGTGCATACCTCCTATTCCATCGCGGGCGCGAACACCGGCCGGCTGGCCTCGACCGATCCGAACCTGCAGAACATCCCCGTGCGGACCGAGGAAGGCCGGCGCATCCGCGAGGCTTTCGTCGCGCCGGCGGGGCGGGTGCTGGTGTCGCTGGACTATTCCCAGATCGAACTTCGCATACTGGCGCATATCGCCGATATTCCCGCGCTGAAACAGGCCTTTGCCGAGGGGCTGGACATCCATGCCATGACGGCGAGCGAGATGTTCGGCGTGCCGCTGGACCAGATGACGCCAGAGATTCGCCGCCGGGCCAAGGCGATCAATTTCGGGGTGATCTACGGCATCTCCGGCTTTGGCCTTGCCCGCAACCTGCGCATCCCCCGGGCAGAGGCGCAGGCCTTCATCGACCGCTATTTCGAGCGGTTTCCGGGCATCCGGTCCTATATGGACAACACCATCGCTTTCGCGAAGGCGAACGGTTTCGTGCAGACCCTGTTCGGTCGCAAGATCCACACGCCCGAGATCAACGCCAAGGGACCGGCCGCCGGCTTTGCCCGCCGTGCCGCGATCAACGCGCCGATCCAGGGCACCGCGGCCGATGTGATTCGCCGCGCCATGATCCGCATGCCGGCCGCCATCGCCGGGCTCGATGCGAAGATGCTGTTGCAGGTCCATGACGAATTGCTGTTTGAGGTTGCAGAGGGCGATGCCGACCGGCTGACCGCGGTGGCCCGGGCGGTGATGGAGGGCGCCTCGGATCCCGTCGTCCGGCTGTCGGTGCGGTTGCAGGTCGAGGCCGGGCGCGGCGCGAACTGGGCCGCGGCGCATTGAGTCTCGCGCGGGGGCCGTCCCCGGCGCCTGTGGGCGGGCCGCCACGTTCTCGCCGCATTGCAGCGATTGACATTGGCATAAAGTGACGTCTATCTGCCAGATGACGAAACTATGTTGCGCAGCAAGACTCGCGCCCGAGGCCCAGATGACCCAGACCGACGCGCCGCAGAAAGACGCCCCCTGGCTTTTCCGCACCTATGCCGGCCATTCCACGGCGGCGGCCTCGAATGCGCTGTATCGCACGAACCTGGCCAAGGGGCAGACCGGCCTGTCGGTGGCCTTCGATCTGCCGACCCAGACCGGCTATGACAGCGACCACGAACTTGCGCGCGGCGAGGTGGGCAAGGTCGGCGTTCCCGTCTGCCATCTGGGCGACATGCGGGCGCTGTTCGACGGGATTCCGCTGGAACAGATGAACACCTCGATGACGATCAATGCCACGGCGCCCTGGCTTCTGGCGCTGTATATCGCCGTGGCCGAGGAACAGGGCGTCGATCTGTCCAAACTGCAAGGAACGGTGCAGAACGACATCATCAAGGAATATCTGTCGCGCGGCACCTATATCTGCCCGCCGAAACCCAGCCTCCGGCTGATCACCGATATCGCGGCCTATACCGGCAGGCACCTGCCGAAATGGAACCCGATGAACGTCTGCAGCTATCACCTGCAGGAGGCGGGTGCCACGCCGGAACAGGAACTCGCCTTCGCGCTGGCCACGGCCGTCGCCGTGCTGGACGATCTGAAAGGCAAGGTCCCGGCCGGCGATTTCCCGAAAATGGTCGGCCGGATCTCGTTTTTCGTCAATGCCGGCATCCGCTTCGTCACCGAACTGTGCAAGATGCGCGCCTTCGTCGATCTCTGGGAAGAGATCCTGCGCAACCGCTATGGCATCGCCGACGAGCGCCATACCCGCTTTCGCTATGGCGTGCAGGTCAACAGCCTTGGCCTGACCGAGCCGCAGCCGGAAAACAACGTCTACCGCATCCTGCTGGAAATGCTGGCCGTCACCCTGTCAAAAAGGGCGCGGGCGCGGGCGGTGCAACTGCCGGCCTGGAACGAGGCGCTGGGCCTGCCCCGGCCCTGGGACCAGCAATGGTCGCTGCGCATGCAGCAGATCCTCGCCTTCGAGACCGACCTTCTGGAATATGACGACCTGTTCGACGGCAATCCGGCCATTGACCGCAAGGTCGCCGCGCTGAAAGAGGGCGCGCGGGCGGAGCTGGCGCAGATCGACGCCATGGGCGGGGCGGTCGCTGCCATCGAATACATGAAGTCGCGGCTGGTCGAGGCCAATGCCGAACGCATCGCGCGGATCGAATCGCAGGACATCGTGGTCGTCGGCGTGAACCGCTTCACCACGACGGAACCCTCGCCGCTGACGACCGGCGAGGGCGCGATCATGGTGGTGGATGCCGCGGCCGAGGCCGATCAGATCGCCCGGCTGGACGCCTGGCGCGCCGGGCGCGATGCGGCGCGGGTTGCCGCCGCGCTCGAGGCGCTGCGCGAGGCGGCGCAAAGCGGCGCGAATATCATGCCCGCCTCCGTCGCGGCGGCAAAGGCCGGGGCGACGACCGGCGAGTGGGGTGAATGCATCCGCACGGCCTTCGGCCAGTACCGCGGCCCGACCGGCGTGTCGAAGAACCCCTCGAACCGGACCGAGGGGCTGGATCCCATCCGCGAGGCGGTTGCCGCCGCCTCGGCCCGGCTGGGCCGGCGGCTGAAATTCGTCGTCGGCAAGCCCGGCCTCGACGGCCATTCCAACGGCGCCGAGCAGATCGCCGCCCGCGCCCGCGACTGCGGGATGGATATCCATTACGAAGGCATCCGCCTGACCCCGGCCGAAATCGTTGCCGCCGCGGTCGAGCAGGCGGCGCATGTGGTGGGCCTGTCGATCCTGTCGGGCAGCCACCTGCCGCTGATCGCGGAAACCATGGAGCGGATGCGGGCCGCCGGGCTGACACAGATCCCGGTGGTGGTGGGCGGCATCATCCCCGAGGAGGATGCGGCAAAGCTGCGCGCGATGGGCGTCGCCGCCGTCTACACGCCGAAGGACTTCGAGTTGAACCGGATCATGCTGGATATCGTGGCGCTGGTCAGTTCCGAAGCCCGCGCCGCCTGACGAGCGGCGGCGCGCCATATCCTGATCTGCTTGCCGTCGCGCGATCCGCGGGCGACGGCAAGCCGGAGTTTTTGAAAACTCCGGCGCGGAGCCTTCAAAGGCTCCGTACCGATTTCTTTGAAGAAATCGGTGTTGTCCCGGGCAGGATACGCCACATCGGCAACAGCGCCGGTGAAAGCTAAAGCACGGCCGGCAGGGTCAGCCCTTTCAGCACCTCGACCGCCGGCATCGGGCGGCGGCCTTCGCGCTGGGCTTCCAGCACCTCGATGGCGCCCGTTCCGCAGGCAATGGCAAAGCCGCCCAGCACCTGCCCCGGCGCCCCCTGTCCCCTGGCGAGGCGAGAGCGCAGGAGCTTTACCCGTTCGGGACCGACCTGCACCCAGGCGCCGGGAAAGGGCGACAGGCCGCGGATCTGCCGGTCGACCTCGGCGGCGGGGCGGCTCCAGTCCACCCGGGCCTCTGCCTTGTCGATCTTGGCGGCATAGGTCACGCCGGCCTCCGGCTGTGGCACCGCCCGCAGGCTGTCCAGCCCGTCGAGCGCCTGAAGGATCAGCGCCGCCCCCAGCGTCGCGAGCCGGTCGTGCAGATCGGCGGCGGTCTCATCGGGGCCGATGGCGGTGGCTTGCCGCAACAGGACCGGCCCGGTATCGAGCCCGGCCTCCATCCGCATGATGCAGACGCCGGTCTCGGCATCCCCCGCCATGATCGCCCGCTGGATCGGTGCCGCCCCGCGCCAGCGCGGCAGAAGGCTGGCATGGATGTTCAGACAGCCCTGACGCGGCGCCTGCAGCACCGGCGGCGGCAGGATCAGCCCATAGGCCACCACCACCGCAACATCGGCATCGAGGGCGGCGAACTCCGCCTGATCGGCAGGGTCGCGCAGTCGCGCGGGCGTGCGGACGGGCAGGCCCAAAGCCTCGGCCCGCGCATGGGCGGGGGTCTTGCGCAGCGCCTTGCCGCGGCCGGCTTCGCGGGGGGGCTGGGAATAGACGCAGACCACCTCATGCGCCGCCGCCAGGGCCTCCAGCACCGGGAGCGAAAAGTCCGGCGTGCCCATGAAGACAATCCTCATCCCCGCCTCCGAAGCTTTTCCGCCTTTGCGATCAGCATCCTACGCTTCAGCGGCGAGAGACGGTCGAAATACATCCGGCCCGCCAGATGGTCGATCTGGTGCTGCGCGCTGGTGGCCCAGAGGCCAACGAAGTCGCGCTCCTCCAGGACGCCATCGGCGTTCAGGAAGCGCACCGTCACCGCGCGCGGCCGCTCGATCAACGCCGACACCCCCGGCAGGTTGGGCGAGGCCTCTTCATGGCTGCGCAGCTGGGCAGATGCATGCAGCACCTCGGGATTGGCCATCCGCACGGCGCGGCCGCGCTCTTCGCTGCAATCTAAGACGGCCAGCCGCAGCGGCACGCCGATCTGCACCGCGGCGAGGCCGTAACCCGGCATCGCCTCCATCGTGTCGATCATGTCGCGCCAGATCCCGCACACCTCGTCGGTGATCGCCGCGACATCCGCCGCCGGGCTACGCAGGAGGGGGTGGGGCCATGGCAGGCAGGCGCGCACCGTCATGCCGTCACCTGGGCAAGCGCCGCGGCCCGGGCCGAGGGCGCCAGCCGGTCGAGGGTCAGGATACCGTCGAGATGGTCATATTCGTGCTGGGCGCAGATCGCGGCAAGGCCGGTGAAACTCTCCTGTTCGGCCCCACCGTCCAGCGCGGTCCAGCCCAGGCGGATTTCCGTCGCGCGCTCGACCAGGGCGGTCGGGCCGGGGATGGAGAGGCAGGCTTCGGGGCCGGTCGCACGCATCGGGCCGAGCCAGAGAATCCGGGGGTTCACCAGAACCCGCGGATCGGGCCGGCCGTCCGGCGATCCGGCATCCATGACGAACAGCCGCAGCAGGCGGCCCACCTGCGGCGCCGCCAACCCGCGGCCCGGCGCGGCATACATGGTGTCGAGCATGTCGGCGGCCAGCCGCGCCAGATCGTCGGACAGGATGGCGGGCGCGCAGGGTGCGGTCAGCACCGGATCGGGCCAACGCAGGATGGGAAGGATCATGAGGCCTCGGCAGAGCGACGGGGGATGCGGGGTCGGATGCCGCAGGATTAGCCGCCACGCGGGCGAAAGTCACGCGGTACGCCGGCCTATCGCAGGCCGGGCGGGCCATCGCCCATCTGCAACCCGAGGCTGAGGCTGCGGCCGATGCGATGCGCCAGTTCGGACCAGGCCGCCGCCGTCTCGGGCGCCAGGTTGCGCGTCAGCGTGTCATCGAACAATGCCAGCCAGGCCGGGAACATCGCGGGAAGGACGTCGCCGGCGGCCCGGTGGACGGCCATCGGATTGCCATCGTAGCTGCGCTCGAACAGGATCGCATTGCGCCAGAATGCCGCGATTTTCGCCTCATGCGCGGGCCAGTCGGTCACATGGCGCGCAAAGACCGGGCCCAGAACCTCATGCCGGCGGATGCGGGCGTAGAAATCGGCCATGATCCGGTCGATCTCGGCCGGGGAAATCGGGAAACGGGGCGGTATCATGGCGAAAAGATCGGCCATGAGGCGGGGGCGGTCAAGACGTCAGGCTGACGCACCCGGCCTCAGCCGTCGTCGGTCGCATAATCGCTGGCGTAAAGCTGAAGGATGTCCAGCGGAACCACCGCGAGCGTCGCCCGATGCGTCGATTTCAGCCGGATGCGCGGCGCCGCCCCTTCCTCATGCGCCTGAAGGAAACGTGCGGCGCAAAGGCACCACAGATCGCCGGGTTTCAACCCCGCGAAACCGTATTCCGGCCGCGGGGTCGACAGGTCATTGCCAAGATATTTCGACAGCGCCAGAAATTCGGCCGTCATCTCGGCGCAGACGGTATGCAGCCCGACATCCTGCGGGCCAGTGTTGCAGCAGCCATCGCGGAAAAAGCCGGTGACCGGATCGACCGAACAGGGCCGGAGCGGCAGGCCGAGGACATTGACCGCGGGGTCTTTCACGACATTTCCCATTCCCCCACCCTGCGGCGGCGGGCGGCAGGGGTCAAGGCCCGGATGCCGCCGCGCCAGAGGCCGGCATCCCTTTGCCGCCGCGCGCGTGCCGCTGCGCGCGGGAATGGGCCGCCGCCCCGAAGGGCGGCGCAGGATCAGAAAGGGGCGTCCATCCGCATCGAGACCACGGCCTTGCCCTTCACCGCCTCGCCCCAGCGCAGCGTCACCTGTCCGCCGCCGGCGCCCTGCCCCGGCTCGGCATAGGGGGCGATATAGCGGGTCTGGTTCGAGCCGTTCTGCAACGGCCCCTCGGGCTGCACCGATTCCACCATGCGGATGCGGCCGCCGAACGGGATATAGTCGGAGGCGTCGACCGTCCAAGCCGAGGCGGCCGAGTTCTGGGTGTGGCTGGCCACGATCGGATTCAGGATGGTCTGGGCCACCTGGTTGAAGGTATTGCCTTCGACGCGGACGTTCCGCGAACGGGTGAAGTCGAGGTCGGCAAAGCTGGTGTCGACCTTCTCGACCCGGTCGACCGTGGCGTTGAAGACGCGGAACGTATTGTTCGTCAGGCTGAATCCGTTGAAGAAATGCCCGGCACCATAGGGCTTTACCACGATCCAGCGGAAGGCCGGCGACACTTCGGAGGCGATGAAGATATTGCCGACGACGTTCAGGCCGCCGAAGGAGAATTCGTTGGAATATTCCGGCGCCGGGTCATGCTCGTTGCCCCATTCGAGAAAGCAGTTGTCGATGTAGTTCCCCGCGACGACCGTCGCCACATTGGTCTGGGTAAAGATCAGCCCGGCCAGACGCACGCCCGCCGGCTCGTCATCACCCTGAAAGAAGTGGTTGGCATAGATCATGTGGCTGGTGCCGTTCATCACCGCAAAATGGCGGAAGCGTACGATGCGGTTGTTACGGATCTTGGCGTCATTGGCCTGCACGTTCATCGCGATGGTCACGCGGTTCTGCGCCGGCAGGGGCTGTTCGCTCGACAGGAACTGGCAATAGTCGACATAAAGGCCCTGACACCCTGTCCCGGCCGAGGTGATGCCGCGGTTTCTCGGCTGGTTGAAGGTGCAGCTGTCGAAGCGGAAGACCGAACCCGCCAGCGCCAGCATCACCCCCGACGCGATGCCGAGGCAGTTCAGCTCCACCTCCTGCATCTCGAACCGGGAGAGCAGCGAGAAGCCGCTGAAATCGAGCAGATACTTGAACCGCGTGAAGGTGTAGTTGCGCGTTCCGGCCGCGCCATAGAGCGGTTGCGAAAGCTGGATCGTACCGGCGCCGACACTCTTGCCGGTGACATAGACCTCGCGCCCGACGCCCGTGCCCTGAACCAGCGAACCCACGGCGATGTTCGCGACATTGGCCACCCCGGTCAGTTGCTTGGCGCTGGCGACGGAATAGGTGGCGACCGAGGTGACGACCGTGGGATTCCATGCCGTCGAGGCGATGGCGTTGAGCGATCCGTTTTGCAGCACCCGCCGGCTGGCAAAGCTGGTCTGCCCCGAGATCGCCGCCACGTCGAGCGGCGCGGGCACATCGACCCGGCGGCCCGACATGTCGAGCGTCACATGGTCGCTGAAATAGAAGAGCGCCTGCAAGGCCCGGCGAAACCCTTCGAGATCGCCGCCAAAGGCACGGGAATAGGTCTCCAGATCGAAATTCCGCGTCAGCACCAGCCGGTTTTCGGCCGGCATGACCAGGGTGCCGGCAAAGCGGATCGGCGAATTGATGGTCAGATTGCCGGTGATTGCATAGCTGCCGGCGGAGACCAGGATCGTGCGCCCCTGCGCTGCGTCGTCGGCTGCCTGAAAGGCCGCGCTGTCGTTCGTGCTGCCATCGCCCTTGGCACCATAGTCGCGCACGTCGACAAGATCGATCATGTCGCGCAGGTAGAATTCGGTCACATCCTCGACCACGATGTCGTCGATCCGCACGATGCCGCCGGTCGGGCCGGTCAGGTCAAGCCCGACATGGGCGAAGACCGGCACCGTGCCCCAGACCATATCGACGCCGGTGCGGTTGCCCGAACCGACGATGGCCGACAGCGTGACGACGCTGCCATAGCCGGTCAACTGGATCGACGGCCCCGACAGGACAAGGCCGCCCACGCCATTGCCCGCGGCATTGCCGGGCCAGGCCGCCACCCGCACCGCCGGCAGGTTGCCCGAGATCGCCTTCACCCGCAGGGTGATGCGCAGATACATGTCGGGGCGCAGCGGGGTCTCGGCAAAGGCCCGCAGCTTTTGCGTGCCGGAGGTCTTCTGCAACTCCAGACAGCCGCCGAAATCCTGATCGTTCGTCACCAGCGCGGCGTTGCCGGCGCCCTGATAGGAGGCATCGCCCGGCTGGCCGTTGCCACTGGACCAATGGGACAGCCCCGCCGAAAACGGCAGCGGCATCAGCACCAGCCCTTCGGTGATTGCCTTGTTCATGTGATTTCCCTCGCCTCGTTCCACCCATGGATACGGCCGCGCGCCGGCAGGCCGCCTGAGCCATGGGAGGTATCAACGAAGGGTTAACAGCGGGTCAGATCACCGCGCGCCGCAGCCCATGGGGCCGCAACGGCGCCACGGGTATCGGGATCACTGCGCCAGAAGGTCGCCCGCCAGTGCCCGGTCGATCAGCGCAACGGTTTCATCCACGCCGTAAAGCGCGATGAAGCCGCCGAAACGCGGGCCTTCCGACGCGCCGAGCAGGACCTCGTAAAGCGCCCTGAACCAGTCGCGCAGCGGCTCGAACCCGTGCTCCTTGCCGACGGCATAGCAGATCGTCTGCAGCGCCTCGTCCTCGGCCTCGCCCGTGGCGGGTCCGGCATAGGCCAGCAGCCGGCCGCGCAAATCCAGGATCGCGGCGCGCTCGTGGTCGGTCGGCAGGCGGAAGCTGCGCGTCGGCGCGATCTTGTCGTTGAAATAGCGCAGCGCATAGCCCACCGCCGCATCGAGATCGGGGTTGCCCGCGGGGCTGGCCTCGGGCGCATATTTGCGGATGAACCCCCAAAGCCCGGCGGCATCCTTCGCCCCCGCCACCGAGGCAAGGTTCAGCAGCATCGCGAAGCTGACGACCATGTGGCTTTCGGGCGGATGGCCGCCATGGATATGCCAAACCGGGTTGTTGACCTGCTGGTCGCTGGTCTGCGAGGGGTAAGCCTTCAACTGCTGGTGGTATTCATCCACCGCCTTCGGGATCACATCCCACCACAGCCGCTTGGCCGTCTTCGGCTTCTGATACATGAAATAGGACAGGCTTTCGCTGGCCGCATAGGTCAGCCATTCGTCGATCGTCAGCCCGTTGCCCTTGGATTTGCTGATCTTTTGCCCATGCTCATCCAGGAACAACTCATAGGTGAAATGGTTGGGCTTGCGGCCGCCCAGCACCTCGCAGATACCATCGTAGATCGGCGTGTTGGTGGAATGGTCCTTGCCATACATCTCGAAATCCACGTCCAGCGCCGCCCAGCGGGCGCCGAAATCGGGCTTCCATTGCAGCTTCACATGGCCATCCGTCACCGGCAGAGTCCATTCGCGCCCCGCCTCGTCGTCGAAGGTGATGGTGCCGTCGAGCGGGTTCACCTCCTTCATCGGCACGTAAAGGACGCGGCCGGTTTCGGGGTGGATGGGCAGGAAGCAGGAATAGGTCTGCTGGCGTTCCTCGCGCAAGCTGGCCAGCATGATCGCCATGATCGCGTCATAGCGTTCGGTCGCCAGCAGCAGCGTGGGGTTGAACCGGCCCGACTTGTAGAACTCGGTCGCGCTGATGAACTCATATTCAAAGCCGAACGTGTCCAGAAACCGCCGCAGCATGGCGTTGTTATGGGCGCCGAAGCTTTCATATTCGCCGAACGGATCGGGGACCGAGGTCAGCGGCCGTTGCAGGTTTTCCCGCAGCATCGCCTGGTTGGGCACATTGTCCGGTACCTTGCGCATGCCGTCCACATCGTCGGAAAAACAGATCAGCCGCGTCGGAATATCGCTGATCGTCTCGAAGGCACGGCGGATCATCGTCGTCCGCGCCACCTCGCCGAAGGTGCCGATATGCGGCAGGCCCGAGGGACCATAGCCGGTCTCGAACAGGACATAGCCCTTTTCGGGATCCTTCTTCTCGTACCGCTTGAGCAATGCGCGGGCCTCTTCGAAAGGCCAGGCCTTCGATTTCATTGCCGCGTCGCGCAGGGTGCCCATCGTCATGTCCTCTCGGTTGCCCGGAACCCCGTGCCCCGGACCCCGCGTCCCTTATTGCCGCCGGTCTGCGGCGTCAATGTTTTCGGGGTGCGGCGGCGCGGCGGCGGCCAGCGCCCGGGCCTGCGCCACCCAGTCGTCGCGGGTCACGCGGCCGCGGAATCCGTCGAGATTCTGGTCGACCCAGGCGATTTCGGCCGGGGTCCAGGCGGCGATCTGGTCGAAATGGAAATAGCCGAGGTGATGGCAAAGCTGTTCGAGCTTGGGTCCGATGCCCTTGATCCGTTTCAGATCGTCGGCCTGGCCATCGCGCGGCGCGGCCAGCCCCTCGGGCCGTTTCCCCTCGCCGGTGTCGGGATCCTCGGGCGGGGCGGCAGGCGGGGGCGGATCGGCCGGAACCGCCGGCGCCTCTGCCATCGACATCACCGAAATCGGCGCCGACGGGATGGGCGGCGCGGCGGCCTGCTCGGGCTCTGACACGGGGGCGGGTTCGGGGGCGGGCGGCTCCGGAACCGTCCCCCCCTTGGCCGCGGCGGGTTCGGCCGCCAGATCGGCCTCCGGCGCGGCACTCTGTGCCGCCCCCGGCGGCGCCGGCACCTCCCCTGGCTTCGGCGGCGCGGGCCCGGTCCGCCGCGCCCCTCGACCCCAGATCAGCCAGCCGGCCAAAAGCCCGACCAGAACCGCCAGCAGCAGCGAGACCGAGGTCGCGCCGAAAGAAAACCCCGGTTTGCCAGACATGTCATCCTCCCCGATCACGCGGCGCCGCCGCCATCGATGCGCCGCAGCCGCGTCGCGGCGACAGGCCGCCCGCGATCCCCGGCCTTGTCCGCATCCGTGCCGCCATGATGGCGGCACCGGCCGCATGCAGGCAAGAGGTGCGGACGCCCCCGGCCACGAAAGCCGCTGGCCGACCCGCGATCCCCCGGCTAATGTGGCGCCCGCAAACGAGAGACACCATGCCCGAACCCTCCCTTTCAGACCTGACCGCCCAGGATGCGCTCATCGCCGTGATGATCGCCTGCTCCATGGCCGACGAGGACATGCGCGCCGCCGAACTGGTGGCGATCCAGCGCATGGTGAACCATATGCCGGTGTTTGCCGGCTATGATGCAAGCCGCATCCGCTGCGTCAGCCAGATCGTCTTTCAGCATTTCGAGGATGAGGACGGGCTTGATTCGCTCTTCGGCCTGATCCGCGGGGCCCTGCCCGAGCGGCTGCATGAAACCGCCTATGCCCTTGCCTGCGACGTCATCACCGCCGACGGCCGGCATTCGGAGGTGGAGCTGCACATGCTGGAAGAGTTGCGCGAGCAGCTCGCCGTCGACCGGCTGCATGCGGCGGCCATCGAATGGGCGGCGCGGGTACGTCACTTGCAGCCCTGACGCCCCGGCTGCGGCCGACCGATCCGGCGGAGCGGCTGCGCCGCATGCCTTTCCCCTCGCCCGCGCCGCTTCGCGGCCTGGCTCGGCGCCGTCTTCCGTGCCGCCGGCTGATGGCGCCGGCCGTCACCCCCGCCGGATCGCGGCGCCAAGCCCGTTCATCAGGCTTTCGAAGATCGGGAAGGAGGTGGCGATGGGGCTGGCGTCGTCGACCGCGATTTCGGCCCTGGCGGCCATGCCGGCGACAAGAAAGCTCATCGCGATGCGATGGTCGAGATGGCTGCGGCAGGTCGCTCCCCCCGGCATGCCGCCCGGTCCCCTGCCATGGACGACCAGCGTATCCTCATCCTCCTCGACGCGCACGCCGCAGGCTTCGAGCCCGCGCGCCATGGCGTCGATCCGGTCGGATTCCTTGACCCGCAATTCCCTGACCCCGCGCATCGTCGTCTTGCCCTCGGCAAAGGCCGCGACGACCGACAGGATCGGATATTCGTCAATCATGCTCGGCGCGCGCTCGGCGGGAACTTCCGTGCCGCGAAGACCGGGCGAGAACCGCACCCTCAGGTCGGCCACAGGCTCACCGCCCTCTTCGCGCGGGTTCAGGAAGTCGATGGCGGCCCCCATCTCGACCAGCGTGAGATAGAGGCCGTTGCGGGTCAGGTTCTGGCTGACGCCGGGCACGAGGATATCGGACCCCTCGACGATCAGCGCCGCCGCAACCGGAAAGGCCGCCGAAGAAGGATCGCGCGGCACGGCCACGGTCTGCGGCCGAAGCTCCGGCCGGCCCTTCAGCGTGATGACATGGCCCTCGCCCGTCTTTTCGACATGCAGCTCGGCGCCGAAGCCCAGCAGCATGCGTTCGGAATGGTCGCGGGTCGGCTCGCGCTCGATCACCACGGTTTCGCCGGGCGCGTTGAGGCCGGCCAGCAGCACCGCCGACTTCACCTGCGCCGAGGCCACCGGCAGGGTGTAGCGCACCGGCACCGGATCGGCGGCGCCGACGATGGTCATCGGCAGGCGACCGCCCTGGCGCCCCCAGGCCCGGGCACCGAACAGGGCCAGCGGATCGGTGACGCGGCCCATCGGGCGCTTGCGCAGGCTGGCGTCGCCGGTGAAGGTTGCGGTGATCGGCGTCGTCGCCATGGTGCCCATGATCAGCCGCACGCCGGTGCCGGAATTGCCGCAGTCAATCACATTTTCCGGTTCGGAAAATCCGCCGGTACCGGTGCCGCGCACCGTCCAGGCGCCCTCGGCCTCGCGCAGGACGGTGGCGCCGAAGGCGCGCATGGCCGAGGCCGTGTCGAGCACGTCCTGGCCTTCCAGCAGCCCGGTGATCCGCGTCTCGCCCACCGCCATCGCGCCGAAGATCAGCGCGCGATGGCTGATCGACTTGTCACCCGGCACCGCGGCCGTCCCCGAGAGCGCCCCGCATTTCGCGGAAATCATCGGTTGTGCGTCGCCGTGGCCGGACATGGTGTTCTCCCTTGCAAGTGCCCCGCCTGATAGCGCAGCCCCGCGCCCCGGTCCAGCCGGCGCGCGGGGCTGCCAGCCGGGGGACGCTCCGCGGGAGGTATTTGGATCAAGAGGAAGACCGGAAGCTTTTGCGCCGGTTTCCCGCGGGGAATGGTCCGGCGTTCAGACCCGGCGAAAGGTCAGGTAATGGGGGGCGCGGCCTTCGCGCAGGGCCTTTTGTTCGTAGCGCGTGGACAGCCAGTCGTCCCAGGCGCCGTCCGGGCCAGCCTGGCCTTCGAGCCGGAAGCCCGCGCGCGGCACCTGTTCCAGGGTCTGGCGGACATAATCGGGGATATCGGTCGCGACGCGGAATTCCGCCCCGGGGGCCGTGACGCGGGCCAGCGCGTCGAGATAGCCCGCCGTCACGAAGCGGCGGCGGTGGTGGCGGGCCTTGGGCCAGGGATCGGGGTAATTCAGGAACACCTTCCGCAGGGTCCCCTCCGGCAGGACATCGAAGAGATCGCGCACATCGCCTGGGTGGATCGACAGGTTCGCCACGCCGGCGGCGCGGATCCTGCCCAGAAGCATGGCGATGCCGTTCACGAAGGGCTCTGCCCCGATCAGGTGGATCGCCGGGTTCTTCGCCGCCATATGCACCATATGTTCGCCGCCGCCGAAGCCCACCTCCAGCCAGAGCGGCCGGCCGGCGAAGGCCGCGAGGTCGAGGGGCCGCCGGGCGGGGTTTTCCGCGGGTGTCACGTCTTTCAGCCGCAGGGCATCGAGATCTTCGGCGAGATAGGTCTTCTGGGCGGCGCGCAGCGTCTTGCCATGCACCCGTCCGTAGAAGTTCCGCCGCTCTGCCGGTTCCGCCATGCCACCGCTCCGCCCGTTTCGTGCGGGCAGATGGCAGGCGGCGGGGCGGCGGTCAAGTCCTGCGGTCGGGTGGGGTGGGATGGTCCGCACCCGCGGGCCAGGAGCCGGTGATCCGGGGGTTGGCCGGGGATCGCCCCCCGCGAGAGTCAATTGGCGGATGCGCGGTGCATGTCGAAATCCGGCCCCTTGCGGGCGTGGCGCCTGCGCCGCCAGCGACGGGCCGCTCCATTCCGCAGGGGGCTTGGTGCGGGTTGCCGGGGGCGGCCAGGGGTTTGCTGGGGGGGCGTGCCGGCCGGCCCCGTTGCCGACGACGGGATGTAGAGGAACGGGGTCGGGACGGCGCGTGCCAGCGTGGGAGGATGGGGTCACATGACGGGGCGGAAGGCGGAGGGCGGCCGGACCGGCGGTTCTGCCGATCCCTGACCGCGACCGGCGTGGCGCGGAAGAGGCAGGGCTCCCTGCCGTCTTCCGCACAATACCAGCCGTCGCCCCGGCGCAAGTGGCAGGACCTCGCGAAGCGCGGCCGCAGAGCGGGCGCGCGGCGGCGATCCAGGAGCGGCCGCGCCCATGCGGCACCCCCCCGCGCCCCGTTCATCGGCCGAGCGCGCGGGCGCGCGGTCAGACCGCGGCCTTCAGCGCCTCGACCAGATCGGTTCGTTCCCAGGAAAAGCCGCCGTCGGCCTCCGGCAGGCGGCCGAAATGGCCATAGGCCGAGGTGCGGGCATAGATCGGCCGGTTCAGCCCGAGATGGGTGCGGATGCCGCGTGGCGTCAGATCCATCACCTCGGTCACGGCGCGCTCGATCCGGGCCTCGTCGACGGTGCCGGTATCGTGGGTATTGACATAGATCGACAGCGGCCGGGCCACGCCGATGGCATAGGAGACCTGCAGTGTGCAGCGCGAGGCCAGCCCCGCCGCGACGATATTCTTCGCCAGATAGCGCGCTGCATAGGCGGCCGAGCGGTCGACCTTGGTCGGATCCTTGCCGGAAAACGCGCCGCCGCCATGGGGGGCCGCGCCGCCATAGGTGTCGACGATGATCTTGCGTCCGGTCAGGCCGGCATCACCGTCGGGGCCGCCGATCACGAAGGTACCGGTCGGGTTCACCCACCATTGCGTCTTCTTGGTGATCCAGCCCTCGGGCAGGATCTCGCGGATGTAGGGTTCCACGATGGCCCGGATATCCTTGGACTTCTGCTTCTTCGAGACATGCTGGTGCGACAGCACGATCGACGTCACCTCGACCGGCCGGCCGTCCTCGTAGCGCACGGAAAGCTGCGACTTGGCGTCGGGCAGCAGCATCGGCTCCTGCCCGGATTTGCGCACCTCGGCCAGGCGGCGCAGGATCGCATGGGCATAGAGGATCGGCGCCGGCATCAGTTCCGGCGTCTCGCCGCAGGCATAGCCGAACATGATGCCCTGATCGCCGGCACCCTCGTCCTTGCCCTTCTTCTCGTTCGCATCCACGCCCTGCGCGATATGGGCCGATTGCTTGTGCAGGTGGTTCTGGATCTTCACCGTTTCCCAGTGAAACTTCTTCTGCTCATAGCCGATGTCGCGGATGCAGTCGCGGACGATGCCGTCGACGCGGCCCATCATCTCCTTCAGTTTCGCGGGATCCGACAGCCCGACCTCGCCGCCCACCACGACGCGGCCGGTGGTGGCGAAGGTCTCGCAAGCCACGCGGGCATGGGGCTCCTCGGTCAGGAAGGCATCCAGCACGGCATCGGACACGCGGTCGCACAATTTGTCGGGATGCCCCTCCGAAACCGATTCGGAGGTGAAGACATAGTTCTTGCGGCTCATGATTAAGTGCTCCATTGCGCCTGCCCCGACACGCCAGGAAGCCGTTGTGAGGGGGGATCATCCCGCGCCCCTTACGCCTCCCCGCCCCAACAATCAAGCGCTGCGCCGCCCGCGCGCCCGTAGCGCGAAAGCGGCGAGCCCGGCCAGCAACAGCACTGCCAGCGGCAGATCACCGATGCGGGCATAGGGCGGGGCAGTCAGTGCGCCCGGCAATCCGGCATCAATCACGCCCCGGACCCCCATGCCCAGCCGCGCCGGCCGGCCGTCGGCTGCGGGCGCGATGCGGCCCCTCGCGTCGATCACCGCCGAGATGCCGGTATTGGCCGCGCGCAGGACGGGCAGGCCCTGCTCTATGGCGCGCAGGCGGGCCAGGTCGAAATGCTGGTAGGGGCCGGTCAGCGTGCCGAACCAGGCGTCGTTGGTCACAAGCAGGATCCAGTCGGCGCGGGGGGCGGTCGCCACCTCTTCGGGAAAGATCGATTCGTAGCAGATCAGCGGCGCGGCCCGGCCGAGAAGGGGACCAAGGTCCATCGCCTGCCGTCCGCTCCCCGCGACATAACCCGCCCCCGCCTGCGAGGCGAAGGCGCCGATGCCGGTCCAGCGCCAGACGAGATCGCCGGCGGGAATATATTCGCCGAAGGGCACGAGGTGGTTCTTGTCGTAGTTCGGGCCGATGGTGCCGCCAGGGCCGATCAGCGCCAGGCTGTTCCAGGCCTGCGCGCCGGCATCGCGCTGGTAGCCCACGACAATCGCCCGCCCGCCCGCCGCGGCCGAGATGGCCGCGGGAATGGCTTCGCCCGGGGCAATCAGATAGGGCACTGCGGTTTCCGGCCAGATCGTCAGGTCGGGCGCCCCCGGCAGCGCCGTCAGGCGCAACAGCGTGTCGAGATTCGCCTCCGCCGTGGCGCGGTCCCATTTCAGCGATTGCGGAATGTCAGGCTGCACGATGCGGACAAGGGCCGCGCGCGGCGCGGGCTCGGGCAGCGACAGCCGGTGCCAGGACCAGCCGCCCGTCCCCGCCAGGACCAGCGCCGGCACGATCAGCCCCCGCCATCCTGCGGCCAGCGGCACGGCCAGCGACAGGAGCGTCAGCGCCGTCAGGCCATAGGCCCCGGTCAGCGACGCCACCTGCACGAGCGGCGTCGATAACCACAGATGACCCGGCAGCGCCCAGGGAAAGCCGGTCAGCACATGGCCGCGCAGCAGTTCCGCCGCGGACAGCGCAAGCGCCAGCGCCACGGGGCCGCCCCGCAGCCGGCGCGCCAGCCAGCCCGCGGCGGCCCAGAACAGCCCCAGTCCGCCCGCCAACGCGACCAGGGCAAAAGGCGCCATCCAGCCGTAGATCTCGGGCTCCACGAAGAAGGGCTGCACGATCCAGGACAGGAAGGCCGCGAAATAGCCCGTTCCGCTCCGCCAGCCGCGCAGGAAGGCCTCGCGCGAGGTGGCCGCCGCCGCGACCCGCCACAGGACAAGGCCGAAGCCCGCCAGCGCCAGCGGCCACAGGTTGAGGGGGGCCTGCCCCACCGCCGCCAGCACGCCGATGGCAAGATCGGCGGCCGCCGCCCGCAGCCAGACCCGGCCGGGAAACCGCAAGCCTCAGCCCGCCCCGTCCGGTGCGCGATCGCCCGCGGTCGGCGCCGCCGTGGCCGCAGACCCCGCCCGCGCGCTGCCGGGCAGGCGCAGGCGCACCCGCTTGATCCGGCGCGGATCGGCATCGACCACCTCGATCTCGGCGCCGTTTTCCAGCGCCACCACCTCGCCGCGCGCAGGCACCCGGCCGGTGCGCAGGAAGACAAGGCCGCCGATGGTATCGATCTCCTCATCCTCGTCGTCGGCGCGGAAGGTCAGGTCCAGCGCCTTTTCCAGCTCGTCCAGCGGCGCGGTCGACTGGGCGAGGATCACGCCCGGCGCCTCTTCCGACCAGAGCGCGCCGGTCTTCTCGTCATGCTCGTCCTCGATCTCGCCGATCACCGTCTCGATCAGATCCTCGATGGTGACAAGCCCGTCGACACCGCCATATTCGTCGATCACCAGCGCCATATGAACCCGGTCCTTCTGCATCTTCTGCAGGAGAACCCCGGCCGGCATCGACGGCGGCGCAAACAGGATCGGCCGCAGCAGCCGCTTCAGGCTGAACCGCCCGGTCTGGCCGAAACCGTGCTGCAACGCCAGATCCTTCAGCAGGACCAGCCCCTCCGGATGGTCGAGCGTTCCCTTGTACACCGGCAGGCGCGAAAAGCCGTGTTCGCGAAAGACCTCGACCAGTTCGTCCTTGCCGATGTCCAGCGGGACGGCGACGATTTCCGTCTTGGGGATGGCAACGTCATCGACGCGCAGCCGGCGCAGGGCGCCAAGGCCGGAGGCCGGGGCCGGGGCGGCCGCCCCGGGGGGGCCGCCATCGCCATCGTTCGAGGGGGAGAAGGCGGAAAGAAGCCGCCCGAAAAATCCGCGCGCCCCCGAATCCTGCGGAGGCTCTTCGGTCAGACCGGAGGGCGCGTCCTGCGCCGGGGCCGGTCCATCGTTGCTACTGCCCATGGGCCCTTTGTCCAAGAGATACCCGTCCAGCGGGCGCGCGATCAATATGGATCGGAAAGCCCGAGGCTTGCAAGGATGCGCACCTCGTGTCCCTCCATCAGGTCGGCGTCCTCGTCCTCCACATGATCATAGCCCAGCAGGTGCAACACGCCGTGAACGATCAGATGCGTGACATGCGCCTCCGGCGTCTTGCCCTGCGCCTGCGCCTCGGCCATGCAGGTCTCCCAGGCGATGGCGATGTCGCCCAGCGGCTCGGGGTCGTCCGCCGGGCCGGGTTCCGGCGGCTCGGGGTCCTCGCCGGCAAATTCCGACCCGCGCTCCTGCGCCGGCCAGGACAGGACGTTGGTCGGCACGGGCTTGCCGCGGAACTCGGCATTCAGCACCGCGATGCGGGCGTCGTCGCAACCCAGCAGCGACAGGACAAACCCGTCCGGCGCGATGCCAAGGCCCGCCAGCGTCGCCCGCGCCGCGGCTTCGGCCAGGCGGTCGAGGCCAAAGGCCTGCCAGCGCGGATCTTCCGGAACGGTTTCCACCAGCCTATTCATGGCGCGGCCCTAGCCGCCGCCCCGCGCCGGCGCAAGCCGATTTGCGCTTTTCTTCGCGGATGAATCCCGCTAAGGGCCGGCATCCGCCATGCACCCTTGGAGGATGGCGGTTCATTCAAAGGAGAAGACCATGGCTCGTGAAGCGCAAGACTTCATCGCCGAGGTGCGGACGGGGACAGGCAAGGGGGCCGCTCGTCAAGCTCGTCGTGAGGGCAACGTACCCGGGATCGTATATGGCGACGGCAAGGATCCGCTGCCGCTGAATATCGGTTACAACTACCTGCTGAAGCGCCTGAAGGCCGGCCGCTTCCTGCAGACGCTGTTCAACCTGAAGATCGACGGACAGCCCGACATGCATGTCATCTGCCGCAGCGTGCAGCGCGACGTGGTGAAGGACAAGCCGACCCATGTCGACTTCATGCGCATCCATGACGAATCGCGCATCAACCTGTTCATCCACGTCGAATTCGTGAATGCCGACAAGGCCCCGGGCCTGAAGCGCGGCGGCACCCTGACCGTCATCCGGCACGAAGTCGAGCTGGAGGTGACGGTAAGCGACATTCCCGACCACGTCACCGTGGATCTGGACGGCAAGCTGATCGGCGACGTGATCCACATCAGCGACATCGTACTGCCCAAGGGCGCAAAGCCGACCGTGGCGCGCAACTTCGCCGTGGCGAACATCACGGCGCCGTCGGGCCTGATCTCGGCCGAGGCGGAAGCTGCCGCGGAAGAGTGATCCTCGCTTTCGCCAGATCGTGAAACGGGGGCCGGTGGCCCCCGTTTTTCTTTGCCGCGCCACATGGTTCCGCCGGGCGCGGGACGGACAGCCGGGCGGGGCCTTGCCCATTGGGGCCGGAGGTTGAGCGGCGGCGCCTTCGCCGCTATAGCCGGATCAGGGCGCGCGGCCGGACTGTGCCCGGCGAAAGAGGGGGCTTGCGGTGAAACTCTTTGTCGGCCTGGGCAATCCGGGCGCGAAATACCGGCACAACCGGCACAACATCGGCTTCATGGCGGTGGACCGGATCGCCGCCGACCATGGCTTCACCCCCTGGAAGAAGGCGTTTCAGGGCCAGGTCAGCGAGGGGCGCCTCGGGGCCGAGAAGGTGGTGCTGCTGAAGCCCGAAACCTTCATGAATCTCTCGGGCCAGTCGGTTCGCGCCGCGGCGGATTTCTACAAGTTGACGCCGGCCGACATCACCGTCTTTCATGACGAACTGGATCTCGCCCCGGGAAAATCCCGGATCAAGCAGGGTGGCGGCCATGCCGGGCACAACGGGCTGCGTTCGATCCATGCCCATCTGGGCGAGGCCTATGGCCGGATCCGGCTGGGAATCGGTCATCCCGGGCACAAGGATGCGGTGGCAGGCTATGTGCTGCACGATTTTGCCAAGGCCGATCAGGATTGGCTGGACGATCTGCTGCGCGGCATCTCCGACGGGGCGGAGGCGCTTGCCGCCGGCGATGGCGTGCGCTTCATGAACGCGGTCAGCCTGCGGGTGACGCCGCCCCGCTCTGGCGGTGGCGCGGCAAAAGAGGAAAAACCGCCCGTGACTGATGATACCCCCGCCGCCGATGGCCGCAACCCGCTGCAACGCCTGGTCGACCGCTTTCGCTGACGCCTGCGGCCCCCCGCAAAGGCCGGCCCGGCGCGCGACATCCCTGACCCCGCGCTGCCGCGACAACGGCACGTCAGGCGCGTTTCAGCCGGATCACCACCTCGACCCGCGCGATCTCGGTGCCTTCGGGCGGCGCCGGCAGATGCGAGATTTCCAGCGCCTCCTTCGGCGCATCGGTCAGCTTGCCGCTGTCTTCCCAGTAGAAATGCGGGTGATCGTCGATCCTGGTGTCGAAATAGCTTTTCGAGCCGTCGACGACGACCTCGTTCACCAGCCCGGCCTGACAGAAGGCCCGCAGCGTGTTGTAGACGGTGGCAAGGCTGACCCGCTCGCCCGAGGCGCCGGCCATGTCATACAGGCTTTCGGCGGTGACATGACGGTCCTTGCCATCGCCAATCAGCAGGGCTGCCAGCGCCAGCCGCTGCCGCGTCGGACGCAGGCCGCCCCGCTCCAGCCAGGCGGCGGGCCGGTTCAGTCCGGTTCCGGTTTCGGTCGTCAGCGCCATTTCGCCGATCCTTCGTGGCTTTGCCCGCTCCGGGCCAAGACGTCTGGCAAATATAGGATTGTGCGGCCACCGGATTCAACCGGATTCCGCCCCCGCCCGCGCCGCAGGGATGCCCTGCCCTTGCCCTTCGGCCTGCCGCTCTGTAACAGGGGGCAGCAAATCCGAGGGGGGTACACAGGCCCATGGGGCGTTTTCCGACCAGTTTCGACCGGGAGCAACTGCTTGCCTGCGCGCGCGGCGAGCTGTTCGGTCCCGGCAATGCCCAGTTGCCAGAGCCCCCCATGCTGATGATGGACCGCATCACCGATATTTCGGAAGATGGCGGCGAACACGGCCGTGGCCATGTGGTGGCGGAATTCGACATCACGCCGGATCTGTGGTTCTTCGCCTGCCATTTTCCGGGCAATCCGATCATGCCCGGCTGCCTTGGCCTTGACGGCCTGTGGCAGTTGACCGGCTTCAACCTTGGCTGGCGCGGCTGGCAGGGGCGCGGCTATGCGCTGGGTGTGGGCGAGGTAAAGCTGACCGGCATGGTCCGCCCCGATCGCAAGATGCTGCGCTATCATGTCGATTTCACCAAGGCCGTGCAAACCCGCCGGCTGACGATGGGTGTGGCCGATGGCCGGGTGGAAGCCGATGGCGAAACCATCTATCTGGTGAAGGACATGAAGGTCGCGCTGTCGACCTCCTGACCTCTGGCAAAGGAAAGCCCAATGCGTCGTGTCGTCATTACCGGGCTTGGCATCGTCTCGCCCATCGGGAATTCGGTCCCGGAGGTCGAAGCCAGCCTCCGGGCAGGGAAATCCGGGATCGTCTTTGCGCCCGATTATGCCGAACGGGGCTTTCGCAGCCAGGTTCACGGCACGGCGAAGATCGTGGTCGAGGACCATATCGACAAGCGCGACCTGCGCTTCATGGGCGATGGCGCGGCCTACAACTTCATCGCCTTGAAACAGGCGATCGAGGATTCCGGCCTTGCGCCGGCCGATGTCTCGAACGAGCGGACGGGCATCATCGTCGGCTCCGGCGGACCCTCGACCAAATCCTTCTTCAAGGCGCATAACATCGTGCGCGAGAACGGCAGCCCCAAGCGGATCGGCCCCTTCGGCGTGACCAAGGGCATGTCGTCGACGACCTCGGCCTGCCTCGCCACGCCGTTCCGCATCAAGGGGGTGAACTATTCGATCACCTCGGCCTGCTCGACCTCGGCGCATTGCATCGGCAACGGCACCGAACTGATCCAGATGGGCAAGCAGGATGTGGTCTTTGCCGGCGGCGGCGAGGAACTGGACTGGACGCTCTCCTGCCTTTTCGATGCGATGGGGGCGATGTCGTCGAAATACAACGACACGCCCGAACTCGCCTCGCGCCCCTATGATGCCAATCGCGACGGGTTCGTCATCGCCGGCGGCGGCGGGGTCGTGGTGCTGGAGGAACTGGGCCACGCCCTGGCCCGCGGCGCGAAAATCTATGGCGAGGTCACGGGTTACGGTGCGACCTCGGACGGCTACGACATGGTGGCGCCTTCAGGCGAGGGGGGCGAACGCTCGATGCGGCTGGCGCTGTCGACCCTGCCCCCGGGGCGCCGGATCGACTATATCAACAGCCACGGCACCTCGACCCTGGTCGGCGACATCACCGAACTGGAAGCGATCCGCCGGGTCTTCGGCGAGGGCAACACGCCCCCCGTCTCGTCAACCAAGTCGCTGACCGGCCATTCCCTGGGCGCAACCGGCGTGCACGAAGCCATCTATTCGCTGATCATGATGCAGGGCGGTTTCATCGCCGCCTCGGCCAATGTGATCACCCCCGACCCCGCGTTGCGCGAGGGCGAGGTGGTCACGACGCTGCGCGAGGGCGTCGAGATCGACGGCGTGCTGTCGAACTCCTTCGGTTTCGGCGGCACCAATGCGACGCTGGCGATAGGCCGATACATCGGCTGAAGACGAGGGAGACGGTCATGGCCCAACTGATGCAAGGGAAGCGCGGCCTCGTGATGGGTGTCGCGAACGACCGCTCCATCGCCTGGGGCATCGCCTCGGCGCTGCGCGCCGAAGGGGCCGATCTGGCGTTTTCCTATCAGGGCGAGGCTTTCGGCAAACGGGTGGCGCCGCTGGCGGCGGCCGTCGGCTCGGATGTGCTCGTCGATGTCGATGTCACCGACGCGGCCTCGCTGGATGCCTGCTTTGCCCGGCTGGGCGATCACTGGGGCAAGCTCGATTTCCTGATCCATGCCATCGCCTATTCTGACAAGACCGAACTCACCGGCCGCTTCATCAACACGACGCGGGCGAATTTCCTGAATTCGCTGAACATCTCCTGCTTCAGCTTCATCGACATCGCCCGCCGTGCGGCGGCGCTGATGCCCGATGGCGGCAGCCTGATCACGCTGACCTTCCAGGGATCGACCCGGATCGCACCGAACTACAATGTGATGGGCGTGGCCAAGGCGGCGCTGGAATCGGCAACGCGCTATCTTGCGAACGACCTGGGGCCCCAGGGCGTGCGGGTGAATGCGATCAGCCCGGGGCCGATGAAAACGCTGGCCGGTTCGGCCATCGGCGGCGCCCGTGCGACATTTCGCCACACCGAGGAGAACGCCCCCCTGCGCGCCAACGCCACGCTGGGCGCGATCGGCGGTACGGCGGTCTGGCTGTGCTCGGATTATGGCGCGGCGACGACGGGCGAAGTGGTCCATGTCGATGGCGGCTATCACATCCTCGGATTTCCCCAGCCCGACCAGCTTTAGGCGCCCACAACCGCCCCATTCGGCCGCGCCGTCCTGCACCGCCATCGGCGCGCGGCGCCGCCGACTATCGCGACGGGTGGCGGGGCAGCAACCGGCCAAGCCGCCGGAACACGGCCAATGCCGCCGCGGAAAACCCGGGATTGCGGGATTGGAGCGGGCGACGTGCTCCAATCGGCATTAGAACGCTGAGTTTACCCTTATTTTATTGAATATTTTGGGTGTGTATGGCGCGAATTGATGCGCAAAAAGATGCGCAAATTTCGGCACATAAACCCGCGCGCCACCGCCCCGGCATAACCCACCACAGCATCGTGGTTCACCTCCAGCACCGCTGCGACCGGTCGTACTCCTGGTGGCCGATCAACCCTTCCAGCGTCTGCGGGTCGTGCG
>JBDHSO010000022.1:0-35187 GCA_039808125.1 Rhodobacter sp. | reverse complement strand
CAGCAACTCGCCGTCCAGGTAAATGGATCCGGTCGATGGCCGCATCAGCCCGGCAAGCAATTTGGACAGCGTCGATTTCCCGGCACCATTGGCGCCGCAGATCGCCAGGACCTCGCCGGCATAGCCTGCCAGCGAGACATCTTCCAACGCCGTCACGCTGCCATAGGCTTTGCCGACGTCCTTGACCTCGAAAATCGGTCTCGCATGGGGTATTGCCGCTTCCGCGATGGGACGCAGGCTGTCGCGCGGACCTCCGTCGGCATCGCTCCCGCTCGCCATCACTCCCGTTCCCCCACTGCCCGTCGCGCCGATGATAGATTCTCGGCGCGGCCGTTTCTCGGACCCTACTATACACGGCCCGTATCATGCTGCAATATTTACCGTATTTGCAAATAGTTGCACGTCAGGTTGTGGATATGCCCGATTTATCCGGGCGAAGCTTCTCATGGGGTCAGGAACCATTGATGGGCCTGAGGCTTCTGGGCCTGAGTGCCTTGAGTTCGCACGGCGCGTCTTTACGCAGCGCGTCGTGGCCGCGGGTATGGCGCAAGATCCACCTCGGGTGGAGGACGGTCTGTAACACCCCGCGGATCAATCGGTGAAAGCTGGTCGCAAAAGCTGGTCGCAATAGACGGGCGATTCTATCTTCAAGGTTCGCAGGCACGCCGCTGACGGGTTTTGGGCTGTCGGGACATGCCCGGACGAACGCCCCGCCGCGACCCAGGGCCCGCGTCGATGGTCCGGAGGTAGGGGCGCGTCAGGCGCGTGTGTGTGAACCACGGCATCGGGTCCGGCGCGGTCCGAGATAATTGCGCCATCTCAGCCTGCGGTCAGGTTCTTGACCCGAAGCGTCACGCGCAGCCGGACCTCTTGCTCTTCTTCCGCGATGGCCTGTATCAGGTTCAGCAGGTCGGCGCGGGTGCCGTGAAGCTGGTCCACCAGATCCATCACGATGCCCAGAGCGTTGTCGTCCAGTTCGAAATCCTCGCACAACTCGCTCAGAAGTTTCATGCGAGCGATGTCCACGCGCCGATAGACCGGACGGCCGCCGTCGCTCGCGGGACGAATGATCTCTGCCCGGATGAGGCGGGACAGCCGCGCGCGATCCAGGCGACCGACGGCTGCAAGCGCCTCGGCCTCGGAAAGAAAGGGAGTTCCGTCAGTCATGCCTTCATCCCCTTTCGCGGATCGTAGCCATGCGTCTTGCGCCATTCTTCCATGAAGCGCGTCAGTTCCTCGTCCGCCGTCCTGGGCAATACGACCTTGAGTTCGATCAGCTGATCGCCGGCAGGCCTGCCCCGCACGGCGACGCCACGGCCGCGCAGGCGCA
This sequence comes from Rhodobacter sp., assembly GCA_039808125.1. Classification (GTDB taxonomy): domain Bacteria; phylum Pseudomonadota; class Alphaproteobacteria; order Rhodobacterales; family Rhodobacteraceae; genus Pseudogemmobacter. The sequence goes on along the minus strand of JBDHSO010000022.1, from coordinate 33,857 downwards.
GCGTCTGCCCGCTGCTTGCGGATTTCGGCACCGTCACCATGACCGGCCCGGTGACCGTCGGGACCTGAACCTTGGCGCCGAGAACCGCTTCATCCAGCGAGATCGGGAGGGTCATCAGGATGTTGTCCCCATCCCGCGACAGCACCGGATGCGGCTTGATCGAGAGCGTGACATAGGCGTCGCCAGCCTTGCCGCCACCCTGTCCCGGCCCGCCCTTGCCCCGCAGGCGCAGGGTCTGCCCCTCGGTCACACCGCCGGGGATCTTCACCTCAAGATCGTTGCCGTCGGGCAGGGTGATCCGCATCGAGCCGCCGGTCGCCGCCTCGATGAACGGGACCTCAAGCGTGTATTGGGCATCGGCGCCCCGGAAACGGAAGCCCTCGCCATCGAAACCCTGGCCCTGCCTGGCCTGCTGGCGCAGGAATTCGGCGAAGAAATCCTCTTCGTCGCCAAACCCCTCGAAACGCGCGCCGCGTCGGTAGGGATTGTTCGCTTCGCTGGCAAAGTCGCGGTAGTAGGGCCGCTCCTGCTGCTGCTCCTGACCGGAGGCATTGATCTCGCCCCGGTCGAAACGCGCCCGGGTGTCGGGGTCCTTCAGCAGGTCATAGGCTGCGGATGCGGCCTTGAAGCGGGCCTCGGCCGAGGGGTCGCCGGTGTGCAGATCGGGATGGCTTTCTTTCGCGATCTTCCGGTAGGCTTTCTTGATCTCGTCGGCACTGGCGGTCTTCGCAACGCCGAGCACATCGTAGGGGTCATCGCTCATCACATTCCCGACGCGCAGTTTTTCTGGCGGCAGTAAAGCATCCTCCGGTTCCGGCTACAACTGCGCATCACCTCCGCGCCTTCCCCCGGGGATATGGAGGTCCCCGGCACATCAAGGCAGCTTGCGGTCCTGCGGGAGGCAGCCCTGCATTGCTTCTGCCAGTCGGTCGGGGCGCCACGACAGATCAAGGCGTCAGGGCGCCATCCGTCGCAAATCATCATGCAAACTCACGCTACCTTGTGGTGACGGGCAGCCGCGCCAGATTGGCGGGACGACCCATGATCCAGGCGAACAGCGCCTCGCGCGTCGGGCTGGCTGGCTTCGGATGCACCATCCTGATCATGTCGGCCAGCGAGGGATTGCTGCCGATATTGGCCTGCAGCAACGCCCGGTCAGACGCAGCGTTCAGCCAATCCTGCACCATCGCCTTGGGCGCCACGCCCAGAGATTTGCGGCCCGTCTGGCCCGAGCGCGCAACCTGCACGAGGTTGCGCAGCATCTTGCCGTTGTGATTTCGCGCCCGAAGACGCGAGGGAACAGCGCCGGATCGCGGCGGGCCAGAGCCGCCAGCAAGACCGCCGGCATGTCGTTCATATGCCCCTTGCCACGGGCATGGATCGCGAGTTGCGCCAGAAATTCGGGCCGGGCGGCTTCGGCCAGTTCCACGACCCTGGTCGGTTCCGCCTGCGGATCGCCGTAAAACATGTCGCCCAAGCTGCCGGTCACGGTTCGATGCAGACACGGATTTGTTTGCCGTTGCCGGCTTCCTTCTCTCGTCTTGAGCCTGCTCTTGCAGGTTCGCGGGTGTCGCCCGAGGAAAAATAAAAATTGAACAACTTAATGGATTTATTGTGAAACTTTTACATCGCCAATTATGCCTCACGAACTTACGGTACAGATAGATCGTAATTTTTCGAAACGGATCGCACCTGGAAAAAACGTCGTTCTCGGCTTTCTCGGTACGAATCCGGATAGGGGTCGGAACCGACACTGGAAGCCGCACGTCAGCCGCATGCCGCAAGATGGGCCGTTGCCGCCCGGGTGCTGGAGGGGGGCAGAAGGAAGGCTGGCACGCCGAAAAGCGTCATGCCCTGAATGAAGGACAGGATGAAACCCATCGGGAAGGCCGGGCTGACCAGGGGAGTGGTGATCGACGGCATCTTGCGCCAGGTTCCGGCGCCCGGCATGGTCGCGGCATCCTCAAGCTCGACCGCCATCTCGTCGAAGGCGCTGGCCACGAGGGCAAAGGTATAGCTGGAGCAGACGAGAATCGTTACCGCCATCGTATGGATGTCGAGAAGCCTCGCGGCACTTTCGACCCCCATTTTCGGGCTAGCGGTGGTGGGGGGGCTGCGCGCCGTTTGCATGGCGCTGCCTCTGCCGTCCCGGATCCGCCGGTATCAGCCGCTGGATCCGCTGCCCACGTTCAGCGCCGGCAGATGTTCCAGAAATGACGAGCGGGCGTCGATGATATGGCGTTCGGTCAGGTTGGCCGCCAGTTCGGCATTGCCGGATTCGCAGGCCTGCAGAATCGCCAGGTGTTCGCTTGCGGCCAGTGACATTCCGTCGCTCAGCACCAGTTGCGCGCGCAGGTATCGGTCGATCCGGTCCAGGGCATTGTCCAGCGCCTCAAGGTGATAGGTCATCCCGCTGGAGCGGTAGAGCGAGGTGTGGAACGCCCGGTTCAGGTCGCCCCATTCCATCGGATTGGTCGAGGCGGCGAAGGTCAGGCAGAAGCCCCGGGCCCGGCCAAGATCCTCGGGGGTGATCGAGTGGACCGCCCGCCGGATGAGTGCGGGTTCGATCAGGGCGCGGAAATCGAAAATCTCCACGGCTTCTTCGGCGGCAAGGCCGGATACCACGGCGCCCTTGTAGCGCTGGGTCCGCACCAGGCCCAGTTCCTCAAGCCGCATCAGCGCCTCGCGCACCGGAATCCGGCTGGCGTTGAACTGCCGGGCAATCTCTTCCTGGCGCAGCGGCTGGCCCACGCCCAATTGCCCCTCGATGATCGCGCGTCGAAGCGCGTCGAAGATCACCGAAGAGGCCGAGGCCGTCTGCGAAATATCGACCGATCTGATCTTCATCATGTCCAACTCTCGCCTTCCTCTAACCTTTCGCCGTTGTCGGGCAAAGTGAAAGTTTTATTGCATATTGGATACAATCATGGCACAACAAGCCCCGGGAATGGCCGCAATCGGGGAGAAACGCGATGGAGCCAGTTGCATGATCCGGGTCATCGACAGCCATACCGAGGGGGAGCCGACCCGTGTCGTCATCGCGGGCGGGCCGGATCTGGGGTCGGGGCCGCTGGCGGAACGCGCCCGGCGCCTGAACGAGGAACATGGCGATTTTTGCGCCGCGCTCCTGCGCGAACCGCGCGGTGTGGTGGCGATGGTCGGCGCGCTGCTGGTGCCGCCCGCCGCGGTCGATTGCGAAACCGGCGTCATCTATTTCAATGCCGCGGGCAATCTTGGCATGTGCGGCCATGCGACCATCGGCCTTGCTGTCACGCTGGCCCATCTTGGCCGGATCGGCGTCGGCCGCCATCGGTTCGAGACGCCCGTGGGCGTGGTCGAGGCCGATCTGGCCGATGCCAATACCGTGACGGTGGTCAATGTCGAAAGCTACCGCTTCCGCAAGGATGTGGCGATCGAGGTGCCCGGCCTTGGCCCCGTCACCGGCGATATCGCCTGGGGCGGCAACTGGTTCTTCCTGACGGGGGACAACCCCGTACCGCTGACGCCGGACCGCACCGCCGCCCTGACCGAGGCGGCGCTGGCCATCCGCCGCGCCCTGCATGCCGCCGGCGTGACCGGCAGGGACGGCGCGCCCATCGATCATGTGGAATTCAACGGCTCGCCCGAAGGCAGCGATGCCCAGGGGCGCAACTTCGTCCTTTGTCCCGACGATGCCTATGACCGCTCTCCCTGCGGCACGGGAACCTCGGCCAAGGTCGCCTGCCTTGCCGCCGATGGAAAACTGGCGCCGGGGGCGTCCTGGGTGCAGGAAAGCATCATCGGCAGCCGCTACAGCCTGACCTACCGTCCGGGCGCCGCGGGCGGGGTGATCGCCTCGATCACCGGCCGCGCCTTCGTCACCGCCGAGGCGACCCTGCTTCGCGCGCCTTCCGATCCCTATCGCAACGGCATTTCGGCCTGAAAGGGCAAACCTCATGCGCAGCAGCCGGACCATTCATGTGATTTCCTGCCATGCCGAGGGTGAGGTCGGCGATGTGATCGTCGGCGGCGTATCGCCGCCTCCGGGCGAGACAATCTGGGAGCAGCGCGCCTTCATCGCCGGCGACGGCGTGCTTCGGGCCTTCGTCCTGAACGAGCCGCGCGGCGGCGTCTTCCGGCATGTGAACCTGCTGGTGCCCCCGAAGCATCCCGATGCCGATGCCGCCTTTATCATCATGGAGCCGGAAGACACCCCGCCGATGTCTGGCTCCAACTCGATCTGCGTGGCGACGGTGCTGCTGGAAAGCGGCATCCTGCCCATGGTCGAACCGGAGACGACCCTGGTGCTCGAGGCGCCCGGCGGCCTTGTCCGGGTGCGGGCGCAATGCCGCAACGGCAAGGCCGAGCGGATCTCGGTCGAGAACCTGCCCAGTTTCGCCGACCGGCTGGATGTCCCGCTCGAGGTCGAGGGGCTGGGCACGCTGACCGTTGACACGGCCTTCGGCGGGGACAGTTTCGTCATGGTGGATGCGGCGGCGCTGGGCCTGTCACTGGTGGCGGACGAGGCCGCCGATATCGCCCGGCTGGGTGTGCGGATCACCGATGCCGCGAACCGCCAGCTTGGCTTTGCCCATCCGGAACGGCTGGATTGGGACCATATCTCGTTCTGCGCCTTTACCGGCCCGCTGACCGCGACGGCCGAGGGTTGGGAAACACGTTCGGCCGTGGCAATCCAGCCCGGCAAGGTCGATCGCTCCCCCACGGGGACCGCGGTTTCGGCACGCATGGCGGTTCTGGCCGCCCGCGGGCAGATGAAGGTCGGGCAGAGCCTGCTGGCCCGCTCGATCATCGATTCCCGCTTTACCGGCACGATACTGGGCGAAACGACCGTCGCCGGCCGCCCCGCCATCCGCCCGCAGATCAGCGGGCAGGCCTGGCTCACCGGGATCCACCAGCACATGCTGGATCCGACCGATCCCTGGCCGGGCGGCTATCGGCTTGGCGATACCTGGGGGGTGCGCTGACGGAGACTGACCGACCGGCCATCGCCTGGCTTTGCTAGGTTTGACGACAGCCGCCAGCAAGAGCGGCGACGATTTTTCGATCACGACGACAGGAGGAGGACAAGAATGGAACGACCCATGATCAAGGTGGCGCTGGGCGCGGTCGCCCTGGCGCTGGCCGCGGTGCCGGCGCTGGCGCAGGAGCCGCAGACGGGCGGCACATTGCGTATTCTGGCCACCGGAGAGCCCGACCATCTGGACCCCACGACGGGCGCCATGGTCAACACCAACAACTTTCTTCGCGCGGTGTCGCGCCAGCTCATCAGCTATGAATCGTCGAACGACGAACAGGTGGCGCTGACCCCGGTCGGCGATCTGGCGACCGAAGTGCCCCAACCGACCGACGACGGGCTGACCTATACCTTCACCCTGCGGCCGGGGGCGATGTGGGATGCGCCCTCGGGGCCGCGCCAGATCACCGCGGCGGATGTCGAACGCGGCATGATGCGCAACTGCAACCCGGTGCTGGGGTCGTTCTCGCTCAGCTATTACACCATGCTGATCGACGGCATGGCCGAGTTCTGCGATGGATTCTCCAAGGTGGACCCCACCGCCGAGGCGATGAAGGCCTATATGGAGGCCAACGACATCTCGGGCATCGAGACCCCCGACGACATGACCGTGGTCTTCCACCTGAAGGAAAAGGCGGGCGATTTCATCTACATGCTGTCGCTGGCCAATACGGCGGCGGCCCCGGTCGAGGTGATGGACTATATCCCCGACAGCCCGGAATACCGCGAGAACTTCATCGCCAGCGGGCCCTATACCATCGGCGAATATGTGCCCGATACGCTGATCCGGCTGGTGCGCAATCCGGCCTGGGATCCCGCCAGCGACCCGCTGCGCGCCGCCTATGTCGACGAGATCGAGATCACCATGGGCATGCAGGCCGATGCGATCATGCAGCAGCTGCAGTCGGGCGATGCCGATCTGGCCTATGACATCAACATCCCGCCGGCGATCCTCGCGATGCTGACGGCGGCGGGCGACGAAAAGCTGGTGGCGATCTCGGCCGGCAACACCAACTTCCTGTTCATCAACACCGTCTCGGGGAACAACAACGGCGCGCTGAAGGATCTGCGCGTCCGCCAGGCGTTGCAATATGCGGTCGACAAGGCCGCGATTGTGCAGCAATGGGGCGGGCCGACCGTGGCCGAGCCGGTGAACGGCATCTTTGGCCTCGGCGTCCTCGGCCACCATGCCTTCGACCTGTACCCGTCGGCCGAGGCGAAGGGCGACCCCGACAAGGCCCGCGCGCTGCTGGCCGAAGCCGGTTTCCCTGACGGCATCACCCTGAAGATGCCCTATCGCAACAAGGATCTGGAGGTGGCCACCGCCGAGACGCTGCAGGCCAGCCTTGCCCGCGCCGGTATCACGCTGGAACTGATCCCGGTGACGGCGGCGGATTACTATTCCAAGTTCATGACCAACCCCGCCAATACCCGCGATGGCGTCTGGGACATCGCGCCGGTCGGCTGGACGCCGGACTGGGTGGGCGGTGCGGCGCGTTCGGTCTTCCAGCCGCAGTTCACCTATGACGGCACCAACCACCAGACCTACAACTACACCGATTACAACAACGATGCGGCCAATGCCCTCGCCGCGCAGGCGATCAATGCCACCACGCCGGAAGAGACCGCGGCGCTCTGGGGGCAGGTCGACGAGATGGTGATGGCGGATGCGCCGGTGGTGCCGCTCATTGCCAACAAGAACCCGCGCTATCATGGCGAGGCGGTGCAGAACTATCGCATCTACGCGCTGGGCGTCGAAGGCGACTGGACCAACATCTGGCTCGATCGCTGACCCGGAAGCCCTGCGCCGGCCGCCCCGGCCGGCGCAGCCCCCCGGGCCGCGTTCCCGCACCGCGAGGTCTTGCCTTGTCCCTTTTGCAAGTCGACGGCCTGACCGTCGAGATTCCCACCGAGGATGGCACCGTCCATGCCGTCCGCAATGTCTCCTTCGCCATTCGCCCCGGTGCGCTCTTTGGCATCGCCGGCGAATCCGGCTCGGGGAAAAGCGTGCTGACACAGGCCATTCTCGGCCTGCTGCCCACAGCCGAGATCTCCGGCAGCGTGCGGTTCGGCGGCCGCAACCTGATCGGCCTGCCGCAGGACGAACTGCGCCGGCTGCGCGGCAAGGACATCGGCATGATCTTTCAGGATCCGCTGTCCAGCCTGCATCCGTTCTACAGCATCGGCGCCCAGATCGCCGAGGTGCTGCACACGCATGAAACCATCAGCCGCGACGAGGCCCGCGCCCGCGTGGTCGAGATGCTGGGCAAGGTCGGCATTCCCGATGCCGCCAGCCGCTACGACGATTATCCCCACCAGTTTTCCGGCGGGATGCGGCAGCGGGTGATGATCGCCATGGCGCTGATCATGCAGCCCACGCTGCTGATCGCGGATGAGCCGACAACCGCGCTGGACGTGACGGTGCAGGCGCAGATCGTCGCGCTGATCGACGAGATGCGGCGCGAATTCGGCACCACGGTGATCCTGATCACCCATGATCTTGGGCTTCTCGCCTCGGTCGCCGACGATGTGATGGTCATGTATGCCGGGCATCGCATGGAATACGGCCCGGCAGCGAACCTGTTCCGCGCCCCCGCCCATCCCTATACGGCGGGGCTGTTGCGGTCTTCGCCGGCGAACTATTCGCCCGGGGCCGATCTGCAACCGATCACCGGCCGCCCGCCCAGCCTGCTGGACCTGCGCAATGCCTGCGTCTTTGCCCCCCGATGCGCCGAGGTCCGGCCGGAATGCGCGGCCGCGGCCCCGCCTCTGCGCGTCTTCGATGACAAGACGCAAGCGCTGTGCTGGCTGCCGGATGGCGCCCGCCGGCAGCCGGCCGCAACGACGCCCGCGCCGCCGGTCCATGCCGCGACCGATACCGCCACCGCCGCCCCGGTTGTCGAGGCAAGGGATGTGCGGCTGACCTATACCATTGGCAGTTTTCTGGGTCACAAGCGCCAGCACGAGGTGCTGAAGGGCATCGACCTGACCGTGCATCGCGGCGAGACTCTCGGCCTGGTCGGCGAAAGCGGTTGCGGCAAATCGACCTTCGCGCGCGTGATCGCCGGCCTGGCCCCGGCGACCGGCGGAACGGTCAGTCTGCTGGGCCGAGATCTGGCCGCGCTTGACCGGGCGGAATGGCGGCAGATGCGCCGAGAGGTGCAACTGGTGTTTCAGGATCCCTTCGGCAGCCTGAATCCGCGCCGCCGTGTCGGCTCGATCATCGGCGACCCGTTCCGCCTGCACGGGGTGGCGGCGGGCGATGCACGCAAGGAGAAAGTCCGGCAGTTGATGGAACTGGTCGGGCTGAACCCCGAGCACTACAATCGCTTTCCATCGGAATTTTCCGGCGGCCAGCGGCAGCGGATCGGCATCGCCCGGGCGCTGGCGCTCAACCCCGCGCTGATCATCTGCGACGAGCCCGTCTCGGCGCTGGACGTCTCGATCCAGGCGCAGGTGCTGAACCTGCTGCGCGGCCTGCAACGTGACCTTGGCCTGACCTATCTGTTCATCTCGCATGACCTGTCGGTCGTCCGGCATGTCTGCAACCGCATCGCAGTGATGCAGGGCGGCAAGATCGTGGAGCTGGCCGATTCCGAAACATTGTTCGCAAATCCGCAGCATCCCTACACCCGCACCTTGCTGGCGGCCGGCAAGACGCCGCCGCAGATGACGGGCGAAAGGGTGCGCAACCTGATCCCGATCGCGGAGGGCCGACCATGACCGAGACAGCAGCACCGATGGACGGGGGGGAGGGCGTGGTCGTCCAGCGCGGATCGCTGGATCTGACGATGCGCCGGCTGGCGCACGACAGGGCGGCGCTGGTGGCGCTGGCGGTGATCGTGCTGGTCGTTGCCATGGCGATCTTCGCGCCGGTCTTCGCCAGCCTGACCGACCATTCGCCGATCACCCAGTTTCGCGACACCGGGTTGTCGCCGATGGGCATTCCGGTCGGCCCGAATGCGGAATTCTGGCTGGGCGCCGACCAGTTGGGCCGCGACGTGCTGGTGCGGCTCGCCTATGGCGCCCGGGTGTCGCTGCTGGTCGGAGTGCTGGCGGCCTGCTGCGCCTCGGCCATCGCGGTGATCGTTGGCACCACGGCCGGGTTCTTCGGCGGCTGGGTTGATCTGGCACTCAGCCGGCTGATCGACCTGGTGATGTCGGTGCCATTCCTCCTCTGCGCGCTGGCGCTGGTCTCGGTCATGGGGCCAAGCCTGATGCTCTCGGTTTCGGTGATCGTGTTCTTTTCCTGGGCCGCCATGGCGCGGGTGATCCGCGGCCAGGTCATCTCGCTGTCGCGGCAGGAGTTCGTGCAGGCCAGCCGCTCGCTGGGCGCGGGGCCCCTGTCGATCATGGTGGTCGACATCCTGCCGAACCTGACCGTGCCGATCATCGTCTACACCACCATGATGATCCCGAGCGCCATCGTCTTCGAGGCCACGCTGTCCTTTCTCGGCATGGGCATCGTGCCGCCGACGCCAAGCTGGGGCGGCATGCTGGCCGATGCCTCGTCGAACTCGCTCTATCTTGTGGCCTGGTGGATGGTGTTTTTCCCCGGCACGGCGCTTTTGATGACGACGCTGGCCTTCAACATCTTTGGCGACAGCCTGCGCGATGCGCTGGATCCGAAGAGCATCCGGACCGCGCGGCGGTTGAAGCGCGACCGGAAAGGGGCTGCCTCATGACCCGCTTCATCCTGCAACGGCTGGCCTTCGGTGCGGTGGTGCTGCTGGTCCTGTCGTCTTTCGTCTTCTTCCTGTTCTTCGTCGCGCCGGGCGATCCGGCACGGATGATCGCCGGCGACAAGGCAACCGATGCACAGTTGCAACAGATCCGCAGCAATCTCGGTGTCGACCGCCCGATGATCGAGCAATATGCAACCTTCATCACCCGGGCCGTGCAGGGCGACCTGGGCTATTCCTATCGCAACCGCCAGCCTGTCGCCGAAATCATCCTGCGGCGCATCCCGGCCACGCTGTCGCTGGTGATCGGCGCCGTGGTGCTGTGGCTGGCCATCGGCATCCCCATCGGGCTGATGTCGGCGCGTCATCCGGGTTCCCTGCGCGACCGGCTGGGGCAGGCGTTCATTCTGGTCGGCCTGTCGTTTCCGACCTTCGTTCTGGGGATGATGTCGCTGTACCTGCTGTACTTCCTGCCGAAACAGGCCGGATTCACCCTGTTTCCCGCCGGCGGCTACAAACCCTTCAGTCGCGATCCGCTGCTCTGGGCCTGGCATCTGGCGCTGCCCTGGACCACGCTGGCCTTGACCATGGCGGCCTTCTACGCCCGGCTGACCCGCGGCCAGATGCTGGAGGTGATGGGCGAAGACTATATCCGCACCGCCCGCGCCAAGGGTCTGTCGGAACGCCGCGTGATCTGGAAACACGGCATGCGCGCGGCGCTGACGCCGCTTGTCACCCAGCTTGGCGCCGATATCGCCCTGCTCCTGGGTGGCGCCATCGTGATCGAGCAGGTCTATGGCTTGCAGGGCGTGGGCGCGCTGGCGGTGCAGGCGGTGAACAATCAGGACCGGCCGATCATCATCGGCGTCGTCCTGCTGGGCGGCCTGTTCATCGTGGCGGCGAATATCGTCGTCGATCTCTTCTATGTCCTGCTTGACCCGAGGATCCGTTAGGCCCGCCATGTCCGAATACATCATTCCCGGAATGCATATCCGCGACCGCCTTTTCCCCGTGCCGCTGAACTGGGCGCGGCCGGAGGGCGGCAGCATCGAGATCTTCGTCCGCGAGGTTGTAGATCCCGCCCGCAGGCACGAGGATCTGCCGATCCTGTGCTTTCTGCAGGGCGGCCCCGGCGGCAAGTCGCCCCGGCCGATGCGCGAAGGTCCGGTCTGGCTGCACGAGGCGCTGAAGACTCACCGTGTCCTTTTACCGGACCAGCGCGGTACGGGGCGCTCCACCCCGGTGACGGCGGCGACCATGGCGCGCTTTGCCGATGGTGCAGCCGGCGCCGATTTCCTCGCGCTGTTCCGCGCCGATGCCATCGTGGCCGATTTCGATCACATTCGTCGCCGGCATTACGGCGGCGGGCGCTGGTCCACGCTGGGGCAAAGCTACGGCGGCTTTCTTACCCTGACCTGGCTGTCGCGGGCGCCGGAGGGGCTGGCGGCCTGCTATGTCACCGGCGGCCTGCCCTGGATCGGGGCCACGGCGGACGATGTCTATCGCCTGACCTATCCGCGCGTCGCTGCCAAGAATGCCGGCTATTTCCGCCGTTACCCACAGGATGCGGCGCGGCTTGCGGCCATCGCCGACCGGCTGGATGGCGAAGACGTGCGGCTGCCCGACGGCGACCGGCTGACCTTCCGGCGGCTCCAGACCCTCGGGCTGGATCTCGGCATGGGCCCCGGGGCCGAGCGCATCCACTGGCTGCTGGACGAGGCGTTCGAGGGCAGCGGCACCGACCGCCTGTCGGATCATTTCCTGGCCCAGATCATGGCGCAGACGGCCTTTCATTCCAACCCGCTTTTCGCCGCCGTTCACGAGGCGATCTACGGGCAGGGTGAAGGTGCGACGAACTGGTCGGCCGAACGCATCCGGGCCGAGTTTCCGGCCTTCGATCCGGGCGCGCGTCCGCCGCTCTTCACCGGCGAGATGATCTATCCCTGGATGTTCGCGGATATCGCCCTGCTGCGTCCGTTCCGCGCCGCGGCCGAGGCGCTGGCCGCCCGCGCGGAATGGCCCGCGCTTTACGATCCGGCACGGCTTGCCGCGAACGAGGTGCCGGTCGCGGCCGCGATCTGGCACGACGACATGTTCGTGGACGAAGGCCTGTCGCGGCGGACGGCCGCGGCCACCGGAAATCTCGACTACTGGATCACCAATGCCTATGAGCATGACGGTCTGCACCAGTCGGCCGGCGTCTTCGGCCGCTTGCGCGAGATGGTCCTGCACCGGGGCGGCCCCCTGGCCTGACGGATATGGACAACATGACCACCGATACCCCGATTTCCCGCCTGCGGGCGGTTCTGGCGGCGCAATCGCTCGACGGCATGATCGTGCCGCGGGCCGATGTCTACCAGTCCGAAGTTACCGCTCCGCATGACGATTGCCTGGCGTTCCTGACCGGCTTCACCGGCTCTGCCGGGATGGCGCTGCTCCTGCCGCAGCAGGCGCTGCTTTTCGTCGACGGGCGATATCAGGTGCAGGCCCGCCAGCAGGTGGATGCCGTGCTGTTCGCGCTGCACCATCTGCATGACGAGCCGCCCGCGACCTGGCTGCGGGCCAACGCCCGGCCGGGCTGGCGGATCGGCGCCGATCCATTGCTGCTGACGCTGGCGCAATACGACCGGCTGTCCGCGGCCTGCGCCGCAGCGGGCGCCGAACTGGTTCCGCTGCGCGCCGATCCCTTCGATGTCATCTGGCCCGGCCGGCCGCCATCGCCGCTTGGCCCGGTGCGCGGCATGCCGGCACCGGAGGCGGGGGCGACCTCTGCCGAAAAGCGCGAGCGCATCGCCACGGCGCTGCGCGGTGATGGTGCCGATCTGCTGGTGGAAACCCAGCCCGACAACATCGCCTGGCTGCTGAATGTGCGCGGTTCCGATGTGCCGATGAATCCGGTCCCGCACTCTTTCCTGATCCTTCATGCCGATGGCCGCTGCGAATGGTTTGTCGACAGCCGCAAGCTGGGCGACCGGATCGGCGCGCTTGATCTGCGCGATGTCGCGCTGGTCGAGCCAGACCGCTTTGCGGGCCGCGTGCGAGAGGCGGCGCCGGGCCGCAAGGTGCTGGCCGACCCCGATTTTTCCCCCGCCGCGCTGCGGGGCTGGGTTGAAGGGGGCGGCGGCACGCTGCTACCCGCGACCGATCCGATCACCCTTGCCAAGGCCATCAAGACCCCGGCGGAACTTGCCGGTTTCCGCGCGGCGCATCTGGCCGACGGTGTGGCGCTGACCGGCTTTCTGGCCTGGCTGACGGATGAGGTGCCGCGCCGCGAGGCCGCGGGGCGCCCGCCCGTCACGGAACTGGAGGCCGAGGCGCGGCTGCATGCTCTCCGCGCCGCGCAGCCGGGCTTTCTCGAAGACAGCTTTCGCACCATCTCGGCCGCGGGCGCCAATGCGGCCATGTGCCATTACGCGGCCACCCCCGCCTCCGATGCGGCCATCGTCACGGGCCGGCCCTATCTGGTGGATTCGGGCGGGCAATATGCGACGGGCACCACCGACGTGACCCGGACGGTCATGTTCGGTACCCCCGACGCCCGGATGAAGGATGCCTGCACCGCCGTTCTGAAGGGGTTTCTGTCGTTGCTGACGGCCCGTTTCCCGGTCGACACCAAGGGGCACCAGCTGGATGCCTTCGCCCGCCGCGCGCTGTGGGACATCGGGCTGGATTACGATCACGGCACCGGCCACAGTGTCGGGCACAACCTGCTGATCCACGAATATCCGTTTCGTTTCGCCAAGACGGCCAACCCGTTCGGACTGCGGCCTGGCGCGATCATGACCATCGAGCCGGGTTTCTATGCCGAGGGCGAGTTCGGCATCAGGATCGAGAACCAGGTCGAGGTCGTGGCCGATCCCGAAACGCCCGGCTTCTGCCGCTTCGCCTCGCTGACGCTGGCGCCCATCGACCTGACCATGGTCCACCGCGAAGCCCTGACCGTCGCCGAGACCGCCGCGCTGGACGCCTATCATGCCGAGGTTCGGCGCAAGCTGCTGCCGCTTGTCGATGAGGCGACCGGGGCCTATCTGGCGCGGGTCTGCCCGGGCTGACGGCCCTTCGCTACTCCGCCGGCAGGCGCAGCCAGCGGGGCAGGCGGTGCGGCGCCTGCCCGGTGATTGCGGCTGCCGCGCAATCCTCGAGTGCGCCGAAGCGGACGGCGCGGCCGGAAAGGCCGGGGCCGTAATGGGCATATTTGCCGGAATTGGTCATCAGGGCGCGGGTGGCGGGCGGGAACACAGGCTCCGAGATCGAGCACCAGCAGAGGTCGGGCAGCACCTGCACGCCGGCCGCCTCCAGCGCGGTGAGGGTGCCTTCGGCGCGGGCTTCCGCGATCACGGCGCGGCCGGCGGTGAGGATGGTGGGAATGGCGACGCGGCGGCCATTCAGAGCCGCCGCCAGCGCGCGGCATTCCGGCAGGCTGGCATGGGGGCTGCCGATGGCGACCAGATCCACCGCCTCTGGCCTCTCGTTCAGGGTCCGCCAGCCCGCCGCCATATCGGCGCGGGTGATCGTCACCCGGTCGGCGCCGGGCGCGATCCGCCCGGCCTCCGGTGTCACCCCTTCGACATGCAGCATCGGCGCGGCGGAGGTGGTGCCGAAGGCCGCGCAGAGCGCCTTCAGGTCGTCGGGCGAGGGCGCGGCGCCAGCCAGACCGCGCAAAAGCGGTATGCGGTCGGGCGAAGCCTGCCCGGCCAGCCAGCCGATCAGCGGCCAGAAGGCATCGTCGATGCTTTCTGGCAGGTCGATGTCGAGAATGCGCCGCGCCGCCCGGTTCTCGTCCAGATAGACGCCCGACAGGGGCACGCGGCCGGTGATGGCGATGCAGAGGTCCAGGAAATCGGGGTGCTTCGCGGTGCGGGCACCGAGGACGGAATTGGCATAGATCACCGCATTCGATTCCGCCCAGGCGATGGCCTCGCCCTCTCCGGGCGCGCTGTCGAGAAGATAGGGCGAGCAGGTGAAGGTCGGCTGGCAGCCCATGGCGACATAGGCATCGGCCAGCCGCGCCGCCGGTCCGCCAAAGCTGGGCGGCACGCCCTGACGTTGCCAGTTGGCGCGGTCGACCGAGATGGCATTCATCGTGGTCGGGATGCGGACCTTGGCTCCGAGGTCCGCCATGGCCTGCGCGAAGGTCAGGTTCGCGGGGCTCGCATAGATGCAGCCGTCGATATGGCCCTGGGATACGTCGATCAGCCGCGCGGCGCCCTGCTGCGCGGCCATGGCGCAGGTGATGCGCATGGCCTGCTGCGTGGCGGCGCCCGCGACCCCCTCCAGCATGGCGCGGTCGTCATCGGTCAGGTCCAGCGCGGCGGTTGCGGGCGGGGTCAGCGGCAGCACCAGATTGCCCGCGATGACCGCTTCGGT
Organism: Rhodobacter sp.; assembly: GCA_039808125.1. GTDB lineage: Bacteria > Pseudomonadota > Alphaproteobacteria > Rhodobacterales > Rhodobacteraceae > Pseudogemmobacter. The sequence goes on along the minus strand of JBDHSO010000022.1, from coordinate 18,794 downwards.
TGTGATGCGGGCCTGCGGGCGGGCGGAAAGCGCGGCGAAATCGGTCGCCGGCAGGCGCAGGACGGGCAGCGCATGGCCAAACATCTCGGCCGCGATCAGCGCGCCAAGGGTCGCCACATCCTCGGGTTCCGCGAAGACCAGCGCCGCCGGCGCGCGGCCCGACAGCGCCATGTCCAGCAGCACCCCCGAGCCGGTGCAGGAGCCGCGCGTCGAGGGCATCAGCAGTATCGCGCCGGTCAGGCATTGCCCGTGCAAGGGGTGATGCACATCGATCACCCGGCCCGTCGCCGGGTCGATCCCGCCCCAGAAGCTCAGGGGTTCGGTCGTGGCGATGATGGGGCCTTCGGCAGTGCCGGGCAGGATGGAAAGCGCGGTCATTTCACCACGAAGCCATGGGCATAGGGGTCGCGGTCGTCGATGAAGATGGTGTTGATGCCCGTCTGCCGCGCCCATCCGCCGACCGAGGGGATGATAGCGGAGAGGTTGCCCACCCGGGCCGCCGCCTCGACCCTTCCCTTGAAGATCGAGCCGATGATGCTTTCGTGCCAGAACTCGTCGCCGACCTTCAGCCGCCCCTTGGCCACCAGTTGCACCATGCGCGCCGAGGTGCCGGTGCCGCAGGGGCTGCGGTCGATGGCCTTGTCGCCGTAGAACACCGCATTGCGGGCATGCGCGCCTTCGACGGTGGGCAGGCCGGTCCACAGAATGTGGCTCAGCCCGTTGATCGCGGGATGTTCGGGGTGGACGAACTGGTATTTCGCATTCAGCGCCGCACGCAGTTTCGGCGAGAAGCCGATCAGCTCGCCAGCAGTGAAATCGGCGATGTCGCGGAAATTTTCCTGCGGCTCGACGATGGCGTAGAAATTGCCGCCATAGGCCACGTCCACCGTGATCTCGCCCAGGCCCTCCACCTCGGCCGTCAGCCCTTCGGCATGCAGATAGGCGGGCACGTTGGTCAGCCGCACCTCCTCGACGAAGCGGCCCTCCTGCACATAGGTGATGTCGACCTTGCCGGCGGGCGCGTCGATCGACAGCCGCCCCGGTTCGCGCGGGGAGATGAGGCCATTCTCGATGCCCATCGTGATGGTGCCGATGGTGCCGTGGCCGCACATCGGCAGGCAGCCCGAGGTTTCGATGAACAGTACCCCTACGTCGCAATCGGGGCGCGTCGGGGGGTAGAGGATGCTGCCCGACATCATGTCATGGCCGCGCGGCTCGAACATCAGGCCGGTGCGGATCCAGTCGAACTCGCGCAGGAAATGGGCGCGGCGTTCCAGCATCGTCGCCCCTTCCAGCCGGGGGCCGCCGCCCGAGACCAGGCGGACGGGGTTGCCGCAGGTGTGCCCGTCGAGGCAGGAAAAGGTGTGGACCGCCATGGCGCTAGAACCTTTGCGGGCTGAAGGGCGCAAGGTCGAGAAGGGGCGGGGCGCCGGTCAGCAGGTCGGCGATCAGCCGGGCGGTACCGGCCGATTGGGTCAGGCCAAGATGGCCGTGGCCGAAGGCATAGAAAACGCGCGGCGTCGAACGCGCCTGACCGATCACCGGCAGGCTGTCGGGCAGCGAGGGGCGGAAACCCATCCATTGCACGCCGCCCGCCGGGTTCAGGCCGGGCAGGAAGGACTGCGCCTTCTTCAGCATCGCCTCGGAGCGTTTGAAATTCGGCGGCAGCTTCAGCCCGCCCAGTTCCACCGCGCCGCCGACGCGGATGCCGGTGGACAGGCGCGAGATGACGAAGCCGTGGCCGCCAAAGGTGATCTGGGTGCGCAGATCGAAGGCGGTTTCGGGCAGCGTCGTGTTGTAGCCGCGCTCGGTTTCCAGGGGCACCCGGTCGCCCAGCCCGGCGGCCAGCGGTTTCGAGAAGGCGCCGGCGGCGACCACGGTCCGCGTCGCACGCAGGGGCTCCCCCCTGGTGACGATCTCGACGCCCGTGTCATCGGGAAGCAGGACCGTGACCTCCGCCCGCTCGATCCGGCCGCCATTGGCGCGGAAGCGTTCCGCCAGCGCCAGCGTGTACAGTTTGGGGTCGGCGATGGAATACCAGCCGGGGGTGAAGGTGCCGTGGGTAAAGCGCGGGGCAAGGCCGGGCTGCACTGCGGCCATCTCGGCAGGGGTCATGTGAGTGAAGGCGATGCCATGGTCTGCCCGCGCCTGCCAGCCGGGCAGCGCGGCGCGAAATTCGCCCTCCCCCTCGTAGACCTGCAGGTTGCCGTCCTTGCGCAGCATGGCCGCGGTGCCGGTGGAGGCCAGGAACGGTTCAAGCTCCGCCCGCGACAGATCCATCAGCGCGGTTTGCGCCCGCGTCGACGCCGCGACATTGGCCGGCAGGCAGGCGCGCGAAAACCGCAACATCCAGGGCGCGATCTGCAGGGCATAGGCCGGCGGGATCGACAGCGGGCCCAGCGGATCCAGGAGCCACTTCGGCGCCTTCCGCAGGATACCCGGCGAGGCGAGCGGCAGAATGTCGGTAAAGGCGAAGGCGCCGGCATTCCCCGCCGAAGCCCCCGCCGCCGGCCCGTCCCGGTCCACCACGGCAACGTCCAAGCCGCGCGCCTGTAGCGCCAGCGCGGCGGAAAGGCCCACCACGCCGGCGCCGATCACCAGGACGTCAGTCTGCATCTTGCCCTCAATGCGTCGCGGCGAGGAAGGTTTTCAGCGATTCGCTCTTCGGTGCGTCGAACAGTTCCGCCGGGGGCGCGATCTCCGCCATCACGCCCTTGTCGAAGAAGGCCACGCGGTCCGACACCTCACGCGCGAATTTCATCTCATGGGTGACGCAGATCATCGTCATGCCGTCGCTGGCCAGAAGCCGCAAGGTATCCAGCACCTCGCCCACCAGTTGCGGGTCAAGGGCCGAGGTCACCTCGTCGAACAGCATGTAGTCAGGCGACATGGCCAGCGCGCGGGCAATCGCCATGCGCTGCTGCTGGCCGCCCGACAGGCGCGAGGGGTAGACATCCAGCTTGTCGCCCAGACCCACATGCGACAGTTGCCGCACCGCCATCTCGCGCGCCTCTTCCTTCGACTGGTGCAGCACCTTGCGCGGGGCCAGCGTCACGTTTTCCAGCACCGTCAGATGCGGGAAGGCGTTGAACTGCTGGAACACGATCCCCAGCTTCTGCCGCAGCTTGTTCAGGTCGGTCGATTTGGCATGCACATCGGTGCCATCCACCAGTATCCGCCCGCTGTCGATCTTCTCCAGCCCGTTGATGCAGGTCAGCAGCGTCGATTTCCCCGAACCGGAGCCGCCGATCACGGTCAGCACCTCGCCATTCGGGACAGTCAGGTTGATGCCCTTGAGGACCTGCAGTGCGCCAAAGGACTTGTAGACGTTCTCGATCTCAATCATTGGACCACCGCTTTTCGAGATACCCGCCGAACCGGGCAAGGGGGAAGCTGATCACGAAGTAGAACAGCCCGCAGATGCACAGAAGGAACAGCGGTTCCTGCAGGCGGGTGATCAGGATTTGCGTGGATTTCATCAGTTCCACCACCTGCACCACATAGACCAGCGCCGAATCCTTCATCACGCCAAGCGCCAGCCCGATCCAGGAGGGAAGGGCGACGCGGGTGGCCAGCGGCATCACGATATAGCGCATGTCCTGGCCCCAGGACATGCCCAGCGACCGTGCGGCGCGGCGGGTGTTCAGCGGCACGGCGTCGATGCCGCCCCGCACGATCTCGGCGCAATAGGCGGCGGTGTAGAGCGTCAGCACCATGCAGGCGACGGTAAAGCCGGTCATCTGCAACCGCAGCACCGTGCCGAGGAAGGCATTGGCCAGCACAAGCTGGATCAGCAGCGGAATCGAGCGCGAGACATCGAGCACGAATGTGACCGGCGCGGCCCAGATCGGGCCGAGCTGATAGCGGAAGACACCGAAGATGATGCCAAGAACGGTGCCGAAGACCACCGAAACCGCGGTGACGAGGATGGTCATCCCCGCGCCCTTGGTCAGGAACCAGAGGTCGGCGGCGCTGAGGGCAGTGTCGAACATGGCGGCGCCCCCTCAATACCGGAACAGGCGCGCGGCGACGAGGCGCGCGCCAAGCTGGATGACCTTGGTGATCAGGTAGAAGATCACCCCCGCGATGGCGAAGAGTTCGAAGGTGCGGAAGGTCAGCGCATTCAGATCCTGCGTGACGCCGTAGAGGTCGACGTTCAGGCCGACGGTGACGCCGAGCGAGGTCATCAGGATGGCCCAGACCATCTGGTTCGTCATTGGCAGGAACGCGATGCGCAACATCTGCGGCATGACGATATAGCCGAAGGCCTGCAGGGGCGTCATGCCCAGCGACCGCCCTGCGCGGGTTTGCGTCTCTGGAATGGCCTTCAGCGCGCCGCGGAAGTTCTCCGCCAGATAGCCCGCATTGTTGAAGGTGATTCCGATCAGCAGCGAGGTGAAGGGACTGAAATGGATGCCGAAACTGGCAACCCCGAAATGCGCCATATAGATCTGGAACAGCGCGGGCGTGTTGCGCGCAATCTCGACCCAGGTCACGGCAAAGCCGTTCAGCGCCCGGTTGCCGGACAGGCGGAACAGCGTCAGCAGCACCGCAAGCGCTATGCCGATGGCCATCGACAGCAGCGCGATTTCCATCGTGACCAGCGCACCGTCAAGCATCTGCGGCAGCTTTGACAGCGCCTGCTTCCATTGAAACGTATAGCCGAACATCACCGCCTCCCGTCGGAGATGAAGTGCGGCGCGGGGGGAGCCCCGCGCCGCGACAGATCTCAGCGGTAGACGCCGGGGATGCTGAGGTCGGCCGGCTCGCCGTCGCCGATCCACTTCTTGTAGAGCTCGGCATAGCGGCCGGTGCGGACCTGCTGGTTCACGAACAGATCGAGATAGTTGATCAGCCCGTATTCGTTGCGCATCGCGAACAGCGCCACATAGTCAGGCACCATCGGCGCCTTGTCGACGATGCGGATGCCGGGGAAATTGCCCGATTTCACGTTGGCCTCGGCCACTTCGACGGTGGAGACGGTGGCGTCGAGCTGGCCCTGGCTCAGCGCCAGGAACACGTCCGCCTGGGTCTGGTAGGGCCGGAACTCGCCCTCGCCCCAGGCCTTGACCTGACCTTCCAGCCAGATCGCCTCGTAGGTGCCGGCGGTGGCGCCCACGGTCTTGCCCTTCATGCCCTCCCAATCGGTCATCTCGACCTTGTCATTGGCGACGACGGCATTTTCGAACGCATAATAGGGGATCGAGAAGCCCACGGTCTTCGCGCGCTCCAGCGTGTCCGAGGTGGAGGCGACACCCACGTCGACGCGGCCCGACATCAGGGCCGGAATCCGCTCGGGGAAGGGGGTGTCCACGATCTCGGCGGTGACGCCAAGGGCTGCGGCCAGATCGTTGCAATAATCCACGTCGAAGCCGATCGGGTTGTTCGAGGCGTCGCGCATGCCCATCGGCGGGAAATCCAGCGTCACGGCGCAGCGCAACGTGCCCGAGGCGATGATGTCATCCAGCTTGTCGGCCTGCGCGGCGGTGGCCAGGACGGCGGCGGCGGCAATCCCGCCCAGTGTCAGCCCAAGTTTCATCTTTCTCTCCCTTGTTGAACTTCTGTTGTTGCGACTCGTGACGAACTCGTTATGCACATTGCATACTGTTTGTGTTTTTGGCGATAGCCCGATTGTATGCTGCGCAGATTTTCTTTTTGACGCCTTGGCATGAACGGGCGACGCTTGGATGACTGTAGTCCCGTCCTTTCGGTTGGGAAACCCTTCTTAGGCACAGCTTGTGCCATGCGATATCCGGCCTGCGCCACCCGTAACCGCACGATGCGACAACCAAAGACAAAGGCAACCGCACCATGACCGAAGACGTCAACCTTTCGATCCCGCAGCTTTTCGATGCGGTCGAAGCGATCTTTCTGCGCTGCGGGCTGGTCCCGCAGCAGGCCGCCGCCGTTGCGCGCGTCATCACGGCGGGCGAACGTGACGGCTGCAAGTCGCATGGCGTCTACCGCATCGAGGGGTGCCTGCGGACGCTCAAGGCTGGCAAGGTGGTGTCAGAGGCGCGGCCCGAACTGGCCGATGACGGCAGCGCCGTGATCCGCGTCGATGCGGGTGGCGGCTTTTCCCCCGCCGCTTTCGAACTGGGCGCGCCGGTGCTGGCAGAGCGGGCGCGGCTGCAGGGCGTGGCGGCGCTGGTGATCAATTCCTGCGTGCATTTCTCGGCCCTCTGGCCCGAGGTCGAGGTGCTGACCGGCCATGGCTGTGCCGCGCTGGCCATGTGCCCCAGCTATGCGACGGTTGCCCCCGCGGGCGGCACCAGGGCGCTGCTGGGGACCAACCCCTTCGCCTTCGGCTGGCCGCGCCCCGGCCGGATGCCCTATGTCTTCGATTTCGCCACCAGCGTAGCCGCTCGCGGCGAGATCGAGTTGCACCGCCGCGCCGGCAAGACGCTGCCCGAGGGCTGGGCCGTCGATGCGCAGGGCCATCCCACGACCGACCCGGCCGCCGCGCTGGGCGGGGCGATGCTGCCCTTCGGCGGACACAAGGGTTCGGCCATCTCGACCATGATCGAGTTGCTGGCGGGCGTGATGATCGGCGACATGACCAGCCCCGAGGCGCTGGCCTTTCTCGGCTCGGACAAGTTGTTGCCGCGCCATGGCGAGTTGATTCTCGCCTTCAGCCCGGAACGCTTTGCCCATGGCCAGGGCGATCCTTTCGCCCGGGCGGAGGTGCTGCTGGATGCCATCGCGGGGCAGGGCGCCCGCCTGCCCTCGTCGCGCCGCTTTGCCGCCCGGGCGCAGGCAGAGGCCGAGGGCATCGTGCTGAACGCGGATGAAATGGCGATGCTGGCGCGCCTGCACGACGGCGGGCTGGACGCGGTGCAATAGCCCACGCGGCTGGTGCCGCTGCCGGCGCATGGCGCGCGGGCGGCGGTCAGTCCTGGCCGCGGCCGGCCCGGGCTGCCGCGATGTCCGGCAGGCTGGTCTCGATCCAGTCGGCCAGAAGACGGACCCGGCCTGCCGCTTCGACGCCAAGCGGCGTCAGGCAGTAATCGACATGGGGCGGGACCACGTCATGGGCCGTCCGCAACACCAGGCCGTCGCTTTCCAGCCATTGCAGCGTCTGCGCCAGCATCCGTTCGCTGACACCGCCGATCCTGCGCCGCAACTGGCTGAAGCGATGCGTTCCCGTCTCAAGCGCCAGCAGCACCAGCACGCCCCAGCGGCTGGTGACATGTTTCAGAACCTCGCGCGAGGGGCAGGCCGCCGACATCAGATCTCCGCGCATGACCTTTTCCGACAACGACATCGGCATCCCTCCGGGTGATTTCATACTTACATTAATGTGCGTACTTTCAAAAAATAAGTACACCCCTTAAATCTGTCGCAGCGGAATCGAAAGGACAAGGACATGACGATCGCTGTTTCGGGATCCACGGGCCATCTCGGCCGTCTCGTGATCGACGCATTGCAGAAAAAAGCCCACGGCGCGACCATCGTCGCGCTGGCCCGCAGCCCGGAAAAGGCCGAAATCCCGGGGGTGGAACTCCGCAAGGCGGATTACAGCGCCCCCGATACGCTTGGTCCGGCCTTGCGGGGGGTGGACACGCTCCTTCTGATCTCGTCGAACGAGGTCGGGCAGCGGGCCGTCCAGCACCGCGCCGTCATTGCCGCCGCGCGGGCGGCCGGCGTGCGCCGCATCGTCTATACCAGCCTGCTGCATGCCGATACCTCCATCCTCGACCTTGCCGATGAGCATCGCGATACCGAGCGGGCGCTGAAAGAATCGGGCTTTGTCTTCACCATCCTGCGCAACGGCTGGTACACCGAGAACTATACCGGCTCGGTTCCAGCCGCGGTGGCCAACGGCGCCTTCGTCGGCAGCGCCGGCAACGGCCGCATCTCTTCGGCCGCGCGGGCCGACTATGCCGAAGCCGCCGCGGAGGTGCTGCTGTCGGATGGCCATGACGGCAAGACCTACGAACTTGCCGGGGATGACAGCTATACGCTGGCCGATCTGGCGGCCGAGATCTCGCGCCAGACCGGCCGCGACATTCCCTACCGGGATCTGCCGCAGGCGGATTATGCCGGCATTCTGAGGGGCGCAGGTCTGCCCGACGGTCTGGCCGCCGCCGTGGCCGGCTGGGATGCCGCCGCTGCGCAAGGGGCGCTGCAATCGGACGACAAGCGGCTCTTCGCGCTGATCGGTCGCCCGACGACACCGATGCGCGACACGGCGGCAGCGGCGCTTGCGGCATAGCCGCCGAACCAGAAAAGGCCCTTCGGTCGAAGGGCCTTTTCCGCTTTCGCATCCGTCGTGGTCAGGCCGCGAACTTGAGCGCCCCGGTCGCCTTCGACCAGTCGGCATACCAGGCGTCGAACAGCGCCAGTTGCGCCTCGATGAAGCCCTTCTGGCTGGGGGTCAGCGCGTCGGTCTCGATGAATTGCAGCGCATATTCCTTCTCGCCCCGCAGGACCAGCATGTGCTTGAAATAAAGCACCAGATCCGGCCCGGCGTCGACCTTCGACAGCTCCTGCATCGCGTCGTCCAGTTCCTTCGCCAGACGGCGCGCGGTGGCGTCGCCCTTGACCGCCGCCCGGCACAGCGCGGTCAGGTGCAGGACCTCGCGCGGCAGCACGTTGCCGATGCCGGTGATCGCCCCCGTGGCGCCGCAATTGACGAAACCGTGGTAGACGGTGGTGTCGACGCCGATCATCAGCGTCACATCCCCATCCTGCGACGTGATGTTCTCGGCCGCATAGGACAGATCCGCCGGCCCGCCGAACTCCTTGAAGCCGATCAGGTTCGGATGCTCGGCCCGGAGCGCGAAGAACAGATCGGCGCGGGTGGCGAAACCGTAATAGGGGCTGTTGTAGATCACCGCGGGCAGGTCAGGCGCGGCGGTGAGGATGGCCTTGAAATGCGCCTTCTGCGCCGCGATCACCGATCCGCGCGACAACACGCGCGGAATGACCATCAGCCCCTTGGCGCCCACCTTCTGCGCATGGGCCGCATGGGCGACCGCGCTGGCCGAATTCACCGCCCCGGTGCCGACGATCACCGGCACGCCGGCCTCGACCAGCCGCTCGACGCCTTCCATCCGCTGCGCGTCGGTCAAGAGGGGCCAGTCGCCCATCGAGCCGCAATAGACCACCGCCGACATGCCCAGCCCGATCAACTGTTTCGCCTTGGCGACCAGCTTGTCATAGTCGGGCGTGCGGTCCGCCTTGCAGGGCGTCATCAGCGCGGGGATCGTTCCGTGAAAAATCTGCGTGTCCATCTCGGCTCTCCTCTGACCATGGGCTGGCGACAGCATGCCGCGACTCTGCCCTTGCCGTCATAATACACTATTTGTATTTTATTTGTCGACAAGAAAAGGGCGTGGGCGGAAACCCGCTACAGCGCCAGTTTCTGCCGGCCGTCGCGAGAGACGAAATTGCGGATCTGGCTGACGATGCCATCGGCATGTGCGGTGGCCAGCCGGTCGGCGGCCGCGATGTCGCGCGCCTCGATCGCGGCGATCATGCCGGCATGTTCGACAACGCCCAGATCGGCCGGCTGGCTGTCGTAGGAGGAATAATACAGCGGCATGATCCGCCGCCCCTCGTCCATCAGCCGGGTGAACAGCATGGTGTAATAGGGATTGCGCCCCGCTTCGGCGATGGTGACGTGGAATTCGCGGTTGGTGGCGATCATCGCCAGCGCATCGCCCGCGGCAGCGGCGGCGGTGTAATCCGCGGCCCGTGCCCGGATCAGCGCGATATCCTCGGCGCTGCGATATTCGGCCGCCAGCCGCGTCGTCACCCGGTACATCAGGGTGATGGCGTCGAAGAAGGTGTAGAGGTTCAGGAAGTCGATCGGCGTCACGATGGTCGAGCGGTTGGGCAGCGTCGTCACCAGCCCTTCGCCCGCCAGCCGCACCAGCGCCTCGCGGATGGGCGTGCGCGACATCTTCAGCCGCTCGGCCAGTTGCACCTCGTCGATGGAACTGCCCGGCGGAAGGGCCAGATCGAGTATTTCCTCGCGCAATATGTCATAGGCGAACTTCACGCCCGAGCCGCGCTTGCGGTCGGATGTGACGGTCTTTGGCTTGTTCGTCATGTCGGGGTCCTTGTGTCGGCATGAGGGATACGGAAAAGCCGGCGGCCGATCAATGGCCGGTCGCCCGCCGGCCCCCCATCGACCGGACGACGGGCGCGCCGGCTCAGGGCGGGGTTTCCAGCACCGTGCTGGCCAGCGCATGGGCCTTTCGCATCACCGTGGGCAGGCTGGAGGCGACGAGGCGCGGGTCAGCGCTGCCACGCAGCGGCAAAAGATCGGCTTCGGCAACCATCACCCGCAGGATCAGATGGAAATGGGTGAAGGTATGGCGGATCTCGCCCGCGTCCCGCCAGGGCGCCGCCGCCGGCGCGCCGCCGCCCGCCGATCCGTCCCAGCCATCGCCGGGAAAGCCGGCCATGCCGCCGAGAAGGCCGTGGCCGGGCCGCCGTTCCACCACCCAGCCGCGGGGGGTGCGCAAGGCCCAGACAGTGCCGCGCCTGGTAGGCTTCACCGCCTTCGGCGCCTTGCGCGGCAGGTCTGCCGCAATCCCCCCTGCCCGTGCGGCGCAATCGTCCCGCAACGGGCAAAGGCCGCAGGCCGGCGATTTCGGTGTGCAGATCGTGGCGCCCAGGTCCATCATCGCCTGCGCGAAATCGCCCGGGCGGGCGGTCGGCGTCAGGCAGGCCGCCAGTTGCGCAAGCTCGGGCCTTGCCCGTGGCAGCGGGGTCTGCACGGCGAAGAGGCGGGCCACCACCCGCTCGACATTGCCATCGACCACGGTCGCGGCCTCGTCGAAGGCGATGGCGGCGATGGCGGCGGCGGTATAGGGGCCGATCCCCGGCAGATGGCGCAGATTTGCGGCGGTGTCGGGAAAGCCGCCGCGCGCCACGACCGCGCGTGCGCATTTCAGCAGGTTGCGCGCCCGGGCGTAATAGCCAAGACCGGCCCATTCGGCCATGACATCCTCGTCCCGCGCCGCGGCCAGCACGCCCACATCGGGCCAGCGGGCGATGAAGCGGCGGAAATAATCGCGCACGGCGGCGACGGTGGTCTGTTGCAGCATCACCTCGGACAGCCAGACGCGATAGGGATCGGGCCGCGCGCCGGCCGCGCGTTCGGCCGGACCGACGCGCCAGGGCATCACCCGGGCGTGACGGTCGTACCAGGCCAGCAGGCGGGCGGCGATCAGGGCTGTGTCACGCAAGTTTTATGGTCCTTGGCTCGGTCGCGGGGTGGCGGGGCGCGGGGCTTGGGCTAAGATAGCGGCAATCAAGGTAAGGACCAGATGGCCCGCAAGCCCGGCACGCCCTCCGCACAGCACCGCATGCGCGGTTTCGAGCCGGCCTTCGCGCTGGTTTCGGGCCAGATCCGATCGGCCGGAGAGGCGCGCGGCTTTGCCGTGGCCCGCCTTGTCACCCATTGGCCCGAGGTGGTCGGCGCGGATCTGGCACGTATCACCCGCCCGGTGAAGGTGGCCTATGGCCGCGAGGGGTTCGGCGCGACGCTGACGCTGCTGGTGCAGGGCGCCAGCGCACCCATGGTCGAGATGCAGAAGGCCCGGATCCGCGAGCGGGTGAATGCCGTCTACGGCTACAATGCGATCTCGCGCCTGGTGCTGACCCAGACCGCCGCAAGCGGTTTTGCCGAAGGGCAGGCCGTCTTTACCCCCGCGCCGCCGCCGCAGGCCCCGCCGCCGGATCCCGCCATCGCCGAAAAGGCCGCAAGATCGACCGAGGGCGTCGCCGATTCCGCGCTTCGGGCTGCGCTTGAACGGCTGGCCGAAAACATCTTAACTCGCCCCGCAAAGAAATGAGGACGACGCAATGACGACGATCACCCGCCGGGTTCTGCTGGCCATGGCTGCGGCGCTGGCCGCCTCTCCGGTTCTGGCGCAGGATACGGAAACCACGGCGCCGGCCGATCCGGCGACCCCGGTCGATCCGGCCACGGTGAAGGATTTCTCGCTCGGCAGCGCCGATGCGCCGGTCAAGATCACCGAATATGCCAGCTACACCTGCCCGCATTGCGCCCATTTCCATGCCGAGGTCTTCACGCAACTGAAGCGTGACTATATCGACACCGGGAAGGTGCATTTCACCATGCGCGAGGTCTATTTTGACCGTTACGGCCTCTGGGCCGCGCTGGTGGCGCGCTGCGGCGGTGACATGAAATACTTCGGCATTCAGGACATGCTGTTCGATCAGCAGCAGGACTGGGCCGCGCAGCAGGATCCCAATCTGGTGGTGCAGAAGCTGCGCGGCATCGGCCTGGCGGCCGGGCTGACCGATGAACAGCTCGACAGCTGCCTGCAGGACAGCGCCATGGTCGAGGCCATGGTGAAGCATTTCGAGGAGGGCATGACGGCGGACGGGATCGAGGGCACGCCGACGCTGATCATCGACGGCGAAAAGCACCCGAACATGTCCTATGCCGATCTGAAGGCGATCATCGACGCCAAGCTGGGGGGCTGAGATGGCCGCACCGCTGGAAGGGCTGCGCGTCATCGAACTGGCGCGCATCCTGGCCGGCCCCTGGGCCGGGCAGACGCTGGCCGACCTGGGCGCGGAGGTGATCAAGGTCGAGGCGCCCGAAGGCGACGACACCCGCCGCTGGGGCCCCCCGTTCATCGAGCGCGAGGGCGACCGCAGCGCCGCCTATTTCCACGCCTGCAACCGCGGCAAGAAAAGCATCACCTGCGACTTTCGTACGCCCGAGGGGCAGGCTGTCGTCCGCGACCTGGTCGCGGGGGCGGATGTGGTGATCGAGAATTTCAAGGTAGGCGGGCTGGCGAAATACGGGCTGGACTGGGAAAGCCTGCGCCAGGTGAATCCGCGGCTGATCTACTGCTCGATCACCGGCTTCGGCCAGACCGGACCCTATGCCCATCGCGCCGGCTACGATTTCATCATCCAGGGCATGGCCGGGCTGATGAGTGTGACCGGCGAGCCCGAGGGGCAGCCGCAGAAGGTGGGCGTCGCCGTGACCGATGTCTTCACCGGCATCTATGCGGCGACGGCAATCCTGGCCGCGGTCGTGCAACGGGCGCGCACGGGCGAGGGCCAGATGATCGACATGGCGCTGATGGATGTCGCGACCTCGATCATGGCCAATCAGGCGATGAACTTTCTCGCGACCGGGATACCGCCGCGCAAGATGGGCAATGCGCATCCCAATCTCGCGCCCTATGCCGTCTTCGACTGTGCCGATGGCTGGATCATTCTGGCCACCGGAAACGACAGCCAGTACCGCAAGCTGTGCGGCATCCTGGGGCTTGCCGACATGGCCGAGGCGCCGGAATTCCTGACCAATGCCGACCGGGTGACGAACCGCGCGGCAATGACCGAACGGATTCAAGCCGCGACAAGGGGCTGGCAGAAGGATGCGCTGCTGGCGGCCTGCGAGGCGGCGGGCGTGCCGGCCGGGCCGATCAGCGACATGGCCGAGGTCTTCGCCGACCCGCAGGTGGTCGCGCGCGGCATGCGGATCGACCCCGAGGGCGTGCCGGGGGTGCGGACGCCGATCACCTTCTCGGGCGCGGATCTGGCGCTGGACCGCGCCTCGCCCCGGCTGGGCCAGCATCAGGACGAGATCTAGGCGGCTTTCGAAGGGCAGTGAAAACAAATTACTCTGTATCGAAGTGTGCCATGCCCGACCCCCGTCTTGTCCACTATGATACGGCCGACCCCAAGGCAGGCGGCGCCCGGCGGCCCTTTGCCAAGGCGGTGCGGGCCGGCGATTATGTTCACGTTTCCGGACAGGTGCCCACCGTGAACGGCGAGGTGGTGCAGGGCGGCATCGTCGCCCAGACCGAACAGGTGATCGAGAATATCAAGGCGGTTCTGGCGCTGGCGGGCTGCGGGCTGGAAGATGTGATCAAGGTGACGTGCTGGCTGGACGATCCACGGGATTTCTCCAGCTTCAACGCTGTGTTCGAACGGCATTTCGGCCCGAACCCGCCCGGGCGCTCGACCGTCCAGTCGCGGCTGATGGTCGATGCCAAGGTGGAAATCGACGCCATCGGCTGGAAACCGCTGTGAAGGTCCTGATCCACCCGACGCCAGAGGCCGCCGCCGATTGCGTCGCCGCGCTGATCGCCGCACGGCTGCGACGCCGGCCCGCGCCGGTTCTGGGCCTCGCGACCGGGGGCACGATGGAAGCGGTTTATGCCCGGCTGATCGCGCAATACCGCGCCGGCCATTGCAGCTTTGCCGAGGTCCGCAGCTTCAACCTCGACGAATATGTCGGGCTGGCGCCGGATCATCCCTGTTCCTACTGGCATTACATGCGGGCGCAGCTGTTCGATCATGTCGACATCGCCCCTGATCACTATCATCTGCCACGCGGTGACGCCCCCGACCCGGAGGCTGAGGCCGCGCGCTACGAGGCGGCGATTGTGGCGGCGGGCGATATCGGGTTGCAGCTTCTGGGTCTCGGAGCCAACGGCCATATCGGCTTCAACGAGCCGACCTCCAGCCTGTCGTCGCTGACCCGGATCAAGACGCTGACCCGCTCCACCCGCGCGGCGAATGCACGTTTCTTCGCCCGGCTCGAAGACGTTCCGCGGCTGGCGATCACCATGGGAATAGGCACCATCCTGCGCGCCGAGGAGGTGGTGCTTCTGGCCTATGGCGCGGGCAAGGCGCAGGCCGCAGCCGCGATGATCGAGGGGCCGCTGTCCGCGGCCTGCCCGGCCTCGGCGTTGCAGATGCACCGCAAGGCCACGGTCGTGCTTGACGAGGCGGCGGCGGCCGGGCTGGCGCTGCGCGACTATTACGTGGACGTCCACCCCGAAGGCCGCGACCGGCCGATCTGATCCAGCGTCCGCCGCAGCGCCTGCACCCGGGCGGCATCCGTTCCGCGCGCGCCCGGAAGCTGAAAGCCGAAGGCGGCGATCCGCGAATCCTCCGGGTCGGGCAGCGCAGAGGCGCAGGAGGCGTGAACTTCGGTCAAGGGCAGCCGCTCGGCCAGCAGCGATACGTTCGCCGCGGTAATGCCGCCGCCGGGCATCACCGTGACACCGGGCGCCGCCGCAGCCATCTGCGACAGCTGCGCCATCCCCTGCACCGCGGTTCCCGCACCGCCCGAGGACAGCACCCGGCGAATGCCGAGGTCCTGGCAAAGCCGCATTGCGGCAACCGGATCGGGCGTCAGGTCGATGGCGCGGTGCAGGTGATGTCCATGCCCTCCGCCGCGGCGACAAGCCGTGCCAGCGCCGCGGCATCCAGCCGCCCGCCGGCAAGCGAGGCGCCGATCACCACGCCCGCCAGGCCGAATTCCCGCGCGGCGGCGATATCGGCCTCCATCACCCGCAGATCGTCAAGTGACCAGACGAAAGCGCTGGCGCGGGGCCGCAACCCGCCGCCTGCGCCATCAGCCCCGCTGAAGGCGTCAGCCCGCCCAGCGCCAGCGCCGCGCAAAGCTCGATCCGGTCCGCCCCGCCGGCCATGGCGGCGGCAAGCCCCGCGCAATCGTCGACGCATATTTCCAGCAGGATGCGGCTCATGGGCGCCTCCGTTCAAGACCGACAAGCAGCGTCGCCCCGGCAACGCCGGCGATGCCCGACAGCACGGCGGCCAGGCCGTAGCCGCCGAGGGCGGTTCCAAGCGCGAAGATGCCGGCGCCGAGTGCGCCGCCGGCAAACATGTTCACCGCGATCAGCGAGGCGGACAGCCCCGGCCGGTCGCGGATCAGGTCGAGCAGATAGGAAATCGGCAGCGAGATGATGCCGGCGGCGGCAAACCCGGCGATGAGGCTGGCGGCATAAACCTGCCAGGGCGCCGTGGCCCAGGCCAGCGCCGCCTCATAGGCGAGATAGAAGAGGGCTGCAACCAGCAGCGCATGGGTCAGCGCCAGCCGCCGCGTTGCCTGAACCCAGAAGATCATGAAGACGACCTCCAGCCCCGCCACCATGCCGACGATCAGCCCGATATCCTCGGCCCGCCCGCCGGCCTGCCCGGTCAGGATCATCGGCAAGACGGTGCTGTTCACTTGCAGGACCTGGCTGATCAGCGCCATACCCAGAATGCGCAGCGCCACGCCGGGCGAAAACAGCAGGGCTATGCCGGCGGGCGGCCGGGCCAGCCGCACCTGTGCCGGCCGGTCCGGCCGCCCGGCGGTGGGTGCGACGAGGGCGGTTCCCGTGCCGCCCTTCGGCAGGGCCTCGGGGTCCGGCGCGTGTTCGGGCGCCTGATCGCGCGGCAGCCAGAAGACGATGATCGCCAGCAGGCAGCCCGCCAGCGCCGTGGCGATGGCCCAGGCCCAGATCATCGAACTGCGCCCGGCCAGCGCTATTCCCACCACCCCCGGCACCAGAACCCAGGACAGAGAAATCATGATCCGCATCAGCGCGTTGACGACATGCGCCTCCTCGGGTGCCAGCCGGTCGGCCTGCGCCCGCACATTGCCGAACAGCATCGAATTGGTGGCATGGAACAGCGCCAGCGGGCCGATGGTCGCCAGGGCGAAGACCGCCGGTGTCGGAAAGGCCCAGATCGCGCCATAGCCGAGGACGCCGAAGGCCGAGACGAAGATCAGCGGCCGGCGATAGCTGTGAAAGCGGTCCGACAGCATGCCGAAGGCGATGGACAGCACCACGTTCGAGATCGAGGCGGCCAGCGCAACCGCGGCATAGGTGGCATCCGACAGGCCAAGCTCGGTAATGCCCAGCACCGCCTGATAGGGCGAGGTCGCCGCACCCGCGACGCCGTAGAAGAAGATCGCCGCCGCCGAGGCCCGCACGAAGGCATGCCGCAGAAGGATGGAAAGCCAGAGCCGCATCGTGCTAGCCCGGGAAACGGGCCGAGGCCTGCGGCTCGGGCAGGAAGGTGTCGCGGCGGTCGAAGGGCAGGGCGCCCGGGCTGCGATGCAGGTTTTGCAGCCGCGCGATGTCCTGGTTCACCGTGCCGTCGGTCAGCGCCATCAGGTTCGGATTGGCAAGAGGTGCAAGTTCCGGCGACAGATATCCCGTTTTCACCACCAGAAGCGCGGCGGATGCCGGGTCGAGACCAAGGCGGGCGAAATCGGCAATGTCGTGATAGGGGCGGCGGCGCGCGGCCAGAACGACGCTGATCCCGCCGATCCGCACCACCGCCTGACGGTCGGCGGCCGTCTCGCCCGCATCCAGCCGGGCCACCTCGGCCTCGGTCCTGACCGAGACGCCGGCCGGGTCGAGGCTTGCGCCGACCGTCAGGGTGAGCCGCGCGCCCGGGCCGCCGGCAAAGCAGGCATCGACGGCGGGGGCGTCGGCTATGCCCGCAACCAGCGCCTTCGGCCAGTCGCGCGCCAGCAACCGGGCCAGCACATCGGCGCGGTCGCCGGCGCCGCCGCCCGTCGGGTCGTCGCCGGAATCGGCCAGGATGACCGGGCGCGAGCCGGCTCGGGCGGCCGCGTCCAGCATGGCGTCGAGCGGGCCGGTCTCGGGGCCGAAGCGAAAGCGGTCGCGCGCGGCCCAGAAGCGGCGGGCGATGGCCGCGCCCGCCCTTTCTGCCGCCGCCCGGTCCGTGCCGGTGACGATGGCCGCGGCCGTGGCCCGCGGCTCGTCGGCCCAGACATAGCCGATCATCAGATCGGCCCGCCACACCTCCGGCCCTTCCTGCGCCGGCAGCGCGGCGTAAAGCGACCGCGCCGGTTCGTCCTCGGTCGACGACCGCTCGCCCGGCCGCAGAAGCGGCACCGGCACCCGCACCACCCCGGGGCGCGCGCCGGTCCTGAGCGCGCGGACGAGCATCGAGACGGCAGCATCCATGGTTTCGGCCACGTCGATATGCGGGGCGGTCCGACAGGCCGCGAAGATGTCGATGGCATCGACGATGGCCTGCGAGACGTTGCCGTGCAGATCGTAGCTGGTGGCGATCGGCATGTCGGGGCCGGTTGCCGCGCGGACGGCGGCGATCCGGTCGCCTTCGGCATCCCACATGCCCTCGACCTTCATCGCGCCATGCATCGCCAGATAGACGGCATCGAAGGGTTTCGCCGCCTCCAGCCGTTGCAGGAATTCGGCCTTGAACCCCTCGTAGGTGGCGCGGGCGACCGGGCCGCCGGGAACCGCGCGGGCGTGCAGCAGCGGCGCGATCCCGACCGGATGGTGGCGCAGAAAGGCGAAATAGTCATGCGCGGCCAGCGCCTCGCCACGCAGCACCCGGAAATCTCCGGTCCGGGTCAACACCGGGGAGTAGGTGGAAGATTCGGTGTGGATGCCGCCGACCGCGATGCGCATGGATCCGTCCTCAGAGTGTCGGGTGCAGCCTGGCCTGCACGGCAAAGCGCAGCCAGTCCTTGTTGGCCGGTCGGGTCCAGCCGGCCTCGGCCACTGCGGACAGCCGCGGAAAGACCAGATCGTTGAACCAGCCCGTCGTGGTGAAATGTTCGCACCAGATGCAGGCCTGAATGCCGCGCATCCGGTCGCGCAGGGCTTCGGGAAAATCGCCCTCGGCCTCGTAGGCATAGGTCTGTGCCGGCGGGACCGGCCCGGCCCAGCCGGCGCCGTTCTCCAGCCAGTCCGGCCCCTGCACCATATCGAGGTAATAGGCCTGCCCGGGTGTCATCACCACGTCATAGCCCTGACGGGCGAGGTCGATCCCGACCTCCGACTTTTCCCAGGCCATCAGCACGGTATCTTCCGGCGGTACACCACCGCCATGGGCCACCTCGTTCCAGCCGACCAGCACCTTGCCGCGCGCCGTCAGCATGTCCTTGATCCGCTTCAGAAACCAGCTTTGCAGCTCGAAGGTGCCGGCCAGCCCCTCGCGCTGCATCAGGATCCGGGCCTTCGGGCTGTCCATCCAGGCATTCCTTGCCA
>JBDHSO010000021.1:0-35411 GCA_039808125.1 Rhodobacter sp. | reverse complement strand
GACCGCAACGCCGCCGTCATCCTGAACAACCAGGGCGAACCGGTCGGCACCCGTATCTTCGGGCCGGTCGTGCGCGAACTGCGGGCGAAGAACTTCATGAAGATCATCTCGCTTGCGCCGGAGGTGCTGTGATGGCCGCAAAGCTCCGCAAGGGTGACACGGTTGTCGTGCTCACCGGCAAGGACAAGGGCAAGAAGGGCGAAATCTCGTCGGTCATGCCCTCGGAAAACAAGGCTGTCGTGGACGGCGTGAACATCGCCATCCGCCACACCAAGCAATCGGCCGCCTCGCAGGGCGGGCGGATTCCGCAGGCGATGCCGATCGACCTGTCGAACCTCGCGCTGCTGGACAAGAACGGCAAGGCCACGCGCGTCGGCTTCCGCATGGAAGGTGACAAGAAGGTCCGTTTCGCCAAGACCACCGGGGAGGCGATCTGATGCTTGATACCGCGACCTATACCCCGCGTCTGAAAGCCGCCTACAAGGCGACGGTGCGTGCCGCGCTGAAGGAAGAGTTCAGCTACAAGAACGACATGCAGATCCCGCGTCTGGACAAGATCGTCCTGAACATGGGCGTCGGCGAAGCGGTCAAGGACACCAAGAAGGTGAAGCAGGCCGCCGAGGAACTGGGCCTGATCTCTGGCCAGAAAGCCGTGATCACCAAGGCCAAGAAGTCGATCGCCGGCTTCCGCGTCCGCGAAGAGATGCCGCTTGGCTGCAAGGTCACGCTGCGCGGCGACCGCATGTACGAATTCCTCGACCGCCTGATCAACGTGGCGCTGCCCCGCGTCCGCGACTTCCGCGGCGTCAAGGGCACCGCTTTCGACGGCCGCGGCAACTATGCCATGGGCCTGAAAGAGCAAATCGTCTTCCCGGAAATCGACTTCGACAAGGTCGACGAGGTTCTGGGCATGGACATCATCATCTGCACCACGGCGAAAACCGATGCGGAAGCGAAGTCGCTGCTGAAGCATTTCAGCATGCCGTTTTCGGCCTGATCGCGAGGAACCTGATTTATGGCTAAGAAATCCATGGTGAACCGCGAAGTGAAGCGCGAGAAGCTGGTGAAGCAATACGCTTCCCGCCGCGCGGCGCTGAAGGCGGTGATCAACGACCAAGAAAAGCCGATGGAAGACCGCTTCAAGGCCTCCCTGAAGCTGGCGCAACTGCCGCGCAATTCGTCGGCGACGCGGATCCACAACCGCTGCCAGCTGACGGGTCGTCCGCATGCCTTCTATCGCAAACTGAAACTGTCGCGGATCATGCTGCGTGAACTGGCCTCCTTCGGCCAGATCCCGGGCATGGTGAAGTCGAGCTGGTAAGGGAGGCGACAGATGTCCATGAACGATCCTCTCGGCGATATGCTGACCCGCATCCGCAATGCGCAGATGCGCGGCAAGTCGACCGTCGTCACCCCCGCCTCGCAACTGCGAGCGAGCGTGCTGGATGTGTTGCTGTCCGAAGGCTACATCCGCGGTTATGAGAAGGCTCCGACCTCGAACGGTCAGGGCGAATTCACCATCTCCCTCAAGTACTACGAAGGCGAGCCTGTCATCCGCGAACTTCGCCGGGTGTCCAAGCCGGGCCGCCGCGTGTACATGGGCGTGAAGGAGATCCCCTCGGTCCGCAACGGGCTGGGCGTGGCGATCGTCTCGACCCCCAAGGGCGTTTTGTCGGATGTGAATGCACGGGCTGCCAATGTCGGCGGCGAAGTGCTTTGCACCGTATTCTGAGGAGGGTTCCATGTCTCGAATCGGCAAGAAACCCGTCCCGCTGACCAAGGGCGTGACCGCCTCGGTCTCGGGCCAGACCGTCGAAGTGAAGGGGCCGAAAGGCACCCGCAGCTTCACCGCGACCGACGATGTCACCATCACCGTCGATGGCGCCGAAGTGAAGGTCGCCCCGCGCGGCCTGTCCAAGCGGGCGCGCCAGCAGTGGGGGATGACCCGCTCCATGATCGAGAACCTGGTCACTGGCGTGACCACCGGGTTCAAGAAGGAGATGGAAATCCAGGGCGTCGGCTATCGCGCGGCGGTTCAGGGCAACATCCTGAAGCTCTCGCTCGGCTTCTCGCACGAAGTGAATTTCGAAGTGCCGAAGGGCGTGACCGTCACGACCCCGAAGCAGACCGAAATCGTCGTCGAGGGCATGGACGAGCAGCAGGTCGGCCAGGTGGCAGCGAACATCCGCGAATGGCGCCAGCCCGAGCCCTACAAGGGCAAGGGCATCCGCTACAAGGGTGAGTTCGTCTTCCGCAAGGAAGGCAAGAAGAAGTAAGGGGCGCAAAAATGGCTTTGAACAAGAGAGAGCTGTTCCTGAAGCGCCGCTTGCGCGTTCGGAACAAGATCAAGGCGACCTCGGCCGGCCGGCTGCGGCTGTCGGTTCACCGCTCGTCGAAGAACATCAGCTGCCAGCTGATCGACGATGCGAAGGGCGCGACCGTCGCGGCGGCATCGTCGCTGGAAAAAGAACTGGGTGTGGTTGGCAAGAACAACGTCGAGGCGGCCGCCAAGGTCGGCGCGGCGATTGCCGAGCGCGCCAGGAAAGCCGGCATCGAAGAGTGCTACTTCGACCGCGGTGGTTTCCTCTTTCACGGGAAGATCAAGGCTTTGGCCGACGCTGCCCGTGAAGGCGGCCTGAAGTTCTAGGGAGACGAGAATGGCAGAACGTGAAAATCGCCGGGAACGTCGGGGCGACGACCGCCGCGAGGAAAACCCGGAATTCGCCGATCGTCTCGTGGCGATCAACCGCGTGTCCAAGACCGTGAAGGGCGGCAAGCGCTTCGGCTTTGCCGCACTCGTGGTGGTCGGGGACCAGCGCGGCCGCGTGGGCTTTGGCAAGGGCAAGGCGAAGGAAGTGCCGGAAGCGGTGCGCAAGGCGACCGAACAGGCCAAGCGCAGCATGATCCGTGTGCCGCTGAAGGATGCGCGCACGCTGCATCACGACATGGAAGGCCGCCATGGTGCGGGCAAGGTCGTGATGCGCTCCGCGGTTGCGGGTACGGGAATCATCGCCGGCGGACCGATGCGCGCCGTGTTCGAGATGCTGGGCATCCAGGACGTGGTGGCCAAGTCGCTCGGCAGCCAGAACCCCTACAACATGATCCGCGCCACCTTCGAAGGTCTGAAGAAGGAAGCCTCGCCCCGTTCCGTCGCGTCGCGTCGCGGCAAGAAGGTGGGCGAGATCCTGAAGAAGCCCGAAGGCGAGACGGTGGAGGCCTGAGATGACCGCGAAAAAGACCATCGTTGTCCAGCAGTTCCGCTCGGCCGCCCGCCGGCCGGCGGTGCAGACCGCCACGCTGAAGGGCCTGGGCCTGAACAAGATGCACCGCACGCGCGAGCTTGAGGATACGCCCTCGGTCCGCGGCATGGTGAATTCCATCTCGCATCTGGTGAAGATCGTCGAAGAGCGCGGCTGACCGCATCGTCCTGCGGCAGGCTTTTTTGACTGCTGAAAATGAAACGCGCCCTGCATTCCCATGCGGGGCGCATTTCATTTCGGGCGTGCCGCCATCGCCCGCGCACAAGACCGGCGGATGAGGCGCCGCGCGATACGTTTCGCGTTCCGTTTCGGCAGATCGGTGCTAGTCTGATCCGGACCCGGCGGCGCGTTGGGGGCCGGCGGGGCGCAAGGGAGAAGCGAGAATGGCAAATTACGCAGGCGGCTGCGAGCACGTCCATGTGACGTCGACGGCCGAGCCGATCGACAACCACGAATGCCACTGCAACGTGTGCAAGGCCGTGACCGGCCAGCAGGTCACGCATGTGGTCTTCTTCAACTACGGCGATCTGAAGGTCGACCATCCCGAACGGATGAACCGCCAGCCGTTCAACAAGGACAATCCGAACGGTCCGCTGGAACTGTGTACCTGCAAGATCTGCGGGGCGGCCCTGTTGCTGGACGACAAGCTGCACCGCATCCGCGTGGCCGTGCCGAATGTCATGGGATATAACGACGCGACCTTCCCCAAGGCCACCTATCACGCCTTCTGGGACGAGACGAAAGGCTATCCGGCGCCCGTGGACGGCCGCCCGGTCTATGCCGGGCTGCGGCCGGAATTTGCCTGGCCCGCGGGCATCTGACCGGATCCGGTATTCCGGCAATGTTCCGGCCCTGTCCCCGGCGGGGCAGGGCCGGACCCGGTCAGGCCGCAGGGTGAAGCCGGCGGCGCTGACGCGAGGCGATGCACATGCCGATCAGGCCGCCGATCACCGTGATATGCTCCTTTACCTCGTTCCAGGTGGCCTCGGCTTCGGCGCCGGTCATGTTCCAGAACTGATGTGCCAGGATGATGGTCAGGAAGGTAAAGACGCCGAGCGCGCCGGCGGCCAGCCACATCATCCGGTCGAAGATGACCATCAGGCTGGCCACGAGGTAGAAGAGGATCAGGACCGCCCCCCAGAATGCCGGCGGCTTCAGTCCGACCAGTTCTGCCGAATCCCTGGCCTCGCTGAAATAGACGATCCATTCGAGCGCGGTCAGCCAGAACAGGAACGTGACGAGGATGCGTGCGGCCAACCATGCCGCATCGGACATCAGAAACCTGTCGACCCAATGCGGCGTGTCGTTCGAATTGAGAGCCATGTCCTTTGCACCTTTCGTGATGACCCCGGGGTTTCGCCAAGCTTGCACCCAACAGGCGATCGCGGCAAATTCAATGCGCGTGGAAGCTGCACGATTTGTGGGGGGATGCGGGCAGCGCTTGATTCCGCCGCCGCGCCCCTCTATACGCCCCCGGTGGCCGGCGAAGGCCACGACTCACAACAAGAAATGCCGCGTTTGCCCCTTTGTCGCTTGTGGGGGCATTTCCGGCGAAGGAGAAGCGACATGAAACTGAATGAACTGCGCGACAACGACGGTGCGGCGCGCAAGCAGAAGCGGGTTGCGCGCGGCCCGGGTTCGGGCAAGGGCAAGACTGCCGGCCGTGGTATCAAGGGCCAGAAATCGCGCTCGGGCGTGGCGATTGGCGGCTATGAAGGCGGTCAGATGCCGCTTTACCGGCGCCTGCCGAAGCGCGGCTTCTCGAAGCCGAACCGCAAGGAATATGCCGTCGTCAATCTGGGCCTGATCGAGAAGTTCATCGGTCTGGGCAAGCTGGACACCAAGACCGAGATCACCGAGGATGCGCTGGTTGCGGCCGGCCTGACTTCGTCGAAGCGCGATGGTATCCGCATTCTTGCCAAGGGCGAGATCAAGACCGCCGTCACGCTGAACGTGACCGGAGCCTCGGCCGCCGCGGTCGAGGCGGTCAAGGCGGCGGGCGGCACCCTCACGGTGGCGGCCGAGGCTGAATAAGCGGTTGTGAGCAGGCGCAAGCTCGCTTACATCAGCACAAGTTTTCCTGCGCCGCCGGA
The DNA here is from genome assembly GCA_039808125.1 of Rhodobacter sp. Classification (GTDB taxonomy): domain Bacteria; phylum Pseudomonadota; class Alphaproteobacteria; order Rhodobacterales; family Rhodobacteraceae; genus Pseudogemmobacter. The sequence goes on along the minus strand of JBDHSO010000021.1, from coordinate 30,058 downwards.
CCGGAGAACGGTTCTGGCGGCGCTGTCCATGAAAGAGACCGGACATGGCATCAGCCGCTGAGCAAATGGCCGCGAACCTGTCGTGGGGCGCCCTCGCCAAGGCCTCCGACCTTCGCAGCCGCATCTTCTTCACCATCGGGCTTCTGATCGTCTATCGCCTTGGCACCTATATTCCCGTGCCCGGAATCGACGGCGACGCGCTGCGTGAATTCATGCGGCAGGCGGGGCAGGGCCTCGGCGGCATGCTGAACATGTTCACCGGCGGCGCGATCTCGCGCATGGGGATCTTCGCGCTGGGGATCATGCCCTATATCTCGGCCTCGATCATCGTGCAGCTGGTGGCGACGATGTATCAGCCCTGGCAGCACCTGAAGAAGGAAGGCGAACTCGGGCGCAAGAAGCTGAACCAGTACACCCGCTACGGCACGGTGGCGCTGGCGATCTTCCAGGCCTACGGCATCGCCATGTCGCTGCAGGCCGGCGACATGGCGCATAATCCGGGGCTGTTCTTCATCGCCTCCTGCGTGATCACGCTGGTCGGCGGCACCATGTTCCTGATGTGGCTGGGTGAGCAGATCACCGCCCGCGGCATCGGCAACGGCATTTCGCTGATCATCTTCGTCGGCATCGTGGCCGAGATCCCGCGGGCGCTGGCGCAGTTCCTGGCCCAGGGGCGTTCGGGTGCGCTGTCAACGCCGGTGATCCTTGGCGTGATCGTCATGGTGATCGCGGTGATCACCTTCGTCGTGTTCATGGAACGCGCTCTGCGCAAGATCCACATCCAGTATCCCCGCCGCCAGGTCGGGATGAAGATCTATGACGGCGGCTCGTCGCATCTGCCGATCAAGGTGAACCCCGCGGGCGTGATCCCGGCGATCTTTGCCTCGTCGATCCTGCTGCTGCCGACGACGCTGGCCACCTTCTCGGGCCAGTCCACGAATCCCGTGCTGTCGATCATCACCGCCTATCTGGGCTATGGCCAGCCGCTGCACCTTGCGGTTCTGGCGGTGCTGATCGTGTTCTTCAGCTATTTCTACACCCATAACGTCGCCTTCAAGGTCGACGACGTGGCCGACAACCTGAAGAACCAGAACGGTTTCATCCCCGGTATCCGGCCCGGCAAGAAGACCGAGGAATATCTGGAATATGTGGTGAACCGCGTTCTGGTCCTGGGATCCGCCTATCTGGCTGCGGTCTGTCTGCTGCCGGAACTGCTGATCGCGAAGGTCGGCGTGCCGTTCTATTTCGGCGGCACCTCGGTTCTTATTGTCGTTTCGGTGACGATGGACACGATCAACCAGGTGCAATCGCATCTGCTGGCCCATCAGTATGAATCCCTGATCGAGAAATCGCAGCTGCGCAGCAAGCGCAAGACCGGCCCGCGCGCGCCGGCCCGGCGCTGAGGAGACCGAATGGCGAAGAACATCATCCTTCTCGGGCCGCCTGGTGCGGGCAAGGGCACCCAGGCAAAGCGGCTCGAGGCGGAGCGCAACATGGTGCAGTTGTCCACCGGCGACATGCTGCGGGAGGCGAAAAGCTCCGGCACCGAGATGGGCCGCCGCGTGGCCGCGATCATGGACAAGGGCGAACTTGTCACCGACGAGATCGTCATCGGGCTGATCGAGGAAAAGCTGGAGCAGGGCGCGGCCGCCCGTGATTTCGGCGGCTTCATCTTCGACGGTTTTCCCCGCACGCTGAAACAGGCGGATGCGCTGGAAAACCTTCTGGCGCGCAAGGGTCAGACGCTCGATGCCGTGATCGAGATGCAGGTCGACGATGCCGCACTGGTGCGGCGGATCACCGGCCGTTTCACCTGCGGCAACTGCGGCGCCGTCTATCACGACGAGACGAAACCGACGCGCGTCGCTGGCGTTTGCGATGTCTGCGGCAGTACCGATCTGCGCCGTCGCGCCGACGACAACGAGGACGCGCTGAAGACGCGGCTGATGGAATATTACAAGAAGACCTCGCCGCTGATCGGATACTACTACGCCAAGGGCAAGCTCGCCGCCGTGGACGGTCTGGGCGAGATGGACGCTGTTGCGGCGGCCATAGCGAAAGTTCTTGACAAGGGTTGAAATTCCTGCCCCGGCCCTTGACGGCCGCGTCAAATCCCCATATGGCACGGCGTCCCGACACGGAATCGCCGTAGCCGGGTTTCCCCTGTTGGGGAAGATCATTGTCCGTGGCACCGGCCGCGGGCGGTTGTGAGAAAAGGTTCCGGCGTTACGGAACCGCAACGAAAGGAAGACTGCGCGTGGCACGTATTGCTGGCGTCAACATCCCCACCCAGAAGCGGGTTCCGATCTCGCTTCAGTACATCCACGGCATCGGCCCGCATGTGGCCGAGCAGATCTGCGATGCGCTGAAGATTGACCCCGCCCGCCGGGTGAATCAACTGACCGACGCCGAAATCCTCGCGATCCGCGAATATATCGACGCGAACTTCACCGTCGAGGGCGACCTGCGCCGCGAAGTCTCGATGAACATCAAGCGGCTGATGGATCTGGGCTGCTATCGTGGCCTGCGCCACCGCAAGGGCCTGCCGGTCCGCGGCCAGCGCACCCACACGAACGCCCGCACCCGCAAGGGTCCGGCGAAACCCATCGCCGGCAAGAAGAAATAAGAGGAGCGTCGAGACATGGCTCGTGACACCAAGGCCGCCGCCTCGCGCACCAAGCGCAAGGAGCGCAAGAACATCGCCACCGGCGTGGCGCATGTGAACTCTTCGTTCAACAATACCAAGATCCTGATCTCGGACGTGCAGGGCAATGCGATCTCGTGGTCGTCGGCCGGCACGATGGGGTTCAAGGGCAGCCGCAAGTCGACGCCCTATGCCGCCCAGATGGCCGCCGAGGATGCCGGCCGCAAGGCGCAGGATCACGGCGTGAAGACGCTGGAAGTCGAAGTCCAGGGTCCGGGGTCGGGCCGTGAATCGGCGCTGCGCGCGCTGGCCGCGGTCGGCCTGCAGATCACCTCGATCCGCGACGTCACGCCGCTGGCCCATAACGGTTGCCGCCCGCCGAAACGCCGGCGCGTCTGAGGCCGCCCCGATACTGCCGGGCCGCGCCATCGGTGCGTGGCCCGTTTTCTGCGTTTGAAAGACCCTCGGGCGCCCCGCCTCTTCGGAACATGGAGGCCGCGGCAAGAATGGAGGCAAATTCATGATCCACAAGAATTGGCAGGAACTGATCAAGCCGTCGCAGCTGGTCGTGAAGCCGGGTGCCGATGCGGCCCGCATCGCGACCGTGATCGCCGAACCACTGGAACGCGGGTTCGGCCTGACGCTGGGCAACGCGCTGCGCCGCGTCCTGCTGTCGTCGCTGCAGGGGGCCGCGATCACCTCGGTGCAGATCGACAACGTGCTGCACGAATTCTCGTCGGTGGCGGGGGTCCGCGAGGATGTGACCGACATCGTGCTGAACCTCAAGGGCGTCAGCCTGAAGATGGATGTCGAGGGGCCGAAGCGGCTGTCGGTCTCGGCCAAGGGGCCGGGCGTCGTGACGGCGGCGGCGATTTCCGAGACCAATGGCATCGAGGTCCTGAACAAGGATCATGTGATCTGCCATCTGGACGACGGCGCCGATCTCTACATCGAACTGACGGTCAACACCGGCAAGGGCTATGTGGCGGCGGACAAGAACCGTCCCGAGGATGCGCCGATCGGCCTCATTCCGATCGACGCGATCTATTCGCCGGTCAAGAAGGTCAGCTACGAGGTTCAGCCCACCCGCGAGGGCCAGGTGCTGGACTATGACAAGCTGACCATGCGGATCGAGACCGACGGCTCGCTGACCCCCGACGATGCCGTGGCCTATGCCGCGCGCATCCTTCAGGACCAACTGGCGATCTTCGTCAACTTCGAGGAACCCGAGGCGGCGAAGGCCGGCGAGGTCGACACCGGGCTGGAGTTCAACCCGCTGCTGCTGAAGAAGGTGGACGAGCTGGAACTGTCGGTGCGCTCGGCCAACTGCCTGAAGAACGACAACATCGTCTATATCGGCGACCTGATCCAGAAGACCGAGGCCGAGATGCTGCGGACCCCGAACTTCGGCCGCAAGTCGCTGAACGAGATCAAGGAAGTGCTTTCGGGCATGGGCCTGCATCTCGGCATGGAAGTCGAGGACTGGCCGCCCGAGAACATCGAGGATCTGGCCAAGCGCTTCGAGGACCAGTTCTAAGCCTCACCTTCGGGGGGCGGTCATCCGCCCCCCCGCGAAGGCCCCGGGCAATCCTGCCCCAACGACGCCGTGGCAACGCACCGCGGCAACACAAAGCAAAAGACGTCAGGAGATCATCATGCGTCACGCCCGCGGCTATCGCCGCCTGAACCGTACACACGAGCATCGCAAGGCGCTGTGGGCCAATATGGCCGGCGCGCTGATCGAGCACGAGCAGATCAAGACCACGCTGCCCAAGGCCAAGGAACTCCGCCCCGTGGTGGAAAAGCTGATCACGCTGGCCAAGCGCGGCGATCTGCATGCCCGCCGCCAGGCGGCCTCGCAGCTGAAGGAAGACCGCCATGTCGCGCGGCTGTTCGAGATTCTCGGGCCGCGCTACAAGGACCGTCAAGGCGGCTATATCCGCGTCCTGAAAGCCGGTTTCCGCTATGGCGACATGGCGCCGATGGCGATCATCGAATTCGTCGACCGCGATCCCGGCGCCAAGGGTGCCGCCGACCGCGCGCGTGTCGAGGCCGAGGACGCGGCGGAGTGATCGCCTGCGACAATTGATCCCGGAAGCCCGCCCGAAACGGCGGGCTTTTTACCATTGCGTAATGGCTGGGGTGCAAGGTGCCATGGACTTTCGATAAATCTGCTTGAACTCGTGCCCCGGGACCTCAAGATCAATCTGAAGTAGAATCGCAAGGTTCTGGAACTGGAACGGTATGTCAGAGCGGAAGGTCGTGAACGTGTTGCTCGAGCAGCTCGCCCTTATTGCACCCATGGGTTATACCGTCGGGCTGCATATCCGCTTTGCGACTCCGCTCGTCTATACAAGCTCGTACCCCTCCGCCTGGGTCGACCATTACAATTCCCATTCCTATTATCTTCGTGATCCGCTCGTGTTCTGGGGTGTCGGTGTCGAAGGTACCATCCGCTGGAGCGCCATTCCCCTTCCCGATCCTTTCGGCGTGATGCGCAAGGCTGCCTCCTATGGTCTGAACTTCGGTGCCGTGTCGTCCTACGGCCCCATCACCTCGCGCTCGATCGTCGGGATTTCCCGGTCGGACCGCGAGTTCGACGACAGCGAGCTGGGTGAACTCCGGGAACTGACGGTGCAACTGCACATTGCGGCGAAACCCCCTTCGGAACTGACCAGAGCGCAGATCGAGGCGCTGCAATGTGTCGCAAATGGGGATCGGCATTCGGCGGCGGCGGAGAAACTCGGGATCACGGAAAGCGCCTTCAAGGCGCGGCTGCAGTCGGCGCGTGTCCGGCTGGAGGCGCGCACGACGTCGGAAGCGATCCGCAAGGCGCGGGAGTACCGGCTGCTCTAGTCCAGGACCGTTCCCCTTCAAAGGTTTTACTGCCACCTGAGAAGGAGAAAGAAGATGGAAGTCACGACCCTTTCCTACCAGAACCTGCACAATCACGGGCAGCTGTTCGCCAATCTGTTCCGGGCGCGCCACCGGACCTTCATCCAGCATGCCAAATGGGATCTGCCCCAGGCGGACGGGATGGAGTTCGACCAGTACGACACCCCGGCAAGCCGCTGGGTGGCGGTGCATCGCCATGGTGAGGTGATGGCCGGCGTCCGCCTGACGCCGACCACGCATAAATGCGGCATCTATTCCTACATGATCCGCGATGCGCAGCTGGGGCTTCTGAACAGCATCCCCAGCGACCTGATAAACTTCGAGGCGCCGGTCGACCCCAACATCTGGGAATCGAGCCGGGTCTTCGTCTCGGACGCCGTTCCCGCCGCCGAACGGCTGCGGGTGCAGATGCAGCTGATCCACGAGATGGTGGTCTCCGCCCGTCAACTGGGGGCGACCACACTGCTGGGCATCATCCCCGAACATTCGCCGCGCCTGGCGCGCCGCGTGGGGCTGGACTGCCAGCCGGTCGGGCCGGTCATGGACTTCGAGGGCGGGCTGCGGTCGGTCTGCGTCTCTATCAGCATGGCCACCAAGCTGCATTGACCAGGGGTGGTCAGGTGGGGTTCGAAGGGGGTCTTCCCGACGGGGGGACCCTGCCTCTTCTGGGTGCCACGCGCGCCCGGGCTTTCGTATTCTTTCTGCGAGTTCTAGATTGGGGCCATGGCCGATCTGTTTGACACGACCGCCGATCCGGCGCGGGAACCACCGCATTCCGCCCCCCGCCCGCTGGCGGACCGGCTGCGGCCGCGTGCGCTGTCCGATGTGATCGGGCAGGAGGCGGTGCTGTCGCCCGACGGCCCCCTCGGCGCCATGCTGCGCGCCGGCAGCCTGTCCTCCCTCATCCTCTGGGGGCCACCCGGCGTGGGCAAGACCACGATCGCGCGCCTTCTGGCCCATGAAACCGACCTTGCCTTCGTGCAGATCAGCGCCATCTTCACCGGCATGCCGGACCTGAAGAAGGTGTTCGAGGCCGCGCGGCTGCGACGCGGGAACGGGCAGGGCACCTTGCTTTTCGTCGACGAGATCCATCGGTTCAACAAGGCCCAGCAGGACGGGTTCCTTCCCCATATGGAGGATGGCACGATCCTCCTTGTCGGCGCCACGACGGAAAATCCCAGTTTCGAATTGAATGCCGCGCTTCTCAGCCGGGCGCAGGTCATCGTCCTCGAGCGGCTGTCGCTTGCCGATATGGAGCGCCTGGCCCAGCGGGCCGAGCAGGAACTGGCCCGGGCGCTGCCCTTGACGGGCGAGGCGCGCGAGTCGCTGCTGGAGATGGCCGATGGCGATGGCCGGGCGCTTCTGAACCTGATCGAGCAGGTGGCGGCCTGGCGGGTGGACCGTCCGCTCGACCGCGACGAACTGGCCCGCCGCCTGATGCGCCGCGCCGCGCGCTATGACAAATCCGGCGACGAACATTACAACCTGATCAGCGCGCTGCACAAATCGGTGCGCGGATCGGATCCGGATGCCGCGCTCTACTGGTTTGCGCGCATGCTTGCAGGGGGCGAGGACCCCCGCTTTCTGGCCCGCCGCCTGACGCGCATGGCGATCGAGGACATCGGGCTTGCCGATCCGCAGGCGCAGACGGCCTGTCTCGACGCCTGGAACACCTATGAACGCCTGGGCAGCCCGGAAGGCGAACTCGCGCTGGCCAATGCCGTGGTCTATCTGGCCCTGGCGCCGAAATCCAACGCCGTCTACACCGCCTTCAAGGCCGCGCAGGCCAGCGCGAGGGAGACCGGCAGCCAGATGCCGCCGCGCCACATCCTGAATGCGCCGACGAAGCTGATGAAGGATATCGGCTATGGCACCGGCTATGCCTATGACCACGATGCCGACGATGCCTTTTCGGGGCAGGACTATTTCCCCGAAGGCATGAAGCGGCCGGTGTTCTACACCCCGCCCGAGCGCGGTTTCGAACGCGAGTTGAAGAAGCGGGTGGAGTATTTTGCCAAACTCCGGGCGCGCCGGCAGGGTGGCTGACACCCCGGCCCTTTCCCAGCGCCCGGTCTTCTGGCATAGGGCGCTGGCTGCCAGGCGAGGCCCCCGATGCTGGACGACGAGCTTTCCGACGATATCCATCCCCTGTTCCGCGGGGCGCCGAAGTCGACCGAATTTCGCAAGCTGCGCAAGCGGCTGGTCCAGAACGTGCGCGAAGCCATCGAAACCTATGGCATGGTCCGCCCGGGCGACCGCTGGCTGGTGTGCCTGTCGGGGGGCAAGGACAGCTACACACTGCTTGCGGTGCTGACCGAGCTGAAATGGCGCGGCCTGCTGCCGGTCGAGTTGCTGGCCTGCAACCTCGATCAGGGCCAGCCCGGCTTTCCCGCGACCGTCCTGCCCGAGTTCCTGACGCGGATGGGCGTGCCGCATCGAATCGAATATCAGGATACCTATTCCGTGGTGACGGCGAAGATTGCGCCGGGCGGCACGATGTGTTCGCTCTGTTCGCGGCTGCGGCGCGGCAACCTGTACCGAATCGCGCGGGAAGAAGGGTGTTCGACCGTCGTTCTCGGCCATCACCGCGACGATATTCTGGAAACCTTCTTCATGAACCTCTTTCACGGCGGCCGGCTGGCCACGATGCCGCCGCGCCTTCTGAACGAGGAAGGCGACCTTTTCGTTGCCCGTCCGCTGGCCTTCGTGGCCGAGGCCGATTGCGACCGTTTCGCGCGGGCGATGGCCTATCCGATCATCCCCTGCGACCTGTGCGGAAGCCAGGAGGGATTGCAGCGTGCGCAGGTGAAAAAGCTCATCGACGAATGGGAAGCGCGCAGCCCCGGCCGCCGGCAGGTGATGTTCCGCGCGCTGATGAACGTCCGCCCCAGCCATCTGGCCGATCCTGCGCTGTTCGACTTTGCCGCGCTGATGTCGGCGGCGGCCGGAACAATTGAAGAAAATCCGCCGCAACTTCGGCTGCCGGATTAACGAAGCCGTCACTTCTGGCGGCTTATCTGTGCCCGTCCTGCGGCCCTGTCGGCCGGTGCAGAAGGGTGCGACGATGGCTGATACCGGCTTTGCCATGACGGTGAACAGGGCGATCCGCATGCTGGGATGGTTCCGGCGGCCGGAATTCCTGGTGTTCCTGCCGGCCATTACCCTTGCCGGCTTCTGGATCGGAGGCGAGCAGGCGCTGATCCTGCTGGCCCTGGGGATACCGCTTGTCCTTGCCGTCAGCCGCAGCACGGCCCCCGCCGATCCCGCGGGCGAGGCCGAGGATCCGACGACCGCGCTCTCCCGCGTCATTGCCGGGCTTGACCGGGTGCTGCCGACGCTTGCGCAGCGCGGGCGGGGCACGGCCTGCCTCGTCGTGCAGTTCGACGATCTCGATACCCTGCTCGACCATCATGGCCGCGCGGTACAGTCCGAGGTGCTGGCGCGCATGGCCGACCGGCTGCGTGGCGCGCTGCGGGTGGGCGATACCGTCGTCGCGCTGCAGGCCGGCAGCTTCCTGATCACGCTGGCACCGGTGCGCCGGCTCGATCTGGAGACGATGGTGCAACTCTCGGTCCGCCTGCAGGAGTCGGTGGGCGAGCCGGTGTCGATCGGCGGTGCGCGGGTTTACGTCACCTGCTCGATCGGATTCTGCATCGCCGGCCGTTCGGTCGAGCTTTCGGGACGCTCGCTGGTCGATGCCGCCCAGGCTGCCGCGGACGAAGCCCTGCGCCAGGGGCCGGCCGCGGTGCGCGCCTTCTCGGCCGATATGGAGCGGCGGCGGGCACAGCGCGACGCCCTGCGCGACAGTCTGGAGCTGGCGCTGGACCGGGGCGAGATCCGGCCGCATTTCCAGCCACAGATCTCGACCGACACCGGCGAGATTTCGGGATTCGAGGCGCTGGCCCGCTGGTATCATCCCGAGCGGGGCTGCCTGACGCCGGCCGATTTCCTGCCCGCGGTCGAAAGCGCCGACCTGTTCGACCGTCTGGGCGAGGTGATGTTGTTCCACGCGCTCTCGGCATTGACCGAATGGGGGCGTGCGGGGCTCAACGTGCCGTCGATTGCGGTGAATTTCTCCGCGTCAGAGCTGCGCAATCCGCGCCTGCCCGAGCGCATCCGCTGGGAACTCGACCGTTTCGACCTGGAACCGGCGCGGCTGACGGTCGAAATTCTCGAAACCGTGGTGGCGCAAAGCGACAATGACGTGATCTCGGCCAATATCGCGCAACTGGCCGCCATGGGCTGCGGCGTCGATCTCGATGATTTCGGCACCGGCCATGCCTCGATCGCCACGCTGCGGCGCTTTCGCGTGCGCCGGCTGAAGATCGACCGGAGCTATGTGACCCGCGTCGACCAGGACCGCGAACAGCAACGCATGGTCGCGGCCATCATCTCGCTGGCCGACCGTCTGGGGCTGGAAACGCTGGCCGAGGGCGTCGAGACCGCCGGAGAGCACGCCATGCTCTCGCAACTCGGCTGCGGCCATGTGCAGGGGTTCGGCCTCGCGCGACCGATGGCGATCGACGATGCGACGCAATGGATCGGCCGCCATGCCGCGCGGCCGGAACGAATCCCGAAAATCGGCCTGCGCGGCTTGTGATGCGGGGGGCGGCCACCGGCTGGCCTGCGCCGAATCCGGCAAAACCGCTTGACCTTTCCCCCCCCCTTCTGTTGAAGACCGCTGATCAACCTTCCTGCGGCGGTGGTCCTGATGGACGAGAACAACAACAAGAACCTCATCCTTGCCACGGTGCTCAGTTTTCTGGTCATCATGGTCTGGTTCCTGCTTTTCCCGCCGCCGGAGCCGGCGCCGGCGCCCGAGGCACCGGCTGCAACCGCCCCCGCGGCCGATAATACCGCCCCCGTGGCCGGCGCCACGCCGCCCACCGCGACAGTCGGGACGGGCGAGGCCGCCGCAACAGCCTCCGTGGTCGATGCGCCGCGGGTTGCGATCGACACGCCGGTCCTTGGCGGCTCGATCTCGCTTCTGGGCGGGCGGATCGACGATCTGTCGCTCAAGGACTATCGCCAGACGCTTGCCGCCGATTCGCCCGTGGTGCAGCTTCTGTCGCCGGTCGGTACCGCGCAGCCGTTCTATGCCCTCTTCGGCTGGAGCCCGGCCGGATCGCTGACCGCGGCCGATGTGCCGGGGCCGAAGACCGAATGGGCCGTCACCTCGGGTTCCACCCTTTCGCCCGGCCAGCCGGTCACGCTCAGCTGGGACAACGGCAAGGGCCAGGTCTTCGGCCGCGAGATCGCGGTCGATGACGACTACATGTTCACCGTGACGGATTCGGTCCGGAACACCGGCGCCGGCGACGTGTCACTGGCCGCCTATGGCCAGATCGCCCGCCACGGCCTGCCGCCCGGCATGACCCAGATCTATGTCGTCCATGAAGGCGCGATCCAGCGGGCCGATGGCGAGCTGACAGAGACCCGCTACGGCGACATTCCGGACCTGGCCGTCGTCGAACGCGAGGGCACGCCCGCCGAAGTGACCGATGTCACGCAGGATGGCTGGATCGGCTTTACCGACCATTACTGGATGGCGATCCTGATTCCCGAGGCCGGCAAACCCTTCACCGAGGTCACGAAATATGTGCCCGGCGCCAATATCTATCAGACCGAGGTGCGCCAGCCGCTGACCACGGTCGGTGCCGGCCAGAGCGCCAGCGTCACCACCCGCTTCTTTGCCGGCGCCAAGGAATACGAGGCGATCTACCGCTATGAAAACGAGCCGGGTCTCCTGGCGGGGCTCGCCGGCGACAAGGCCGATCCGTCGAAACCGTCGATCCCCGGCTTCATCGATTCGATCGACTGGGGCTGGTTCTTCTTCCTGACCAAGCCGATCTTCGCGGTTCTGCACCTGATCCACGGCACCATCGGCAACATGGGCCTCGCGATCATTGCGCTGACCTTCGTGCTAAAGCTTCTGGTGCTGCCGCTGGCCTACAAATCCTATGTCTCGATGGCCCGCATGAAGGAGTTGCAGCCCGAGATGGAGGCGCTGAAAGAGCGCGCCGGCGAAGACAAGCAGAAGTTGCAGCGCGAGATGATGCAGCTTTACCGCGACAAGAAGGTGAATCCGGCGGCGGGCTGTCTGCCGATCCTGATCCAGATCCCGATCTTCTTCAGCCTCTACAAGGTGATCTACGTTACCATCGAATTGCGCCATGCGCCGTTCTTCGGCTGGATCCGCGACCTTTCGGCGCCCGACCCCTCGTCGCTCTACAACCTTTTCGGGCTTCTGCCCTGGGATGCCCCGGTGGCCGGCTCACTTCTGCACACGATCTTCATCGGTGCGCTGCCGATCCTTCTGGGCGTCACCATGTGGCTGCAGCAGAAGCTGAACCCGGCGCCCGCCGATCCGGTCCAGCAGCAGATCTTCGCCTTCATGCCCTGGGTGTTCATGTTCATGCTGGGCAGCTTTGCCAGCGGCCTGGTGGTCTACTGGATCGCCAACAACCTGATCACCTTCACCCAGCAATACATGATCATGCGCAGCCACGGCCATACGCCGGACCTGTTCGGCAATATCCGCAGGGGGTTCCAGCGAAAACCGGCGCAGGCGGCGGCCAATGCCAACAAGCCGCCGAAATCGGCCCCGAAGAAGAAATGACGGCGCGGCTCGCCCATATCTTCCGCCATCCGATCAAGGCCCACGGACGCGAGGAACTCGCGTCCGTTGTGCTTTCCGCCGGCGAGGCTTTGCCCTGGGACCGGCACTGGGCCGTGGCGCTTGACCTGTCGAAGTTCGACACCGGGGCGCCGGGCTGGATGCCCTGCATCAATTTCCAGCGCGCCGCCCGGACGCCGGCGCTGATGGCGATCACCGCGCGCTTCGATGAGGCGACCGGCCAGATGACGCTTGCCCATCCCGATCTGCCGGAATTGACCTTCCATCCCGAAACCGAAGGCGCCCGCCTGATCGACTGGGTGGCGCCGATCAGCCCGCAGCTGCGCTTTCGGCCAGTGGCGCTGGTCCGCGCGCCGAACCGCGCCATGACCGACACCGCCTTTCCCAGCGTCTCGATCAAGAACCTCGCCTCCAATGCCGCACTTGGCGCGGCGATGGGCCGCGACCTCGCGATCCATCGCTGGCGTGGGAACCTGTGGCTGGACGGGGTGGAACCCTGGGCGGAAATGCGCTGGCTCGGCCGTCGGCTGCGTGTGGGCGGCGCGGTGCTGGAAATCCGCGAGAAGGTGGGGCGTTGCCGGGCGACCATGGCCAATACCGAGACCGGCCGTATCGACGCCGACACGCTGGATGCGCTGATGGAAACCCGCGGCGCACAGGATTTCGGCGTCTTTGGCGTGGTGGTGGAATCCGGCCCCATCGCGCGGGGCGACAGGGTGGAGCTTTTGCCATGACGATGACCTTTACCCTGGCGCCCGCGCCCGAGGATGCCGCGCGCGAGGCCGGGCGGCTGCTGTTCGCCGGCCCGGTCGAGTTCGTCAAAGGCGTCACTGCCATGTCGGGCCTGCCGCCCGCCGACCGGATCGAGGTCTGCTTCGCCGGGCGTTCGAACGTCGGAAAATCCAGCCTGATCAATGCGCTGACCAATCGGAAGAACCTGGCGCGCTCGTCCAACACGCCGGGGCGCACGCAGGAGATCAACTATTTCGCCCTGGGCGACGAGCGCTATCTGGTTGACCTGCCGGGCTATGGTTTCGCCGAGGCGCCGGTCGCCATCGTGGCAAAATGGCAGGCGCTGCTGAAGCAATATCTGCAAGGCCGCCAGACGCTCCGCCGGGCCTTCGTGCTGATCGACACGCGTCATGGGGTCAAGGCGGTGGACGAGGAAATCCTGACGCTTCTGGACCGCTCGGCCGTGACCTTCCAGGTGGTGATGACCAAGGCCGACAAGGTAAACCGGCAGACGTGCGAGGCGAATATCGCCCAGACCATGGCGGCGCTGCAAAAGCATCCGGCAGCCTTTCCCGAGATCGTGGTCACAAGTTCCGAGAAGGGCGAGGGGATAGAGACCCTGCGCGCCCTGATCGCCACCCTGGCCTGAGCCGGCGATTGCGGCCACCCCGGCCGTGGCCTCATATCGCGACATCCCCGCCTTCCCGATTCGGAGCCTTGCCATGACCGAGCAGAAAACTCTCGTCCTGACCGGCGCCTCGCGCGGGATCGGCCATGCCACGGTGAAGCGGTTTTCTTCCGAAGGCTGGCGGGTGTTGACCTGCTCGCGCCAACCCTTCGACCTGCGCTGCCCCTGGCCGGGGGGCGAGAAGAACCATATCCAGATCGACCTTGCCGACCCCAACGGCACCATTGCCGCGATCGAGACGATCCGCGCCAAGGTCAACGGCAGGGTGCATGCGCTGGTGAACAATGCCGGCATCAGCCCAAAGGGTGCGGGTGGCGCGCGGCTGAACACACTGACCACCGATCTGCGGACCTGGGGCCATGTCTTTCATGTGAACTTTTTCGCCAGCGTGATCCTTGCCCGCGGGCTGAAGGACGAACTTGCCGCGGCAAAGGGCAGTATCGTCAATGTCACCTCGATTGCCGGCAGCCGGGTGCATCCCTTTGCCGGCGCGGCCTATGCCACCTCGAAGGCCGCGCTCGCGGCGCTGACGCGCGAGATGGCGCATGATTTCGGACCGCTGGGTGTCAGGGTGAACGCCATCGCGCCGGGCGAGGTTGAGACCTCGATCCTGTCGCCCGGCACCGAGAAGATCGTCGAGCGTCTGCCGCTGCAACGCCTTGGTCAGCCGAAAGAAGTGGCCGATGCGATCTGGTTTCTCTGCTCGGACCAGGCCAGCTATATTTCGGGCGCGGAGATCGAGGTCAACGGCGCCCAGCACGTCTGACCGCCTTCCGCCCGCCCCGTGCCGCAACTGCCCCTGTGCCGGGGCGCCGCCGGTGCGGTCAGCCTGCGGTCGCGCGCCGCATCGCGTCGCGGATGCGGGTTGCCATGAAGTCGGTGAACATCCGCACCTTCGGATCCTTCAGCCGTCGGTGCTGCGACAGAGAGGACAACTGTGTCGGCCGCGGCGGGTTGGCTGTCGCGACGGGGACCAGCCGGCCGTCGCGCAGGTATTCCGCCACCTCGAACATCGGTTTCAGCACGATTCCGCGCCCGTCGAGCGCCCAGTTGGTCAGTACGTCGCCATCATCGGATTCGAAGGGGCCGGCGATCTCGAACCGGCGCGGCCCGTCCGGGGTGATCAGAGTCCACTGGAATTCCTTGGCGCCGGGAAAGCGCAGGTTCAGGCAGTCGTGGCCGTCGGCGACCAGCGCCGCGCCATCGGCGGGCATGCCGCGCCGGGCGATATAGGCCGGGGCGGCGCAGAGAACGCGCGGGCATTCGGCGATCAGCCGGGCCTTCAGCGTGCTGTCCTCCAGAATGCCGAGGTGGAAGGCCACGTCGATCCCCTCGGCCACCACGTCGATCACCCGGTCCGACAGCCGCAGCCGCACGTCGATATCGGGGTAAAGCTCCTTGAAGGCCGGCACATGCGGGGCGATCAGCCGTCGTCCGATGCCCAGCGGCGTTGCGACATGGATCGTGCCGCGCGGGTTCTGCGTCACATCCACCACGGCGGCCTCGGCCTGGTCGATCGCCTCAAGGATCCGGCGCGCACCATCGTAGAAGATGCGGCCGTTTTCGGTGGCCTGAAGGCTGCGCGTGGTACGGTTGAACAGCCGCACGCCCAGGTGCTTTTCCAGTTCCGAAATCCGGGCCGAGGCGACGGCGGGAGAGGTCCGCTGGTCGCGTGCCGCCGCACTCATGCTGCCGAGTTCATAGACCCGGACGAACATGCGGATGTTGTTCACATAGCTCAAGCCACCCTCCGCGCCTGTCAGGCCCGGGACAGTGATAACATGGATGGGCGCGCCTGCCACTGTTGCACTGTCCCGGGGCCGGCGCCGCGCGGGCGGCTACATCGGATCGGGCAGGTCGCAGGCGGGGTTCGCCCCGGTCTGGCGGGCGCAGCACAGCGCCTGCGCGCGCGGACCCCAGGGCAGGGCGTAACAGGCGACGCCCGCCACCCCCTCGCCGGCGGGCGCGCCGAAGACTGCCGCACCCGCGCCGACCGACTCCTGCGACAGCCGGTTCAGGAAGGCGATGGTGCGGGCAGTGCGGCCGGGGTCTGGCGGCACCGGGCTGCGATGGACCGACCGGAAGGGAATCGCCTCAAGCGCGGTGATCCGCCAGCCCGCCTTGCCCTTCTGGAAATAGGCCCGGCCAAGAAGGCCATAGTCCAGCCCCAAGGGCGCGCTGTCCTTTTCGGCGCCGCCGATGAACAGCAGGTTGCCGAGGGAATAGAAGATCGCCTGCCCGCGTGCCGGATCGACCTCGACCGCGCGGACGACATGGGGATGATGCCCGATCACCAGATTGACCCCCGCCTCGTCCATTGCGCGGTGAAAGACGGCGCGCTGGCCATAGTCGAGAGCGACCATGTTCTCGGTGCCATAATGCAACGCCAGGATGCGCAGGTCGACATCGGCGTCGCGAAGGCCCTTCAGGATGGCGGCGTAATGCCCGGGCACCGTCAGATAGGCCATGCCCACCGCGCCATATTCCGGCCCGCGATCGCCCGCCCCGAACGAGGCGGAGGCGAAGGCGATGCGGATGCCGCGGATGGTGACGATGGCCGGCGCAAGGGTCGCCTCACCCCGGCCGATGCCGGCAAAGACCATGGGCCGGGCGCGCGCGCGGGCCTCGGCCTCGAAGAAGGCGAGCGTATCGGCCATGCCTTGCTGGCCATGGTCGACGGCATGGTTGTTTGCCAGGGCAAAGCCGTTGACGCCCAGATCCATCAGGTGGCGAAAGCTGTCTGGGTGGCTGCGGAAGACGAAGGTCTTGCCCGGATCGGGGCCGTTGCGGTCGGAAACGACGGTTTCGACATTGATGAAGTTCAGATCGGCATCCCAGAACGGCGCCAGCGCGGCGGTTGCGGTTTCGATCGGGATCGCGCCGAACTTGTGAATTGTGTCGGGCGTGGGGTTCTGGCGCGAACGGGCGAAGTTCACATCGCCGCCGAAGGAGATGACGATCTCCTGCGCGGGCGCCATGCCGCCGGTCCAGAGCGCGAAAAGCACGACCAAAAGACTATTGAAGCGCCGCATCGGCCAGCCCGTCCCCCACCCGCACCCATTGCGCCCCGCCCTCGCCGATGGCGTAGAAAAAGCCGTTCCGGTTGCCAAGATAGATCACGCCGTCCCAGACCGCGGGCGTGCTTTCCCAGCAGCCCGCGCCCGGCGGGCGAAAGCGCCAGATTTCCCGCGGATGGGCGGGATCGGCCAGCGAATAGGCGGCCAGATCGCCGTCGCAACCGGCGACCAGCAGTTGCTCTGCCACCACCACGGGCGAGGGCCAGCCATGCGTCGCTGCGGAGCTTTCCTGGGTGATCCGCCCGCTGGCCGCCTCGACGGTGAACAGGCCGCCGGCATGGGTCTGCACATAGAGGTATCCGCGATGAAGGGCGGGCGTGGCCCACAGACCGCCGTCGCCGAGATAGGTTCCCGGAAATGACAGCGACCAGTCGAGCGGTGCCTCCGGCCGGCCGGGGTTCAGCCGCGCCAGATGGCCGGTCGCGGTCTTGTCGGCGCTGGCCGGCCGCTCGTCCTCGACTGCGACGTAGATCTCGCCCTCCGGCCCGCCGACAAGGGTTGCGTCCACATCGTCACCCGCGCGCCATTCCAGGACCAGCGCCGCGTCGCGATCCCGTCCCGACAGCAGGGCCGCGATGTCATAGCCCTGCACCAGCCCGGCGGAATTGGCGAACCAGACCGCGCCGCCGCTGGCCATGGGCGAGTTTTCGATGCTGACCATCCGGTCGCCCACCGTGGCGAAAAGCGCGGCCGTGAAGCCGGGGATGCGGGCGGCCATCTCGGGGGCGACGGTCGGGCGCCCGGTGGCATCCCGGCCCCGGTTCAGGCGGATCGCATGGAACCAGCCGTTTTCGCCGCCCTCGAACAGCACGTCGTCCAGGACAAGGGGGCTGCTGTCCCAGTCGTTGTTCCAGATGCCGTCCGGCGCGTTGCCGTTCAGTCGCCAGAGTTCGGTGGCGGCCTCGGCGTCCAGCCGCAGGATGCGCAGGAAATCGTCGCGCGACCCGGCATAAAGCAGCGGCGCCCCGGTCGGATCCAGCGTGACCGAACCCTTGATGATGTCGCCGGTCGCGAACGGGGGGCGGATATCGGCGCCGCTTCGGCTGTCGAGGAAATGGATCGCATGGTCGTAGGCGCCGAAGATCACCTCGGCGGCGCCTGCGCCGGTGGGACGGATCGCCGGTTGCCCGGTCCAGCCGGTGCCGCACCATTGCCGGGTGCCGCGCTGGTCGGTCGACGGGCCGCAATAGGGGCCGGTGCGCCAGAGAACCGTCGGATGGCGGGGCAGGGTGCCGGTCGCATGGCCCGAACGGTCGGGCCTGCCGCGAAAGGTCAGGATGCCGGGCACCCAGTCGTCGGCCGTGGTATCGGGCAGGGGTCGCAAGGCCTGCGGGTGCAGGAGCGCAAGCGCCACATCCTGCGCCACCGCCGGCGCGGCCGTCATCGCCAGGGCCAGCAGTGCGAAGCGTGGGCAGACCCTCACAGATCGTCCCGGAAGAAGACGAAGACCGCGCGATAGCCCTCGCGCGTCAGCGGGCTGCCGTCGCCGGCATATAGCAGGCTGCCGTCACGGACATAGCCGGACCGGGCCGACATGTCCTTCGTCACCGCCGAGGAGAAATAGCGCGGGATGGTGCCCCAGAGGGGCGAGGCCTCGCGCCGCGCGCCCTCGGGATGGATCAGCGCCCAGATCTTGTCGGCATTTCCGGTCTTCATCCGCACGCAGCCATGGCTGTCGGCGCGGCCAAGCTTGCGGTACTGCCCTTTGGTCGTGCCGTGGATCGCCACGCCCGAGGCCCGGCCGCCGGAATAATGCAGGTCGATGTAAAGCGCATTGTACATGCCGGGCGATCCCCAGCCGGGCCGATAGCGACGATCATCGACGTTGAAGATGCCGACGGGCGTGGGGCCGGATCGGGAATCGCCGGGATACTTCCGCCCGGTCGAGACGGGCCAGGAATAGGCCGGCAGGGCATCGGGGCCGAGTTTCTGCTGCCAATAGCCATCGTCATGCAGGGCAAGCTGCCAGCCGCCGGCCGCGTCCCGGGCCAGAACCCACATCTTTTGCGCGCCCTTGCCCGACAGCGCGGTGTTGACATAGATCGCAAGCCGGTAGTCGGCATGCAGGGCCGAAGGCGGCAGATAGGGCTGCCCCTCGGCCAGCCGCAGCGCCTCGAGATAGCCGGGGCCGAGGTCGGGTCCTTCGGTCGCGCCGGCCGGCCGGGGGCGGGCCAGCGCGGTGACGGCCAGTCCGGTCAGCAGAAGGTTGCGGCGGGTGATCGGCATCGTCTCCTCCCTGTCATGGACGGGCGCCCAGCCCGGTTGCATGGTGCAAGGCGGCCCGCAGATCGCCAAACGGGTCGCCCAGACCCAGCGCGGCCCGCCAGGAATCGGCCCGGTCGAGGATCGTCAGAATCGTGTCGTCGACGCCGCCCAGGTCGGGCATCGCATAGGCCCAGTCGATGAAACGCGACCCCGACAGCGCCCAGGCGACCGGCAGGCACAGCCAGAGGGTCAGGGTGAAGATGGTCATGTGCTGGCGCATCGCATCTTTCTAGAACTGGAAATAGATGAACGGGGCCGTACCCTCTTGCGAGAGCGCGAAAAGAAACATCGTGCCCGTGGCGAGAATCAGCGCCTGACCGGCCGCCGGAATCCGCGCGGTACCCGAAATGGTAGCATCGCGCCACGAAAGCGGCAGGAAATTCATCAAGAGCCCCAAGGCAAGCAGGACAAGGACCACAGGGGCCAGGGCCGGGCCGCCGCCAGCCGTCGTCAGGGCATCGACCATCGCCAGGGCATTGGCGCTGCCATGGGCGCGGAACGGCAGCCAGAGCAGCAGGACGAAGCCGAAGGTCGCAAGGATCGCCAGCGGCCGGGGCAGGCGCAGCCCGGCCGCGCGCCCGGCGCGTTCGACCGCCAGGCCCGCGCCATGCAGCGCGCCCCAGAGGATGAAGGTCCAGGCCGCGCCATGCCAGAGCCCGGCAATCGTCATGGTGAAGAACAGGACCGCCGCCTGCCGCCCGGCGCTGCCGTGATTGCCGCCGAGCGGGATATAGAGATAGTCGCGGATGAAGCTTGAGAGCGAGATATGCCAGCGCCGCCAGAACTCCTGCAGACTGGCCGCGCGATAGGGCTGGTTGAAGTTCGCCTTGAAGCGGTAGCCCAGCAAGAGCGCGATGCCGATGGCGATGTCGGAATAGCCGGAGAAATCGCAGTAGATCTGCACAGCATAGCCCAAGAGCGCGGCCCAGGCCATGGCGGCGCCATACCCCTCGGGCCAGGCGAAGACCGGATCGACCAGCATCACCGCCAGATAGTTGGCGATGACCATCTTCTTGAACAACCCGGTCAGGATCAGCATCACCGCCTCGGCGCGCAGCGCCGGGCCGGGAGGTGTGGGCCGGTCGATCTGCGGCAGGAAATCGGCGGCCCGCACGATGGGCCCGGCCACCAGATGGGGAAAGAAGCCGATGTAGAAGGCGACATCGGCAGGGTTTCGCCGCGCCTCGACCCTGCCGCGCGCGATATCGACCACATAGCTGATGCCATGGAAGATGTAGAAGCTGATGCCGACGGGCAGCACGACCCCGGCCCAGGCCATGTCGCGCTCCAGCCCCAGCGTAGCCAGTAGCTGGCCGAAGGACAGCACGAAGAAGTTCGCGTATTTGAAATAGCCAAGCGTGCCGAGGAAGCCTGCGATGGCGATGGTCAGCACCGGCCTGGTCCAGCCCGGCCGCCGCACCAGCAGCCCCGCCCCCCAGGCCAGCGCGCTCATCGCGGCCATCAGCAGCGTCATCCGCGGATCCCAGGCGGCATAGAACACGTAGGAGGCCGCGACCAGCATCCCCTTGCGCCAGCCGGGATGACCGTCGACCGCGAGGTTCAGCGCCAGCACGATGGCGAAGAACAGCACGAATTCCAGCGTGGGGAAGACCATTACTGCAAGGCCGCCAGCAGATCCGGTTCGCGGGGTTCGAGATCGGGAAAGCGGGCCAGCAGGTCGTCCAGGATATGGTCGGCGACCAGCCGGTAGCCGTAGCCGTTGAAATGCGATCCGTCGCCGGTGCGGATCGTCACCCGATCGCCGCCCACCTCGATCGCCTTGGCATAGTCGCCGTCGGGGCCGGAGGTGAACGCGGCCAGCGGCAGATAGAGCGCGTTGTGTTTCGCGGCTTCGTCCTGAAACAGCGGTGCGATCAGCTTCATGTGCCGCCCGAGGCGGGTATTGCCGTCCGGCGCGGGGCCGAGCCACATCAACACGATGCCGTTTTCGGCGGCTGTCGCAAGGATGCGGCGCACCTCGTTGCGATAGGCGGTATCCCAGCCCTCGGTGCCGTAGGTGCCGCGGTTCTGGGCCCGCATGACGCCCTGCATGTCATTGGCGCCGAAATGGGCAATCACGATGTCGGGCTTTTCGCTGGCGGCCAGATCGGCAAAGGCCGCCGGCCAGTCGTAGAAATCGCTGCGCGACAGGCCGGTCGACACCCGCCCGCGGTTTGCGACGATGACGGCCAGGCCCCGCTCGGCCGCGCGGGCGCGCAGCGCATCGGCGAAGCCCTGCGAAAGACTGTCGCCGATCACCATGATCTTCGCGGGATCCGCGGCGGTGAAGCTGCGTCCGGGGCGCGAGGGCAGTTGCGGCCCTCGCGCCCCGGACGCGGGGACGGCCGCCGAAAGTGCAGCCCCCAGATCCTGCGCCGGCGCCGTGACGCACCCCGAGACCAGAATCGCGCAGACGGCCGACAGGATAGAGGCAAGGGTCCCCAGGGCGCGGCGCATGTTATTGCAGCGCCATCTCGTTCAGCGCGGCATCGGCATCGCGCGCCTTGAGCCGCGCGTCGAGATCGGGCGCGAAGACCGCCACCTCAAGGTCATAGCCCTTTTCGGTAAAGTGGATCATGTCGGTCGCGCGCAGCTGTGTCATGGTGCCGTCGATGTCGAGGCTGTGGACGAAGGCGCCGGTGCCGAAGGTGGTTGCCTCGTGCAGGTCGACGAAGGCGGTGGGCAGCGCGGCTGCATCGGCGGCGACCCCGGCCTGAACCCCCGATACCTCGACATAGGCGGGCTCAAGCTTGCCGTCGCCGACAATGGGCAGGCCAAGCCATATCGCCTCTACCGCATGCGGGGCGAGAAGGTCGAGAAGTTCGGCCGCGCGGGCGCCATAGGCCGCATGCCATTCCGCCGTACCGAAGGCGGCGCGGCCGGTCTCGGTGCGCACCGGGCGGATGTCGTTCGCCCCGAACTGGAGGATCACGATATCGGCGGTGACACCTTCGCCCAGCTTGTCCGTCACGCGCGCGGCCCAGTCGGCGGGGGCGGTGACGGTCAGCCCCTCGGAGACGGCCGTCACGCGGTGCAGCGTGACGGTCGAACAGCCGTGCCAGGCTCGGAAAAGCGACCCCCAGATGCCATCGGCCAGCGAATCCCCAAGGACGGCCACCTGGACCGGCGTTTCCGGGCAATAGAGCGGTTGTGCCGCCAAGGGCGCCGCGAAGAGAAGGACCGCGGCGGGCAGGGCCAGCGCGGCAGGGCAAAGTCGGGGAAGGAAGGTCACGTCGGGGTCATCCCTGCTGTTTCAGGCTATCCAGAAAATCACGCACGGCACGCACGGTGCCGGGGCCGGCGATCCCGTCGGCGCGGCCGGAAAACATGCCGAGATCGCGCAGGTTTTGCTGGATGATCCGGACCACATCGTTGGAACGTTCACCAAGCTGGTCCGTCAGCCGTGCCACGGCCACGCTGTCGCCGGCAGTGGCCGCCGACCACAGCAGCGCAGCGGCGCGTTCGGCATCGACATCGACGGCGCGGCCGGTTTCATACATTTCTGCCAGGAACGACTGCGCGCGGACATAGCCCGCATCGGCCGCACGGGTCAGCCATTGGAAGGCCTCGGTATCGTTCGCCGCGACGCCGATGCCGTTCTGAAGGAAATAACCCAGGAAGAACTGGCCGACGACATCGCCCTGATCGGCGATATCGCGCGCGATGGCGACGGCCTCGCCTGGCGTATGGCCGGCAACCATGTCGCGGGAATAAAGCAGGATCAGGATTTCCTTCGACAGCCAGTCGCCCAAAAGTGCGCCGGCGCCGGCGATCGCGGCGGCTGTTTCGACATCGGGGATGCTGCCGTCGGGCGGGGTAAAGCGCAGATAGGCCGCCAGGCCATGCGCTTCGGGCAGGCCGGCGGCGACCGCCTCGTCATAGACGGCCACGGCAAGATCGGCCCGGCCCTCAGCCTGGTCGATCCGCGCGGCGGCGACCCTGACCTGCATGTTCTGCGGCAGTTCGGCCAGCGCGGCGTCGCCGGCCGCCCGGGCGGCGGCGATGTCGATCTCCTCCAACTGCCGCGGGCCGCCCTGCTGCGGCAGGCCGGCGGCGGCAAGGCAGGGGCCGATCAGCACCTCGGCCTGGCGCAGCCGTTCGATCTCGGTCTCGACCTCGGCCTTGCCCTCGCAGGTGGTGCAGCTTTCGGCCCAGGCGGCCAGCCCGGCGCGGTCGCGCGCGGCGAGCGCGAGATCGCGCGCGGCGATTTCCGCCTGATAGGCGGCGTCGGCCTCGATCGCGGCAAGGGTCTTCTCGGCCTCGGCTTTGTGATCGCAGGCGATGCAGCCGGCGAGGTAGTCGCGCAATGCGGCCGGGTCGTGGCCCGCGGCCGCCAGGGCATAGGCTGCGGCTTCGGCTTCGCGGGCGGCGGCGGCGGCGTCGATCTCGGCAATCCGCTGGCGCGCGGCATCGCGGTGATCGCAGATCGTGCAGCTTTCCAGATAGATCGCCAGCCGGTCGGTCACGCTATCCTCACGGATATCCTCCCAGATCGAATTTTCGAGGCCGCGGGTGATCTCTTCCTGCCGGAGCACGGTCAGCTTTTCGGACAGTTCCGCCTCGTTGGGGCAGAACATGCAGGATTGCAGAAAGCCCCCGATCCGCTCGGTGGCGGTGGAGCCGAGGAGAAAGCGCGCCTCGAAGGTTTCGCGGAAAAGCTGGCTTTCAAGCTCGGTCGAAAGCTGGGCGCCGGTGGGATCCACCACCACGACCGAAGGGTCCTGATCGGCGCGGACGACCAGCGCATAGGTGGTGTTGCAGGTGGCGGACCGATTGCCCGGACGGGTCATCACCGCCGAGATCCAGGCCTCGGCCTCGCCCACGCTGGTCTGGCCGTTGCCGTCGCCAAAGGGCGCGCGGTCGGCAAGGCCGGCGATCAGGGCCACATCGGGCGCGACGCCCGGCCGGCAATCGGCGGGGCGCTCGCCGATCTCGGTCACGATCAGGGCAAAACCCGATCCCGAGACCGCCTGCTGGAAGGCCGACACCTGCGCCGCGAACAGGCCTTCGGGATCCTTGAGGTAGAAAAAGGTCATCTGCCGCTTTTCGGGGGCGACGGCTTCGACCAGGGCCGCCAGCCGGGCGCCGAATTCGCCAAGCGACATGACCTCGCCGCCCAGGTTGATGCCGATGGCATCGCCTGCCGCGCCTTCGGCGGCCGGCTTCACCTCGGCCGTGACGCGCAGAAAGGCCTGGCCGGTGTTGCCGCCCAGGGCCTGCGGTCCGGCGACAAAGCTCGACACCGGGTTCGAGGTCAGGACCGCTGACAGGAATTCCGTCTTCGCGCGGTCCGCCGCGGGAAGGCGCGGCAGGGCGATCTGCGAAATTCCCTCCAGGGTCGCGGTGGCCTCCTGATCCTGCGATCCGATCAGCAACAGCCGGGTCACGGAGGCCGCCGGTGTGGTCTGTGCGGCAACGGGGCTGGTGAAAATGCCATGGGTTGCAAAGGCCGCGGCAAGAATGGCGGTCAAAAATCGGTTCGGCATGCGGCCTCTCACGGTCGATATGTCGGAAAAGTCTAATTGGCTGCCACCATTGGGTGCAACCGCCTATGTTTCAAAGGGATCAACTGCGACCTTCTTGCAGGGTCGCCGCGCCGGGCCGGCCGGGTGGCTCAATGTCTGGTAGCATGCCGCGCCGCAGCCACATGCGATTGCGCGGCGGCTTTCGTATGGCGAACCGCGCCCGCGCGGCGGGCCGGTGGGCGGCCGCGCGCCCGGCCGTCGCAGCCGATTCGTCGCATCCGGGCCGTGCCGGCGGGGCGACTGTCACAATTCGGTGCGGTTTCAGCCGCTATGATGGCCCGGAGACCGGACCGGCGCCGCCCGGCGCAGGCAGAAGGAGGGACGGGGATGCGGGCAAGGCAGGCCGCGATGCGGCGCGGAGGCGGGACGGCAGCGAGGGGCACCGCGGAGCCTGGCGATGCCGGCGGGCGCCGCATCGCTTCTTCGTGCGAGATCCGGCCGATTCGCCGCCGCCTGCGCAGCCTGTTCGTCTCGGACCTGCATCTGGGCGCGCCCGGCACGCAGGCGCGGCCGTTCCTCGATTTCCTGCGCCAGACCGAATGCGAGACGATCTACCTTGTCGGCGACATCTTCGACCTCTGGCACGGACCTTTCCTGAACTGGTCGCCGGTTCATGACGCGATCATTGCCGAACTGGACAGAAGGGCGGCGGCGGGAACGCGGATCGTCTACCTGCCCGGCAATCACGACGCCGCCATGCGGGATTTCATCGGCATTGGCGCCCGCGCACCGATGGGCGGCCGGTTCGAGATGCAGGGCATGCTGACCCATGTCGCCGCCGATGGCCGGCGCTATCTGGTGCTGCATGGGGACCAATGCGACGCCCGCATCCTGCGCTGGCACGCAATGACGCGGATCGGCAGCCGGCTGGATGCAGGGCTCCGCCGGTTCGAGGGCTGGCTGTCACGGATGTTGCGCCCCGCCGGGGGTGGGGCGGATCTTCTGCGGCGGGGGCTGGAACGGCTTCTCCTTGCGGGGAACCGTTTCGAGCAGCGCCTTGTCGCGCTGGCCAGGGACAGCGGCCATGACGGCGTGATCTGCGGCCATTTCCACCGCGCGGCGCTGCGCGAGCATGGTGCGATCACCTATGGCAATTGCGGCGACTGGGTGGACAGCCTGACCGCGCTGGCCGAGATGCCCGACGGCAGGCTGGCGGTTCTGGAATGGGCGGCAGACGTGGCGCCCGCGCCCGAATGCGCCGGCGACCTGGGCCTGGGCGCGATGGTTTGACCCTGCCCCTGCCGCCGCCGCTCGTTATTGGTCGAGGAAACTCCGCAGCTTGCGGCTGCGGCTTGGGTGTTTCAGCTTGCGCAAGGCCTTGGCCTCGATCTGGCGGATGCGTTCGCGGGTGACGCTGAACTGCTGGCCCACCTCTTCCAGCGTGTGGTCGGTGTTCATGCCAATGCCGAAGCGCATCCGCAGAACCCGTTCCTCGCGCGGGGTCAGGCTGGCCAGAACCCGGGTCGTGGTTTCCTTCAGGTTCTCCTGAATGGCGCTGTCCAAGGGCAGGATGGCGTTCTTGTCCTCGATGAAATCGCCAAGCTGGCTGTCTTCCTCGTCGCCGATGGGCGTTTCGAGAGAGATCGGTTCCTTGGCGATCTTCATCACCTTGCGAACCTTTTCCAGCGGCATCTGCAACTTCTCGGCCAGCTCCTCCGGCGTCGGCTCGCGGCCGATCTCGTGCAGCATCTGCCGGCCCGTGCGGACCAGCTTGTTGATCGTCTCGATCATATGCACCGGGATGCGGATGGTGCGGGCCTGATCGGCGATGGACCGCGTGATGGCCTGCCGGATCCACCATGTTGCATAAGTGCTGAACTTGTAGCCGCGGCGGTATTCGAACTTGTCCACCGCCTTCATCAGGCCGATGTTGCCTTCCTGAATGAGATCAAGGAATTGCAGCCCGCGGTTGGTGTATTTCTTGGCGATGGAGATGACGAGGCGAAGGTTCGCTTCCACCATTTCCTTCTTGGCCTGCCGCGCCTCTTTCTCGCCCTTCTGGACCTGGTTCACGATGCGGCGGAACTCGCTGATGTCGACGCCGACATACTGGCCGACCTGCGCCATTTCGGCGCGCAGATCTTCCACCTTGTCGCGGCTTTTCTCCATCAGCGTCTGCCAGCCGCGCCCTGCCTTGACCGACATCCGCTCGCACCAGCCGGGATCAAGCTCGTAGCCCTGATATTCGGCGATGAATTCCTGCCGGTTGATGCGCGCCGCATCGGCAAGCTTCACCATGCCGGAGTTGATCGACATGATCCGCTTGTTGATGCCGTAAAGCTGGTCGATCAGCGCCTCGATCCGGCTGTTGTTCAGGTGCAGTTCATTCACCAGCAGCACCATTTCGGCGCGCAGCTTCTGATAGGCCGCCTCTTCGGCGGTGGTGAAGCGTTCGGAATGCGACATGGTGGCCGACATCCGCTGTTCCTGCATGGTGGACAGCGAATCGTAATTGGCGGCGATATGCTCCAGCGTCTCCAGCACCTTGGGACGCAGCGTCGCCTCCATCGCGGCCAGCGACAGGTTCGACCCTTCGTCGTCGTCGTCGCCGTCTTCCGGATCCTCATGCGCGATGGGGTTTCCGTCGGCGTCAAGTTCGGGTTCGGCGCTGGCCGAGCGGCGCGGGGCCGAGGATGCGACAACCCCCACCTCGTCCAGGGGAGCGCCCTCCATCTCGTCATCGCCGTCGAGGCTGCGGCCGAATGTGGCCTCAAGGTCGATCACGTCGCGCAGCAGGATGTCCTCGGACAGCAGTTCGTCGCGCCAGATGGTGATCGCCTGGAAGGTCAGCGGGCTTTCGCACAGGCCCGCGATCATAGTGTTGCGCCCGGCCTCGATCCGCTTGGCGATGGCGATCTCGCCCTCGCGCGACAGCAGTTCGACCGAGCCCATTTCGCGCAGGTACATCCGCACCGGGTCGTCGGTACGATCCAGCGTTTCCGAGGTGCCGCCCGCCAGCGCGATCTCGCGCGAGGAGGAGGTGTCGACCAGTTCGCCGCTCTTGGGTTGTTCCGGTTCCTCGTTGTCGTCGCCTTCCTCGTCGACCCGGATGCCCATGTCGTCGAGCATGGCGAGGATGTCCTCGATCTGGTCGGAAGACGCCTGCTCGGAGGGGAGCACCGCGTTAAGCTGCGACATGGTGATGAACCCACGCTCCTTCGCGTCGGCGATCATCTTCTTGACGGCGGCCTGCGACATGTCGAGCGAGACATCTGCCTCTTCGGTCTCGGGCTTGGCGTCGTCGGTGTCCTTGAGGGCCATGTCTGCTCCTGCGGGAAGTGCGAATCGCGCGCGTGTGATCGGCGAATCAATACCCCGAATCACGGCGGGTTAAAGGGCGAATCAGGTCGGGTGGCGCCCGCCCTTGCTGAAGTTTATGGAATCGAGAAGCTTTCTGGCACGGTCCAGTTCCTCACGGTTGAGTTCCACGCCATTCGGCGCGATCACGGTTTCGCCCTTTTGTTCCTTCGGGCCACGGCTGGCCCGGCTGCGGGCTTCCGCCGCCTTGGACACACGCCAGGTCAGGCCCTCATCGGCCAGCCCGGCAACGTCTTCCTCGGCTTCGGTCAGTTCGGCACGATGCGCGCGGTCGGCCTGCAGGCGGGCCAGAACTTCCTCGACGCAGGCGGCGGCAAATTCGGCATCGGCGCGCGGCTGAAGCGCTGGGCTGATGCGCACATGGGGATTGTCCATCAGGCGGTCAAGGGCGGCGGGGCTGTCGGCGGCGACGCGCGCGCGGCAGTCGGCATCCTGCGCATGGGTCAGCAGCAGATTGCGCAGGCGGAGATGATCGGCCGTGGACAGTTCCAGCCGTTCGAGCGCGGCCTCGAAACGGGGCAGCAGTTCGGGAAAGCGCAAGAGCGCGGCCAGCGCCACCGCCTCGCGCAGCCCGTCCTCGGGGGCGATGCTGGCGGCCAGAAGCGAGGTGCGGGTGGCGGCAAGGGGCTGCGCGGGCGGCGGCGCCCCACGCGGCACCCAGCGGCCGCGGGGGGCGCCAAGGGTAGCCTGCGCCGCGCGGCGGGGGAAGAACAGCGCCCGGCGCAATTTGCCGATTTCCTCGCCGTAATGGGCGCGGATCGACGGATCGGCGATGCGCTTCAGGGCGGCGCGCAGGGTCTTGTCCAGCGCGGCGCGGCGTTCGGGGCTGTCGAAGATGCGGCCCTCGGTCTCGCGCTGCCACAACAGCCGCACCATCGGCTCGGCCCCGTCCAGCACCTTCTGCATCGCGCCGGGGCCGGCGGATTTGATCAGATCGTCCGGATCCTGTCCCTGCGGCAGCCGGGCGAAACGCAGGCCCTTGCCGGCCTCAAGGACCGGCAGCGCCAGGTCGACCACCCGCAGCGCCGCGCGCGTCCCGGCGGCGTCGCCGTCGAGGGCGATCAGCGGCTCGTCCGCGATGCGCCACATCAGACGCAACTGGTCTTCGGTGACGGCGGTCCCGAGCGGGGCGACCGCGCCGCCGAACCCGGCCTCCGACAGCGCGATCACGTCCATGTAGCCCTCTGCCACGATCAGCGCCGCGCCCTTGCCCACCGCCTCGCGCGCGGGGCCGTGGTTGAAGAGGTTGCGCCCCTTGTCGAAAAGCTCCGTCTCCGGCCCGTTCAGGTATTTCGCCCGGGCATCGGGATCCATCGACCGCCCGCCGAGCGAGATCGCCCGCCCCCGGCCGTCGCGGATGGGAAAGATGATGCGGCCGCGGAAGCGGTCATAAAGGCTGCCGTCATCGCCACGCGCGATCATGCCGGTCGCGACCATCAGATCGGCCGACACCCCCTTGCCCGCCAGCGCGTCGCGCAGGGCGTGGCGACTGTCGGGCGCCCAGCCGATTTCCCAGCGGTCCAGCGCCGCTTCGGTAAGCCCCCGCCGGCGTGCGAGATAGTCGCGCGCCGCGCCGGCGGCCGCGGTCTTCAGTTGCAGCCGATAGAAGCGTACGACCTCTTCCATCGCCTGGGTCAGTTCGCCACGCCGGTCGGCGCGCTCTGCTGCGCGCGGATCGCGCTCGGGCATCGGCAGGCCGGCTTCGGCGGCCAGCACCGCCACCGCCTCGATGAAGGGCAGGTTTTCGGTTTCCTTCACGAAGGTCAGCGCGTCGCCCTTCGCATGGCAGCCGAAGCAATAGTAGAAACCCTTGCGGTCATCGACGTGAAAGCTGGCGGATTTCTCCTGATGGAAGGGACAGGGCGCCCACCAGTCGCCCTTGGACATGTTCGACTTGCGCATGTCCCAAGTTACCTTCCGCCCGACAACGGCGGAAAGCGACACGCGGCTGCGCAACTCGTCAAGAAAACCCGGTGGCAGACTCATGGCGTCTCAGTATCGGCGCCCGGGCGGCAGAGTCGAGCAGGAAATGCCTCAGGCCAAAAGCGACAGCGCGGCCGCAAAGGCAAGCTGCTGGCTCGCGCCCAGAATATCGCCCGTCTGCCCGCCGATCCGGCGCAGGGCCGCGCGGGCCAGAAGGGCGGCGGCCAGCGCCGCGGCAAGGGCCGCCGGCAGGGCTGCCCATCCCGCGCAGGCAAGGGCCAGAAGCAGCGCGAAAAGAACGGCCAGGGCCACGGCCTGCGGCGCCGGCCGGCCGGTGCCGGCCGACAGACCGCC
>JBDHSO010000020.1:0-37152 GCA_039808125.1 Rhodobacter sp. | reverse complement strand
CGCCGCCCCTCTCCGCGGCCGCCGCTGGACCTGCGCCCCGCCCGGCTGTCGCTGACCGAGGTGGAGCGGCTGATCCGCGACCCCTATGCGATCTATGCCCGGCATGTCCTGCGGCTGAACCCGCTGCCCGCCGCGCGGCCGCTGGCCGATGCGCGGCTGCGCGGCGAGGTGCTGCACCGGGTACCGGAGGCCTTCCTGCGCACGCCGGTTCCGCTCGACCCCGCCGCGGCGGCCACCCTTCTGATGCGGATCGCGGACGAGATCCTTGCCCGCGATGTGCCCTGGCCCGCCACGCGGGCGATCTGGCGCGCGCGGATGTCCGATCTGGCCCGCCCCTTCGCCGAAAGCGTAATCGAGGGCGGGGGTACCGCCGTCTCGCTGGAGCGGAAATATGCGGTCGAGGTGCCGGGGCTGGCCTTCACCCTGGTCGGCAAACCCGACCGGATCGACCTGATGGCCGATGGCCGCATCCGCATCGTCGATTACAAGACCGGCGCGCCGCCATCGAAGCCGCAGCAGAAGGCGTTTGCCAAGCAATTGCATCTGGCCGCCGTCATGGCGCATCTCGGCGCCTTTCCCGAGGTGGGGCCGCAGGCCGAGGCCGGCATCGCCTATGTCCAGTTGAAGCGCGACCTGAAGGAGATCGCGGCCGACCTGACCTCGGAGGAGATCGCGGCCGTGCTTGACGAGTTCCGCCGCCTCATCCTTGCCTACCGCGATCCCGCGCGCGGCTATACCTCGCGCCGCGCCATGGTCGAGATGGTGACGACGGGCGATTACGACGATCTTGCGCGCCACGGCGAGTGGGCGATCACCGACCCCGCCTTTCCCGAGGATGTTTCATGACCGCGCCGAATGCTGCCAGCGCCGCCCAGATCGCCGCGTCCGACCCCGATGCGAATGTCTGGCTGGTAGCCAATGCCGGTTCGGGCAAGACCAAGGTCCTGACAGACCGGGTGGCGCGGCTGCTGCTGCGCGGGGTGGATCCGCAGAACATCCTCTGCCTGACCTATACCAAGGCCGCCGCCGCAGAGATGCAGAACCGCCTGTTCCGGCGTCTTGGCGCCTGGGCGATGGCCGGGGACGGCGCCTTGCGCGGCAATCTGGCCGATCTGGGCGAGGTCGTACCGGATGCCGCCCGCCTGCGTCTGGCCCGCCAGTTGTTTGCCCGCGCCATCGAGACGCCGGGCGGAATCCGCATCCAGACCATCCACAGTTTCTGCGCCGGCCTTCTGCGCCGCTTTCCGCTGGAGGCCGGCGTCAGCCCGGCGTTTCGCGAGCTGGACGACCGTTCCGCCACCCTGCTGCGCGCCGAAATCCTAGATGCCATGGCCGAGGGGCCCGAGGCCCGGCTTCTCGATGCCGTCCTGCCCGAGGTGGGTGAGGCCATCGACGACTTTCTGGCCCAGATCGCCGCCCGTCGCGCCGATCTGGGCCGGATGCCCGGCGATGCCGACCTGCGTCAGGCCTTCGGGGTGCCGCCGGCCCTTGATGAGGCAGCCTTGCTCAGCCGGGTCTTCGGCCCCGGCGATGCCGCGCTCCTGGCCGGACTGGTGGCGCCCCTGCTGGCCGGGTCGACGACGGATCAGGCCGCCGGGCGGACGCTTGCGCTGCTGCCCGCGACACCCGATCTGGCGGCGCTGGAGCGACTGGAGGGAATTTTCCTGACCAAGACCGGAGAGAATGCGGGCCAGCCGAAGCTGGATCGGCTCCCGACCAAATCCACCCGTGGCGCGCTGGGGGACCGCCTGCCCCCGCTTCAGGCCCTGATGGGCCGCGTTGCCGATGCGCGCCCGCTGCGCCTGGCTTTTCGGGCCTATCGCAAGGCCGAGGCGCTGCATCGTTTCGCCGCCGCGTTCCTGTCGCGCTACGAGGCCGCAAAGGCCGTTCAAGGCTGGCTCGACTTCGACGATTTCATCACCCGCGCCTCGGCGCTGCTGACCGATCCCGGCACGGCGCCCTGGGTCCTTTACCGGCTGGACGGATCCATCGACCATGTGCTGGTGGACGAAGCGCAGGATACCAGTCCCGCGCAGTGGCGGATCGTGGCGGCGCTGACCGAGGAATTCACCGCCGGGCTGGGCGCGCGGCCGGTGCCACGGTCGCTGTTCGTGGTCGGGGACAAGAAGCAGTCGATCTATTCCTTCCAGGGTGCCGATGTGGTCGGGTTCGACCGGGTGAAGACCGATTTCGCCGCCCGTTTCGACGCGGTGGACGCGCCGCTCGGGCAGGGGGAACTGGTCCATTCCTTCCGCTCCTCGCCCGCGATTCTCGATCTGGTCGACCGTGCCTTTCCCGGCGCGTTGGAGGTGGCCCTGGGCGGCCCCTTCCGCCACCGCGCCTTTCACGATGCGATGCCGGGTCGGGTGGATATCTGGCCCGTCGTGCCCAGGCCGGAAAAACCCGAGGCCGGCGACTGGTTCGATCCGGTCGACATGCAGGGCGAAACCGATGCGCCGGTGGTTCTGGCCCGCCAGATCGCAGCCGGGATCCGCCAGATGCTGGAAACGGGCGAGCAGATTCCCGACGGCGGCGGCTTTCGCCCCGTCCGGCCCGGAGATTTCCTGATCCTCGTCCAGCGCCGGCAGGCACTGTTCGAGGCGCTGATCCGCGCCTGCAAGGCCGAGGGGCTGCCGATCTCCGGCCCCGACCGGCTGACCCTGACCGAAGAACTCGCCGTTCGCGACATCCTGGCACTGTTGACCTTTCTCAACACCCCCGAAGACGACCTGGCGCTGGCGACCGCGCTGCGCTCGCCGCTGTTCGGCTGGTCGGAGCAGCGGCTTTTCACGCTGGCCCAGCCGCGCAAGGGATATCTGTGGGAGGCCCTGCGCACCTCGGACGAGGCTGCGACACTCGCCGTGCTGAACGACCTGCGGCGCTGGACCGAATATCTGCGCCCCTTCGAACTGATCGACCGGATTCTGACGCGCCATGGCGGGCGCGAGCGCCTTCTCGGCCGCATGGGCGAAGAGGCGGCGGATGCGCTGGACGAACTTTGCCAGCAGGCGCTGGCCTATGAACGCGCCGAAGTGCCCAGCCTGACCGGCTTTCTGGTCTGGATGGATGCAGGCGAGGTCGAGGTGAAACGGCAGGCCGAGGGCGAGGGGCAGGTCATCCGGGTGATGACGGTCCATGGCGCAAAGGGGCTTGAGGCGCCGGTGGTGATCCTGCCCGAAACCGCCGACCGCGACCTGTCGCGCGAGAAGGATCTGATCCTGCCGCTTTCCGCGGGTCTGGCCACCTGGGCCGGCCGCAAGGCCGAGGATCCGCCGGCGGTCGCGGCGCTGAAAACCGCCCGCACCCTGCTGCGCGAGGCGGAAAACCTGCGGCTTCTCTATGTCGCGGTGACGCGGGCGAAATGCTGGCTGATCGTCGCGGCCGCGGGCGAGGCGTCGGAAAGCTCGTGGTACGGCATTCTGCGCAATGCCATGGCCGGGCTGCCGACAACTGCCCTGGACGAAGGCAGGCTGCGCCATCAATCCGGCGACTGGCCCGATCCAGCGCCCCGGGAAACCCCGCCCACCCTGCCCGATGACCCGCCGCCCTGGGCTACCGGTGCCGCCCCGCCGCCGCAACCACAGCCGCCCACGCGCAGCCCCTCCGACCTTGGCGGCGAAAAGATCGTGCCCGGCACGATGGCGGACCATGCGACCGGGGTCGAGGGCGCGGCGTCGGCCGACACGGCTCAGGCGGATGCGCGCGCGCGCGGCACGCTTCTGCATCTGCTGCTGCAACATCTGGGTAGCCTTCCCGCGACCGACCGCGCCGCGCTGGCCCGGCGATTGGGCGCGCCCGATGACCTGCTGTCGGAGGCCGCGGCGATTCTCGACGACCCGGCGCTCGGCTGGATCTTCGGCCCCGATAGCCTGGCCGAGGTGGAAATCGCAGCCCCCTGGCAGGGCGCCGTGCTTGACGGTGCCATCGACCGGCTTGTCGTGCAACCCCACCGGGTGGCCGCCATCGACTTCAAATCGAATGCCGTACTGCCGCAGGGCCCCGATCAGGTGCCCGAGGCCTATCTGCGCCAGCTGGGCGCCTATGCCCATGCGCTGACGGCGGTCTATCCCGGCCGCCGGATCGAGACGGCGATCCTCTGGACCCGGGGGCCCGTCCTGATGCCGCTTTCTCCCGCAATCGTGACTGCGGCCCTGTCGCGGGCCGGCGCTGCTTGACGCCCGCCCCCCCCGCACCTAGGTTTTCGCCAACATCAGCATTCAGGAGATACCCCAATGGGCGATGCCACCGTTGCCGTCAGCGATTCCACTTTCGACGCCGAGGTCCGCAAGTCGGACATCCCGGTCGTCGTGGACTTCTGGGCCGAATGGTGCGGACCTTGCCGCCAGATCGGCCCGGCGCTTGAGGAACTGGCCACGGAATACGCCGGCCGGGTGAAGATCGCCAAGGTCAATGTCGACGAAAACCCCGACAGCCCCGCCATGCTGGGGGTGCGCGGCATTCCGGCACTGTTCCTGTTCAAGGACGGCGAGGTCGTCTCCAGCAAGATCGGCGCAGCCCCGAAGGGCGTGCTGGAAAACTGGATCAAATCGTCCCTCTGATCCACGACCGGCGCCGCCTGCCCGCTGCAATTTTCCGGCCGCCGTGCATCGTCCCCGCGCGGCCGGCTTTCGCATGCCCTTGCGCGCAGGCCGCCCTTCGGATCATCTGCCGCTGACGGGGCGGCTGCGCGGAAAGGACATGGCATGGCGGTTGGCTGGATCGGAATCGGCGGCATCGACCTGACCGAAAGGCCGGTGCATCGCGACTGGCTGATGGCACAGGCCACCGGGCTGATCGCGTTCTTCGGGCCGGCACTGAACCCCGCGGGCGGGTTCTTCGCGCTGGACGCGGCCGGCCGGCCCTTGCCCGCACCGGGCGCCAACGGAGCGGTCCGACATCTGCACGAAACCACGCGGATGGTGCATTGCTTTGCCATCGCCCATCTTCTGGGCCTGCCCGGCGCCGACCGCATGATCGATCACGGCATGGCCTTCCTGCGCAGCCATCATCAGGACCGGGTGCATGGCGGCTGGTTCTGGTCGGTCGACGACGCCGGGCCGGTCGATGCGACGAAACAGGCCTATGGCCATGCCTTCGTGCTGCTGGCCGGGGCCTCGGCAAAGGTGGTGGGCCACCCCGATGCCGATGCGCTGATCGCGGATGCGACAGCGGTCCTGAAGAGCCGCTTCTGGGACGATGCCGTCGGCGCCACGACAGAGGAATACAGCGCCGACTGGCAGCCCCTGGGCAATTATCGCGGCCAGAACTCGAACATGCATCTGACCGAGGCACTGATGGCGGCCTTCGAGGCGACGGGTGCTGCGGACTATCTGGCCATGGCCGAGCGGATCGCCGGGCTGATCATCGACCGCCATGCCCGCGCACTTGGCTGGCGGGTGGCCGAACATTTTCACGCCGACTGGAGCCTCGATCCCGATTACGAGGGCAGCCCGATGTTCCGCCCGGCGGGCACCACGCCCGGCCATGCGCTGGAGTGGAGCCGGCTGCTGATCCAGCTCTGGGCGCTGGGGCAGCACCGGCAGGGCTGGATGCCCGAGGCCGCGCGGGCCCTGTTCCTGCATACCTGCGACATCGGCTGGGACAGCACGGGCGGCGGGTTCTACTACACGCTCGACTGGGACGACCGCGCCGCGCGCCGCGACCGCTACTGGTGGCCCTGCGCCGAGGGGATCGGTGCGGCGGCTGTGCTGCGCAAGTCCGGGGGCGATCGGCGGTTCGAGGACTGGTATCGCCGGATCTGGGATTTCACCGCCCGTCACCTGATCGATACCGGCCATGGCGGCTGGCATCCCGAACTGGATGACGACCTGCGCCCGGTCGCGCGGGTCTTTGCCGGCAAGCCGGATTTGTATCACGCGCTGCAGGCCTGTCTCATCCCGCTCCTGCCGCCCGGTGGCAGCATCACCCGCGGACTGGCGGCGCAGATGGCAGAGGGATAGCGGCCACCCCGGCGGCCAGCCAGCCGAACACCCGGTCGGGGTCGGCGGGCAGCGCCTCGGCCTGATCCTCGACAAAGGCCAGAAAGGCCGGGTGCCATTCCGGCGAAACGCCGAGCAGGACCGGAATCCCCTGTTCGCAGGCCAGACCCATCGCCCCGACCAGCCCGCGCCCTGCGGCTTCCTGTTTGCCGAACTTGTTCGCGATCAGGGCCTGCGCCCGCGGAAGCCGCGCCAGCACCTCCAGTGCCAGTTCCTCCAGCGCGCCGGCATCCAGCCGGCAGGCCGTGACGCCGGCCACGGGGTCGAGGCTGACGTCGCGCACCGGCCCGGCCGGCAGGATGCGCAGCACGATCCGGCAGGCCTGCGGCGCGTCCGTCGGTTCCGCAATCGCCCCTGCGAGCACCATCCCGGCACCAGCGGCGCGCGCGGTCACTTCGGCCAGCACGCGGTCGACCAGCCCGGGCGTATCGCTTGTCACATATCCGATCCGCATCGTCCCCCTCCTTTTGCGCGCCCGCGCCCACCCTGACCCGGACCGGCCATGCCATGCAACCCCGTCCGCATCAGCCGCCGCGCAACTCCCGGGCGACGGCAAAGAAGGCCTGCACCAGCTTTGCCCCGTGCCGCTCGCGCAGGGCGATCAGCGCCTCATCCATCGTCAACCCGGCATCCGGGTCAAGCCGGATCGGAACCAGCCGCCGGTCCCGGCCGAATTCGGCCTGCGAGACGAACCCGATTCCCGCACCGGAGGCGACGATCTCGCGCACAGCCTCGCGCCCCTCGGCCTCGATCGCCGGCGTCAGGTCGACGCCCACGGCCCGCGCCGCCTGTTCCAGCTTTGCCCGCGTCTTCGATCCGCGCTCGCGCAGCACCAGCGGATGCGCGGGCAGATCCCTCAGCGCCAGCCGCCCCGCGCCGGCCAGCGGATGATCGCGCGCCACGAAGGCGATGATCGACGAGGTGCCCAGGACCTCGCAGTCGAATTGCGCCAGTTCCGGCCGCTCTCCCAGGATGCCAAGGTCGGCCTCATAGCGAAACAGAAGGCCGACCACGGTTTCGGTATTGCCCGAGCGGACCGAGACCGTCACCCCGGGGTATCTTTCGCGAAAGGTCGCCAGGATATGCAGCAGATGATGCGCGCTGTCGGCGACGATACGCAGGTGTCCGGCCTGCAACGCCCGGTTCTCTAGCAGATAGTCCAGGGCCTGCTGTTCGCTGTCGAACAGCCGGCGGGTGATCTGCAACAGCCCTTCGCCCGCTTCGGTCAGCGTCACCTGCCGGCGCTGCCGGTTGAAGAGCAGCACGTCATACTCTTCCTCCAGCTTGCGCACCTGATCCGAAATCGCGGGCTGGGTCAGGAGGAGCTGTTCGGCCGCGCGAGAAAAGCCGCCGCTGATGGCAACCTGGTGAAAGGCCCTCAACTGAACATGACGCATCGCATCTCCCCTTTTCCCGGCTGTCGCGATCCTGGCATCAATTTAACTGATGATAGGATATGAATTAGCGATTTTACATATGGCTGGCGAAATGGGAACCTGCCGCCAACGCTGAAGCCCTGCCGCACGAGGCCCGCAATGACCGCCCAAGCCTTTCCAGACCCACGGATGGGGGAACCATTCCTTCTGACCCCCGGCCCGCTGACCACCGCCTGGTCGGTGAAGGAGGCGATGCTGAGGGACTGGGGATCCTGGGACGAGGATTTCCGGGCCATGACCCGCAGCCTGCGCGACCGGCTGACCGCCATGGCCGGCGACCGGACGGGCGCCTTCACCTGCGTGCCCTTGCAGGGTTCCGGCTCCTATTGCGTCGAGGCGATGCTGGGCACGCTGGTCCCGCG
Organism: Rhodobacter sp.; assembly: GCA_039808125.1. Taxonomy (GTDB): domain Bacteria; phylum Pseudomonadota; class Alphaproteobacteria; order Rhodobacterales; family Rhodobacteraceae; genus Pseudogemmobacter. Next base: position 29,355 of record JBDHSO010000020.1, on the reverse strand, counting down.
CGATGGCAAGGTGCTGGTGCTGGCCAACGGCGCCTATGGCCTGCGCGCGGCCGAAACCCTGCGGGTGATGGGCCGCGCCTTCACGCTGATCGACAAGGGCGATTATCTGCCGCCACGGGGCGAAGAGGTCGCGCGCGCGCTGGATGCCGACCCGGCCATCACCCATGTGATGGCGATCCATTGCGAAACCTCCAGCGGCATCCTGAACCCGCTGGCCGAAATTGCCGCGGCCACGGCCTCGCGCGGGCGGCGGCTTCTGATCGACACGATGTCGGCCTTCGGCGCGGTCGATCTGGATGTGACCCATCTTCCCTGCGATGCACTCGTCTCATCGGCCAATAAATGCATCGAGGGCGTGCCCGGCTTCGGCTTCGTCATCGCCCGGCGGTCCGCGCTGGACGCCGCGCGCGGCAATGCCCATTCGCTGAGCCTGGATGTGCATGCACAATGGGCGGTGATGGAAAAGACCGGCCAGTGGCGCTTTACCCCGCCGACCCATGTCGTCGCGGCCTTTCTGGCCGCGCTTGACCTGCACGAGGCCGAGGGCGGCGTGGCCGCGCGCGGCGCGCGCTACGGCCGCAACCGCGACGTGCTGGTCGAGGGCATGCGCGGCCTGGGCTTCGAGACGCTGCTCGGCGACCGCTGGCTGTCGCCCATCATCGTGACCTTCTTCAATCCCGCCCATCCCCGCTTTGACTTTGCCACCTTCTATGCGCAGATGAAGGCGCGGGGTTTCATCATCTACCCCGGCAAGCTGACGGTGGTCGACAGCTTCCGCCTGGGCTGCATCGGCCGCATGGACGAAGCGGTGATGCGCCGTGTCGTCAGGGCCGCCGCCGACAGCCTGCATGCCATGGGTGTCGACAGCGCCGCACCGCCGGCGGCAGCCCTGGCCGAACGCACCCGCCTGGCCGCCTGATCCCCTTTCCCAGAAACGGAACTCCGAAATGAACGCCCCCCTTCGCCCGCCCGTCCTGGCCAATGGCCGCGCCTATCCCTGGCCGAAGGTTCCGGCCATCGCCATCTGCCTTGACGGCTGCGAACCCGCCTATCTGGATGCCGCCATCGCAAAGGGCCTGATGCCCACACTGGCCCGCCTGCGCGAGACCGGCGCCGACCGGCTGGCGCATTCGGTGATCCCCTCCTTCACCAACCCCAACAACCTGTCCATCGCCACCGGCCGCCCGCCCGCCGTGCACGGGATCTGCGGCAACTACCTCTATGATCCGGAAACCGGCGAGGAGGTGATGATGAACGATGTGCGGTTCCTGCGCGCGCCCACGGTTTTCAGCCAGTTCTACGAGGCCGGCGCCCGGGTGGCCGTGGTGACGGCAAAGGACAAGCTGCGCGCCCTTCTTGGCGCCGGGCTGCGCTTTGACGGGGGTCGCGCGGTCTGCTTTTCCTCGGAACGGTCGGACGGCACCACCCTTGGCGCGAACGGTATCGACAATGCCGCCGCCTGGCTCGGCCGGCCGGTGCCCGAGGTCTATTCCGCGGATCTGTCGGAATTCGTCTTCGCCGCGGGCGTAAAGCTGCTGGGTGAATGGCGGCCCGACGTGATGTATCTGACGACGACCGATTACATCCAGCACAAATACGCCCCCGGGGATGCCGCCGCGCAAGAGTTCTACCGCATGTTCGACGGCTATCTCGGTCAGCTTGACCGGGCCGGGGCGGCCATTGTCGTGACCGCCGATCACGGGATGAAGCCCAAGCATCTGCCGGATGGCAGCCCGGCCGTGATCTATGTGCAGGACCATCTCGATGCGCAGTTGGGAAAGGATGCGGCCCGGGTGATCCTGCCGATCACCGACCCCTATGTCGTCCACCATGGCGCGCTCGGGTCCTTTGCCACGGCCTATCTGCCAGCCGGGGCCGACCGCGCGGCGGTGATCGCCGGCCTGCGGGCGCTGCCCGGAATGCTGCTGGTCATCGACCGCGACGAGGCGGTGCGGCGGTTCGAGCTTCCGGCCGACCGCATCGGCGATGTGGTGATGATCTCGGGCGAGACCATGACGCTTGGCACCAGCGCGCACCGCCACGACCTTGCCGCGCTGAAAGAACCGCTGCGCAGCCATGGCGGGTTGACGGAACAGGAGGTGCCCTTCATCGTCAACCGCCGGATCGACCTTCCTGCGGCGCCGGTCCTGCGCAATTTCGATGCGCTGTTCTATGCCTGCACGGCGGCGGCGGTGTGATCGTGACCCAGGCGCCAATCCCCTTTCGCCACGAACAGATGCGCATTGCCGGCCGCAAGGTCGACACGCAGGACCGTGTGCCGGTGCATTACCCCTATACCGGCGAGGTCATAGGCTCGGTCCCGGCAGGCCAGGCCGAACATGCGCGCGAGGCCTTTGCCATCGCCGCGGCCTACCAGCCTGCGCTGACCCGCTATGACCGGCAGAAGATCCTGCTGAACGCCGGCCGGATCATCGCCGACCGCAAGTCGGAACTGGCACCGATCATCACCGCCGAACTGGGCATCTCGCTGGCGGACGCGCTTTACGAATGCGGCCGGGCCTATGACGTCTTCACCCTGGCCGGGCAGATGTGCATCCATGACGATGGCGAGATCTTCTCCTGCGACCTGACCCCGCATGGCAAGGCCCGCAAGATCTTCACCACCCGCGAACCGCTGCGGGCGATCTCGGCGATCACGCCCTTCAACCATCCGCTGAACATGGTCAGCCACAAGATCGCGCCGGCCATCGCCACCAACAATTGTACCGTGGTGAAGCCGACCGAACTGACGCCGCTGACCGCCGTCTGGCTGGCCGATGCGCTCTATGAGGCGGGGTTGCCGCCCGAGATGCTGTCCGTGGTGACGGGCTGGCCGCAGGACATCGGCGACGAAATGGTCACGAACCCGGATTTCGACCTGATCACCTTCACCGGCGGCGTGCCGGTGGGCAAGATGATCGCAGCCAAGGCGGTCTACAAGCGGCAGGTCCTGGAACTGGGCGGAAACGATCCGCTGATCATCTGCAACGACCTGTCCGATACGGATCTGGCAAAGGCGGCCGATCTGGCCGTCGCGGGGGCAACGAAGAACTCCGGCCAGCGTTGCACGGCGGTCAAGCGCATCCTGGTGCAGGAGAGCGTGGCCGACCGTTTCGTACCTCTGGTGCTGGAACGGGCAAGGGCGCTGCGCTTCGGCGATCCCATGGATCCCGCAACCGAGCTTGGCTGCGTCGTGCACGAGCGGGCGGCCGAAACCTTCGAGCGCCGCGTCCATGCGGCCGAGGCGATGGGGGCGAAAATCCTCTACCACCCCGGCCGGCGCGGCGCCCTTCTGCCGCCGATCGTGGTCGATCATGTGCCGCATGAGGCAGAGCTGGTGATGGACGAAACCTTCGGCCCCATCGTGCCCATCGTCCGCGTGCCCGACGACGACCGGGAAACGATGCGGATCTCGAACTCCACCGCCTTCGGCCTGTCGTCCGGGGTCTGCACCAATGATTTCCGCCGGATGCAGGCCTATATCCGCGGCCTTGTGGTCGGAACCGTAAACATCTGGGAGGTGCCGGGCTACCGCATCGAGATGTCGCCCTTCGGCGGCATCAAGGACAGCGGCAACGGCTACAAGGAGGGTGTGATCGAGGCGATGAAAAGCTTCACCAACGTCAAGACCTTCTCGCTGCCCTGGGCCTGACGGCGCAGCGGAGCGCAGTTGGGGGCGGCGGTATCCCGCCGCCCCCACGAATCTATCGCCATCCCGGGCGCCTGCACCCCTCAGTCCGCGCGGTCGTCCTTGAAGGTGCGGTGGCCCGAGATCATGGTCGAGACGATCGACTGGCGGCTCATGATGTCTTCGCGGATGGCCACATAGATGTGGATGATCATGAAGATCACGATCCACCACATGCCCAGATGGTGCAGCGTGTGCAGCACCTGGCTGTTCCACACCAGGCGATGCACCCAGCCGAACAGATGATCGGGAAGGCTGCCCGCCTGCGCACCCTCGGCGTAAAGCGCAAGGCCGGTCACGATCATGAAGCTGACGCCCAGGGTGATGAAGAAGAACATCGCCAGTTGCGCCAGCGGGTTGTGGCCGACATATTTCTTCGGCTCGCGGACCAGGAACAGATACCAGCGCAGTTCGTAAAGCAGTTCCCGCCAGTATTCCGCCCGCCAGATCGGCACGTAGAACAATTGCCGCGCATGGTGATTGCCGACGAAGGCCCAGTAGATCCGGCCGAGAAAACCGAAGATCAGGATCATCCCGGCGGCGAAATGCGCAAACCGGATATAGCCGAAGACGAACTGGTTGACCGCCTCGCTGATCTGCATCGACGGCGGGGGCGAGCCGATGAGATAGCCGGTCACGCACAGGACGATGATCGCCGCGGCATTGATCCAGTGCCAGAGCCGCACCGGCGCCTCGTAGACATAGACCGAAGTGTGGCGGCGGATCGTGGCGGCATCCTCGGGTGCCACGTCATTCGCAACGATATCGGTTGAGGGACTGGTCATCGCGTCACCCCGCCATCAGCCAGAGGCCCGACAGCGCGATGCCCGCGCCAAGGGCCTGCTGCACCGCCGGCCGCGCCGCCACGCCCCGGGCGATGGCGATGCCGCACAGATGCAGCGCCGCGGTCGCGATCAGGAAGCCCGCCAGATAGGCCAGCGCATTGCCCGTCGCCTCGGTTGCGTGGGCATGGCCATGCGCCGAGGCGAAAACCGCGATCGCCGCCAGCGAGACGGCCGTTACCGCCGCCGGCTGCCCCCGGCGCGAGATCAGCGTCAGCAGGCCGAAAACCACGACCGAGGCGACGATCACCGTTTCCACCATGGGGTAGCCGACGCCCGCCCAGGACAGTCCCGCCCCGATGGCCATGGCGCCCATGAAGGCCGCAGCCCCCGCCCAGAAGCGGTGCGGCAGCACGAAGCCCGACCACAACCCCACCGCCAGCATCGCCAGGAGGTGATCCGCCCCGAAGACCGGATGCTGCAACCCGTGCAGGAAACCGTTCGCATCGCCATGTCCGGTATGGGCCAGCGCCGGTCCCGCCATCAGCATCAGGGCCGCTGAAAGGATATGTTTCTTCATCGCTGTTCCTCCTCGCTCAGCGGACCTTGACCCGGGCCAGTTCCTGGCCGTCGGGCGACATGACATGGGTGGAGCAGGCCAGACAGGGGTCGAAGCTGTGGATCGTCCGCAGGATCTCCACCGGCTCCTCGGGCCGCTCGACCCTGGTATCCATCAGGCTGGCCTCGAAGGCGCCGATATTGCCGGCCAGATCGCGCGGGCTGCCGTTCCAGGTGGTCGGCACCACGCATTGATAGTTCTCGATCCGTCCGTCCTTGATCCTGACCCAATGGCCCAGCGACCCGCGCGGCGCCTCGGTGGCACCGACGCCCTTGGCCTCCTTCGGCCAGGTCGAGGGGTCCCATTTGGCGACATTCGCGGTGCTTTCGTCGCCGTTCCTGATGTTGGTGATCAGCTTGTCGAAGAAGTGCTTCTGCAACCGTCCGCAATATTCCGATTCCAGCGCCCGGGCCGCGGTACGGCCGAGGGTGGAGAAGATCGCCGACAGCGGCAGGTTCATCGTGCGCAGCAGGCCGTCGACCTGGTTCTTGATGTCTTCATGTCCCTTGGCATAGCCGACGACATAGCGCGCCAGCGGCCCCACCTCCATCGCGTTGCCACGCCAGCGCGGCGCCTTGATCCAGCTGTACTTGGCGCCCTCGTCGAGCTGTTCGATATTGGTCTTGGTGCCCTTGGCGTTCGGTCCGAGTTCGAATTTCGGGGCGGTTTCACCGTCCCAGGGATGCAGGCCCTTGCCGGCCTCGGCGCCGGCATATTCGTACCACGAATGGTCGACATATTCCTGAATCTGCTCGGGGTCGCGCTGGTCGACGTCCAGCACTTCGTTCAGATTGCCGTTGATGATGGCACCGCGCGGCAGGTGCAGTTGTTCGGGGCTGAAATCATTGGCGTTTTCGGGGATATCGCCATAGGCCAGCACCGATTTTCCCGACAGCCCGCCGCCATAGAGCCAGTTGCGGTAGAAGCCGCCGATCGCCACCACATCGGGCAGATAGACGTTGCGGTTGAACTCGATGCACTTGTCGATGATGCTGCTGACGTAGTTCAGCCGCTCCATGTTGATCGCGCCCACGGCACCGGTGGAATGCACGTTGATCGGGCAGGGCACGCCGCCCACCAGCCAGTTCGGATGCGGGTTCTTGCCGCCGAAGATCGTGTGGATCTTGACGACCTCCTTCTGCAGATCCAGCGCCTCGAGATAATGCGTGGTTGCCATCAGGTCGGCCTCTGGCGGCAGCAGATAGGCCGGATTGTCCCAGTAGCCGTTCTTGAAAAGGCCAAGCTGGCCGGATTCGACAAAGGCCTTCAGCCGGTTCTGCACATCGCGGAAATAGCCGGGCGACGACAAGGGATGCGATGGGCTGACGGCCTGCTGCAACTCGCTGGTGGCCTTGGGGTCGGCGCGCAGGGCGTTAATCGGGTTCACCCAGTCCAGCGCGTGGAGATGGTAGAAATGCACGATGTGGTCGTGGATTTGCAGGTTCAGCTGCATCATGTTGCGGATCGAGTTCGCATTCTCGGGAATGGTGATCCCGAGCGCGTCTTCCACCGCCCGCACGCTGGTCAGCGCGTGGGTGCCGGTGCAGACGCCGCAGATCCGCTCGGTAAAGGCCCAGGCATCGCGCGGGTCGCGACCCTTCAGGATCACCTCAAGCCCGCGCCACATCGTCCCGGTCGAGACGGCGTTGGTGATGATGTTCTGTTCGTTGACATTCACCTCGCAACGCATGTGGCCTTCGATCCGGCAGACCGGATCGACCACCACGCGCTGGCCTGCGGTATCAAGGGTGAAGCCGTTCGGCGTCGTCACTCCCATGGCTTCAGCCCTCCACCTTGTCCTGTGATTTCTTCTGCGCGCGCTTCAGCGCCGAGACGGCAGCATGAATTGCCACCGCGCCGCCGACCACGCCGGCGGCCGCCATGCCCACCTGGTCGGCATTGGCCTCGACCCCGAACTGGGTGATGTTCGTCAGCCGGTTGTAGAAACTGCCCTGGTCCCAGAACCCTTCTTCGGAGCAGCCGATGCAGCCGTGGCCAGACTGGATCGGAAAGCTGACGCCATCGTTCCAGCGCACCGTCGAGCAGGCGTTGTAGGTCGTCGGCCCCTTGCAGCCCATCTTGTAGAGGCAATAGCCCTTGCGGGCGTTCTCGTCGTCCCAGTGCTCGACGAACTGGCCGGCGTCGAAATGCGGCCGGCGATAGCATTTGTCGTGGATACGCTGGCCGTAGAACATCGCCGGGCGACCCTGGCGATCCAGTTCGGGCAGGCGGTCGAAGGTCAGCATGTAGGTGATGACGCCGGTCATCACCTCGGCGATGGGCGGACAGCCAGGCACCTTGATGATCGGCTTGTCGAGGATGACCTTGTGAACCGGCGTTGCGCGCGTGGGATTGGGGGCCGCGGCCTGAACACAGCCATAGCTGGCGCAGGCGCCCCAGGAGATGATCGCCTTGGCGTGTTCGGCCGCCATCCGCAACTGCTCGACAAAGGGCTTGCCGCCGACGATGCAATACATCCCGTCCTCGTTCAGCGGCGGATTGCCTTCGACGGCGAGGATGTAGTTGCCCCTGTACTTCTCGATCGTGTCCATCAGCGCGGCCTCGGCCTGATGCCCGGCCGCCGCCATCAGCGTGTCGTCGTAGTCAAGGCTGATCATCGACAGCACGACATCCTTGGCCAGCGGATGCGCCGAGCGGATGAAGCTTTCCGAACAGCAGGTGCATTCCAGCCCGTGGACCCAGATCACCGGCGTGCGCGGCTTGGTTTCCATTGCATGGGCGATCTTCGGTACGAAGGCCGGGCCAAGGCCCAGCGCGCTGGCCGTCAGCGCGCAATATTTCATGAAGCTGCGCCGGGTGATCCCCTGACGGCGCATGACCTCATAGAAGGTTTCGATCTGGCTCAAGGCTGGCCCTCCCCCTTTGCATCGGTTGTCAGGGGTCAGGAAAGCAGCCGGCGGCCGCACCGGCAAAGAAATATGCCGGACAGGAAAATATCGATTTTTTCATTTGAAATAAATCTGTTAGCTATTTATCCGCACCAGACCGCCGGCTGGCCGCTGACCGGATCGGCGCGGGTCTGGTCAGTTGCTTACCGCCTGCGCCGCCGCGACCATCGCCTGCCCCAGCGCCAGCCCTCCGTCATTGGCCGGCGTGTTGCGGTGGATCAGGACCGGCACCCCGTCGAGCGCCTCCAGCGTCAGCTCGTGCAAGAGGGCGTTCTGGAAACAGCCGCCCGACAGCACCACCGCCCCTGCCACGCCGGTTTCGACCAGCGCGCGGGCCGGGGCGGCAAAGGCATGTGCAAGGCCGGCGTGGAACTGCCAGGCCAGACGCTCCGGTCCTGCCTGCCTTGCCGCATGACGAAAGAGGTCGTCCAGCATCGGGGCCGGGTCGATCTGGGGACCGTCGAGACCGAAGCGAAGGCCAAAGCCGGAATCAGGGGCGGGGCCGACATCCCTGTCGGGACATTGCCGGGCCAGCGCCTCCAGCCGCATCGCGGCCTCGCCCTCATAGGTCTGACGGTCGGGGCAGAGGTGAAGGCAGGCCGCCACGGCATCGAACAGCCGCCCCGCGCTGGATGACAGCGGCGCATTTATCCCCTTCGCCGCGGCCTGCCGCGCCAGATCGCGGGGCCGGTCGGGAAACAGCGCATCGGCCCGATCCGCCAGCCCCGCCTGATCCAGCCGCACCAGCGCGTTGCGCCACGGTTCGCGCGCGGCACGGTCGCCGCCGACCAGCGGCGCGGGGCGCAGCCAGTGCCGGCGGGTAAAGCCGCGATAGTCGCCAAGCAGGATCTCGCCGCCCCAAAGCGTTCCGTCCGGGCCAAGCCCGGTGCCATCCAGCACGATCCCCGCAACGGGTCCGCCATCCAGCGGCCAGAGGTTCTCGGCCAGACAGGCGGCCAGATGGGCATGGTGATGCCAGATTTCGGCCATCGGCAGGCCCATGGCCTGACCGGCCTGCGTGGCGCGATAGCCGGGATGGGCATCGACGGCCACCAGCGCCGGGTGATGGTCGAACAGCGCGGTATAATCGGCCACGGCCCGGTCGAACTCTGCCGCGCAGAGCGCATCCTCCAGATCGCCGAGGTGGTGGCCCAGCAAGGCCTGCCCGTTCTTCAGGAGGCAGATCGCCGCCTTCATCTGTCCACCCAGCGCCAGAACCTGCGGCACATCGGCAAAACCGGGGGGCAGCGGCAGCGTGCCCGGCACCCGGCCCCGGGCCCGGCGCAGGATCATCGGCGGGCTGGCGCGCTCGACCGAATCGTCCAGCCGGCGGGCGATGTCGCGGTCATGCAGCAGGAAGCCGTCGGCGAAACCTGCGAGCTTTGTCCGCGCCTCGTCATTGCCCACGACCTGTGGCTCGCCCGATAGGTTGCCGCTGGTCATCACCAGCACGCCGCCGAAGGCATCCAGCAGCAGATGATGAAGGGGCGTATAGGGCAGCATCACGCCAAGGCTGACCATGCCGGGGGCCACCGCCTCGGGCAGCACCGCGCGGCCGGGGACCAGAACCACCGGCGCCGCCGGGTCGCGCATCAGCGCAAGATCCGCCTCGGCCAGAACCGCCACGCGATGCAGCGCCTCGGCATGACCCATCAGCGCGAAAGGTTTGGCCGGGCGGTGCTTGCGCTGGCGCAGCAGCGCGACCGCAGCGGGGTTGGCGGCATCGCAGGCGAGGTGAAACCCGCCCAGTCCCTTGACCGCCACCACACCGCCGGCCTTCAGCAGCACCACGGCCGCTGCCACCGGATCGCCCTGGCCCGGCCCCTCGAACCACAGGCGCGGTCCGCAGGCCGGGCAAGCCACCGGCTGGGCGTGAAAGCGGCGGTCGGCGGGATTGGCATATTCCGCCGCGCAATCGGGGCACATCGGGAAAGCGGCCATGGTCGTCCGTGCCCGGTCGTAAGGCAGCCCCCGAAGAATGGTGAAACGCGGCCCGCAATGGGTGCAATTGGTGAAGGCATAGCCCTGCCGCCGGCCGTCGTCGCGGATTTCGGCGGCACAATCGGGGCAGGTCGCCGCATCCGGCGTTACCCGCGTTTCTGCGCCCGCCCCGCGCGAGGCTGCGATCTCGAAACCCTGCGCCGGCAGGTCGCCGCCGAAATCCGCCACTTCGACCGCATCCACGCGCGCGAGCTTGGGAATGCGGCCGGGCAAAGCGGCAAGAAACCCCTCCAGCCCCTGGCCCGCAGCCTCGATCAGCACGCCTTCGGGGTCGTTCAGCACCCGTCCGCGCAGCCCGAATTCATGCGCCAGCTGCCAGACGAACGGACGGAAGCCCACCCCCTGAACCTGCCCGCGCACCCTGATCGTGAGAGCCTTGTCCTTCATCTCGATCCACGCATCCAGCCGGGGCAGAGGGGGGCGAGGCCCTGGCCCGGCATCCGTTCAATGCACCGTGCAGACCATGCAGGGGTCGAAACTGCGCACCACATGTTGCACCGCCAGCGGCACCTCGCCCTCGACCGCCAGCCCCTCCAGCGCGGCCTCCAGCGGGCCGGGCCGGCCCGTCGCGTCGCGCGGGCTGAAGTTCCAGGTCGTCGGCGCGATGATCTGATAGCCGGCAATGCGGCCGTTCTCGATCCGCAGCCAATGGCCCAGCGCCCCGCGCGCCGCCTCGACCAGACCGGCCCCGCGCCCGTCGCGCGGGATGCGGCCCTGTGCCATGAACCGGGCGCCCGGCTCAATGGCCGCCACCAGCCGCTCCATTTCGATCTGTGTGCGCGCCAGTTCCAGAAGCCGCCCCGCCACCCGCGCCAGAACCCCGCCACCGGCCAGCGCCAGCGCCAGCGGATGGCCGTCGACGACCATACGCGCCAGCGCCCCCACCTCGGCCGGGCGGCCGGCCAGGCGCGGCGCCTTGCACCAGCTGTAGCCGGGCGCGGCCATGGTCTCGTCCGGCTGCGTTTCACCGGCAAAGGGATGCGCGGCGGGGCCGGTCATCCAGGCATGGGAGGTGTCTTCCAGGATCAGGCCGGGATCGAGGGGCGCGAGCACCCCGCCTTCCCGGACGCCGGCGGCAAGGATGGGGCCTCCGGCCAGCGGATAGGCGCCGAAGCTGAGGTAGCGCCCGGCGCCACGGCCCAGATCGTCCAGGGCAAGATCGTCGGCGATTTCAAGAAACAGCCCCGCATCGCCCCTGCCCCAGCCCATCAGCGCGCCGGGTGACGACAGGGCGGCGAAGTCTTCCAGCGGGCCGCCGAACAGCGTGGTTTCCAGATAGCGGCGAAAGGCGCGCAATGTCGCAGCCAGCCGGGCCTTTTCGCGCAGGCCGGGCGCGCGTGTCACGCCGCCGGGCTGAATCGCCAGCGTATGCGGCCATTTCCCGGCCAGCAGCCCCATCACATGCAGAAGCCCGGCCCGCGCTGCTATGGCCGAGCGCTGCGCCGACCCCTCGACCGCGGTGAACCGCGCCACGGCCCGCGCATGCCAGGGCCGGCCGGCATAGGCGGGCCGGGCGAAATCGGGCATGAAGAACAGATGGAAATGCGTCAAATGGTCGGCCACGTTTTCGGCGGCATGGATCAGCGCCGCCATTTCCGCCCCTGCGGGCGTGGGGTTCAGCCCCATCGCTGCCGCCAGCGCCCGCGCGGCCGCGGCCGACTGGCTGATCGAGCAGATGCCGCAAATCCGCGGCGTGATGACCAGCGCATCGCGCGGATCGCGGCCTTCGAGCATCCGCTCGAACCCGCGGTAAAGCGGCGAATTGACCTCGGCCCGGGCCACCCGCCCGTCGCGGACTTCGAGCAACACCTCCAGATCGCCCTCGACCCGGTTGAAGGGACCGACGACCAGCCGTGTCATCGCGGCCGCCGCAGCGTCGGGGGCACGACAATGCGGTCGGCATGCGCGTTTCTGTCGATCCTGTCGGGCGTGGCCGCCTTGGACAGCGAGGCCAGCGCCATGAACCAGGCCTTCGGCATGTCGGTGGGCAGGCCCACGGGAATGCCGGCGAGTTTCGGCGTCTCGACAAAGGCGTGGCTCGGGTCCTCGAACCCCGGCGCGGTGCAGTTGATGCAGGGATAGCCGCCGCGGGTACAGGATCCCTCGCCGTTCCAGGGGCGGATGTTGCAATCGCCCACGGCCTGGGTGCCGATACAGCCCAGGTTCTCCATCATGCAGCCGATCTCGGACAGGGCGCGGGCGCTGGCCTTGTATTCGTAGAACTCGTTCTTGGGGCAGCCGTGATGGACCAGATGGTCGGCATAGAACCGCGGGCGGGCAAGACCATCCAGCGCGATCCGCTCGCCCGCCGCAAGAAGCACCAGCGTCTCCAGCACCCAGCCCGGATGCGTGGGGCAGCCGGCCACGTTGATCACCGGATCGCCCGCGGGCGAGCGCCAGTCGGGGGGCAGCAGTCCGCCCGGCAGCGCGCCGTCATATTGCAGGCCCACCGCGTCGGAGGGGTTGCCACCCGCGGCCGTGACACCGCCGAAGGCCGCGCAGGTGCCCACCGCCACCACATGCCGCGCCTGGGACGCCAGCCGCAGCACCCAGTCCATCATCGACCGCCCTGTGCCCGACAGCATCTGGAACCGCCCGGTTCCCGCCGGGCCGCGGGCGATGGCGCCCTCGACGCACAGGATATCGAGCGACCGGCGGCCGGCGGCCAGATCGTCGAGAAGCGCCCGTGCCTCGGCCCCGGTTTCGACCGAAAGCGCGGGGTGCCAGAGCAGGCGGATACCGGCATCCTCCAGCATTTCCAGCGCGCCCGGGCCTTCGGCACAGAGAAGCGACATGGTACAGCCGCCACAGCCCGAGGCCTGCAACCAAAGCAGCGTGGTCATGCCCCCTCCTCCGCCGGCAGATCCAGCCGGAAACAGGCGCCGCCGTCGCTGTCGACCAGCGCCAGGCCACCACCATGTTCGACCGCGATCTTGTGGCTGATCGACAGGCCAAGGCCGGTGCCGCGCCCGACGGGCTTGGTCGTGAAGAACGGGTCGAAGATCGCGGCGCGCAGGTCGGCCGGCACGCCGGGGCCATTGTCGGCCACGGTCAGGATGGCACGATCGCCCTCGCGCCGGACGGAAAGCCGGATCGTCCCCCCCCCCTTGGAATCCGCCAGCGCATCGACCGCGTTCTGCACCAGATTCATCACCACCTGCTGCACATGGCCGACCCGGCCGCGCACCGAGACCGGCTCTATCGGATCCATCAGCAGCGTGACCGGCTGTTTCATGCCGCGCATCACCCAGCTTGCGGCGATCCGCACCGTCTCGGCCAGGTCAAAGGCGGCCTTCTCGCCGGCGCCATCCGAAGACAGACGGCGCAGGTCCTCGACGATATCGCGCACACGCTCGGCGCCGTCATAGGCGCCCTTCACCGCTTCGCGCAGATTGGCAAGCTCGCGGTCCAGCCGCAGCGTCTGGCGCAACTGGATCAGTTCCTCACGGCTGGCCCCTTCCTGCACCCGGCCGAAATAGGTTTCGAACTTGGTCGCGTAGCGGCCCAGCGCATGGGCATTGGCATAGACAAAGCTGATGGGGTTGTTCAACTCATGCGCGACGCCCGCCAGCAACCGGCCAAGACTGGCCAGCTTTTCGTTGCGCACCAGCTGCGCCTGCGCGGTCTTCAGCGCATCGTGGCTTTCGCTCAACTCGGCATAGGCCTTGCGCAGGGCGCCAAGCGGCCGGCCGGTCAGCACGAAACCGTCGACCCGGCCGCGGTCGTCCAGCCGCGGTGCTACCGACAGTTCCAGCGGCTCAACGCCATGGAGGCCAAGCAGGTTGGCCTCGACCTGCGCGCTGCGGCGGCTGCCGCGCACCCGGGCCAGAAGGGCGCTCAGCGCCTCCTCGTCATCGGGGGTGAACATCTGCACCAGCGGCAGGCCGGCCAGCGCCGTCTCGTCCCGCCCCGTCAGCACCGCGGCCGAATGGCTGACCTGTGCGATACGGCCGGCCCGATCCGCCACGATCAGCACATCCGAGACCGAGGACAGGATTGCGGTCAGGAAGGTCCGCATCTCCTGCAACTCGGCATTCTGGCGTTCGAGCTGCTCCTGGTAGACCACCAGATCGGCATAGGTGCGGTCCATGGCCGACAGCACCTCGACCCAGGCGTCGTCGGAGAAATGCCGCAGCCAGTTCTGGCCAACTATGCCGGATTCGGGAACCATGACCCGAATGCTAGAGCGGCCCGCCCGCCCTGCAAAGCCGAATTTCCAACCCCGGATCCCGTGGAATCGGGGTGTTTTGATAATTTTCCTGCCACATGCGGAAAAAAATCGGAAACATTCTTTCCATCCGGCCGGGTCGTACAGGCTTCGCCCGGCATGATTTCCGGTGCTTGCTCAACATCTTGCCGGAAAATGCGTGGCGCTGAACATTTGCTATCCGCATCCCCCGCAAAGCATGCGTCCAATACCGCCAAGCGGGTGCAAACCCGTCGACCAGCACGGGGGAGAGGGCGGTGTCGAAGCGGGTACTCATTCTGGGGATCGGCAATGTTCTGTGGGCCGACGAGGGTTTTGGCGTGCGCTGCGTCGAGGCCATGGCCGGGCGGTTCGCGCTGCCGGAGGGGGTTCGCCTGCTCGACGGGGGGACGCAGGGCCTGTACCTGCTGCCGTTTCTCGAAGAGGCCGATGCGCTTCTGGTCTTCGATGCGATCGACTACGGCCTGCCGCCGGGAACCATGAAGATCATCCGGGACGCGGAGGTGCCGGCCTTCATGGGCGCAAAGAAGATGAGCCTGCACCAGACCGGCTTTCGCGATGTGATCGCCACCGCCGAACTGATGGCCTGCCGCCCGGCAGAGATGGTGCTGATCGGCTGCCAGCCGGTCGAACTGGAGGATTTCGGCGGCGGGCTCCGGCCCGAGATCGCCGCCCGCATTCCGGTGGCGCTGGAGATCGCGCGGGATGTGCTGCGGGAATGGGGGATCGAAGTGGCCGAGGGCCGCACCGTCTCCGACCTGCTGGCCGACCCCGCGATCCAGCGGGAGGCCTACGAGGCCGGCCGCCCCTCGGCGGAAGAGGCCTGTCGCATCGGCGACGAGCGCTTTTTCCCGGAGCGGCGCTGATGTGCGTGGGCGTGCCCCTTCGCCTGACCGAGGTCGACGGCATCCTGGGCCGGGCGCTCGATGGCGACCGTGCCGAAACCGTCGATCTGTCGCTGGTGCCCGACGCCCGGCCGGGCGACTGGGTTCTGGGCTTTCTCGGCACCGCCCGCGCCCTGCTGCCCGAGGATGAGGCGCTGAAGATTCGCGCCGCCCTGGCCGGGCTGTCGGCGCTGATGCAGGGCGGACCGCTCGGCGGCGCCTTTGCCGACCTCGAGGCCCGCCCGCCCACGCTCCCCCCCCATCTTCAGGCCGCGCTCGATGCCGGCCGGACGAAAGGCTGACCCGATGCACGACCACGCCCCCCCGCCCGACGATACGACCGCCTCCCGCCCGCATCCGCTGATCGCGCGGCTGGAGCACGAATTCGGCTGGCCGCGCCTGGCCTCGGCGCATGACCTTGCCGAATTTCTCGCCCGGCCCGGGCTTCATTGCCTGTTCATCCCCGGCGATGCGCGGCGCAATCTGGAAACCGCCGACGCGGCGGTGATCCTGCCCGAACTGCGCATGGCGTTCCAGAATGTCTTCGACTGCGCCGTCGTCGACGATGCCATCGAAGCCTCGCTGCGCGAAAGCCATCGTGCGCTGCGGACCCCGGGGCTGCTGTTCTTCCGCGGCCCGGCCTTTCTGGGCGCCATCGAAAAGGTGCGCGACTGGTCGGACTATCTGGCACGCATCTCTCATATCCTGTCCCTGCAACCAGCCTGAGGCCCCCCATGGTCAGCCCCTTCGCCCTTCCCCCGGTGGGTTTCGGCCCCGGATCGCAACTCGACCCCGAGGGTGAGTTGCAATACATGGCAATGCCTTCGGGCATGCGCACCTACAGCCCGCATATCCCCGCCGCGGCAAGCCCGGCGGCCACGGCGGAGGCGCTGGCGCTGCTGGCGGAAATGGCGGCGGCCTGCGACCTTGCCGCACAGGGTGCAGCGCCCGCAGGTTTCGATCTGTCCGCGCTCTCGGAAGGGGCGCGGCAGGTCCTGGCCGATACGCTGGGCCAGGGCGAGGTTTCGATGAAGATCCGCGGCATCCCCGCGGTGATGGTGCAGGAAAGCGTCTTCACCGGGGTGTGGCTGCAGAAGGGCGCCGGCATCGACCGGGTGGATGTCGCCCCGGTTCCGCCCCTGGCACTGGCGCGGGCACATGTTCCGCACCGCCCGGCCGTGGGGACGCTGGCGCGCCGGGTTGCGGGGCTGGCCAATGCGCCCTCGATCCTGGCGGAAATCCTCGACCGTTCGCTGACCCATCGGCCCGGCGACATGGCGCATGTGGTGAACCTCTCGCTGCTGCCGCATACACCCGAGGATCTGGACTGGCTGGCCGAGGCGCTGGGCGAAGGCGCGGTGACGGTGCTGTCGCGCGGCTATGGCAACTGCCGGGTCATGGCCACCGCCCAGCCGCAGGTCTGGCGGGTGCAGTTCTACAATTCCATGGATGCGCTGATCCTGGACACCTATGAAGTGACCGGCATGCCGGAGGTGACGCTGGCGGCGGCCGAGGATCTGCGCGACAGCGCCGCCCGCATCCGCGACGTGATCGAGGCGATCCGATGAACGGCGCGCAGCCCAGCCCGGGGTTCGAGGGCAGCTATCTCGGCGCGGCGGACCGGATCAGCCGGCGTGCCGTCATGGAATGCAAGATCTGCTGGACGCCCTATGATCCCGCCGAAGGCGACGACACCCGCCAGATCCTGCCCGGCACCGCTTTCGTCGACCTGCCGGAGGACTGGACCTGCCCCGGCTGCACCGCGCCCAAGGCACAGTTTCTGGTCCGCGAGGATCCCGGCGCCGCCGAGGCAGCGATTCTGACCGCGATCGACCGGCGAACCGCCGCACTGGTCGCCGATTTCACCGAGGTCTTCAATTCGCGCATGCGCGACCTGCCGATGGTCAACGCCGCACTGCATGTCGAGGCCGTGGGCTTCCGGCCGTGGGAGGGCGGCGCGCTTGGCGTTCTGGTCGCGCCGTGGTTCATGAATCTGGTCCTGTTGCCCGGACCCGACCGCCCGGTCCTGGCGACGGGCGAAAAGGAGGTGATCGGCTTTCCTTCGGGCGACTACGAATTCCTGCACAACAGCCGCGAAATGACAGGTCCCTACCTTGCCTGCTCGCTGTTCTCGCCGATGGGCGATTTCTCCAGCCAGTTGCAGGCCGTCGATGTGGCGCGCGCGGTGATGGGAGAATTGTTCCGGCAGGAAAACCGCGCCGAGACCGACCGCGCCGCCGAGATCCGTGCCCGCGCCGAAGCCGGTCTGGCCGGAGCGGCGGAAACGGACGGCGAGCATGGGGCAGATGCGCCGGACGCGGAAGCCGGCGCCGAACCCTCGCGCCGCAGGCTGATCACCGGGGGGTTGGGGGGATGAAGGACGGCGCGGCCAGCGTGACCTTCGGCCCCGAGGGTGCCCGGATCGACGCCGGCCCCGCGTTGCCCGTCGCGCAGATGATGACCGGCCTGCCGGTCGAAGAGGCCATCGCGCTCCTGCCGCGGATCTTCAACCTTTGCCCGATGGCGCAGGCCACGGCCGCGCGGCTGTCGCTGGGGTGGCCTGCGGCCGGGAACCCGGCGGAGGAGGTGATCCGCGATCACGCGATCCGGCTGGCGGTGACACTGCCGGCGACCTTCGGCCTGCCGTCCGGGCCGGTGCCAACGGATGTGGCGGTGTTCCTTGGCCCACGGGGCTTGCCGGCGGAGCTGGACGCCCTGCCCGGCTGGACCTCGCCCGCCGCGGCCCTGCTGGGCCGGGTTGCCGACCGTTTTCCCCGCGGCATTGCCACCTGCGACGCGCTGCCCCCGCCGCCGGACGATCCGCTGGCCGCCGGTGCCTGGGAAAACTCCGCGGCGGGGCGGCAGGCCCGGCACCCGCTGCTGCGCGCGGCCGAAGCGCGCTTCGGCCGGGGTCCTCTGTGGCGGCTTCTCGGTCTTCTGGCCGATCTGGAGGCCGCGATCCAGGGCGGCCTGCCACCGCCCCGGCGCCTGTCTGACGGCACCGCCGTCGTCACGGCAGCACGGGGGGCCTATGCGCTGCGGCTCTCGGCCGGTGCCGGGCGCGTCACCGCCCTTGCCCGCCGGACGCCGACCGATCATCTGCTCGCCCGCGGGGGCGCGCTGGAACAGGCGCTCTGCCGGCTGCCGGCCGGGCTGCGTCATCTTGCCCCTTGGGTCATCGCATTGCACGATCCCTGCATTCCCGTTGTCCTGCGAGAGGTCCAGCCATGCACGAGATGAGCCTTGCCGAAGGCCTGCGCAGCATTGTCGAGGATCAGGCCCGCCGGCACGGCTTTGCCCGCGTCAGCGTGCTGCGGCTGGAAATCGGCCGCTTTGCCGGCGTCGAACGGTCGGCGCTGGAATTCGCCTTCGACGTGGTGATGCGCGGCAGCCCGGCCGAGGGCGCGCGGCTGGAAATGATCGACCTGCCCGGCCGCGCCCTCTGCTACGATTGCGCCGCCATGGTCGAAATCGACGGGCGGCTCGACCCCTGCCCCCTGTGCGGCGGCGGCCGGGTGATCCCCGATGGCGGCGACGAGATGCGGATCAAGGATATGGAGGTGATGTGACATGTGCACCGTTTGCGGATGTTCCGAACTGGTGATGGCCGATGGCCGGTTGATGAGCCATGAGGAAGCGCATGGCCTGGGGCTTGCCCACAGCCATGGCCACGGCCACGCCCCCGGGGCGGCGGCGATGCCTGCATCTGCCGGGGCCGCCCTGCCTTTTCCCCATGTCCATGCCGTGTCCCCGACACCACCCGACAATGGCGCGGACCACCATCACTACGGCCAGGGGCCGGCCGGTGTTTCCGTACCTGGCCTGAGCCAGACGCGGCTGATCGAGGTCGAGACCTCGATCCTGGCCAAGAACGACGGCTTTGCCGCAGGCAACCGGCGCGTGCTCAAGGCATTGGGGGTGCTGGCGCTGAACCTCGTCTCCTCGCCCGGATCGGGCAAGACCACGCTGCTGTGCCGGACCATCGAGGCGCTGGGGAACGCGCCGCTGGCGGTGATCGAAGGCGATCAGCAGACCTCGGCCGATGCCGACCGCATCCGCGCCACAGGCGCGCGGGCGATCCAGATCAACACCGGCAAGGGCTGCCATCTTGATGCCCGGATGGTCGGCCATGCGATCGACAGCCTGCGGCCTCAGCCAGCCTCGTTCCTGTTCATCGAGAATGTGGGCAACCTTGTCTGCCCCGCGGCCTTCGACCTGGGAGAGGCGGCCAAGGTCGCCATTCTGTCCGTGACCGAGGGCGAGGACAAGCCGCTGAAATACCCCGACATGTTCACCGCCGCGCGGCTGGCGATCCTGAACAAGCTGGACCTGGCGCCGCATTGCGACGCGGATCTGGACCTGTACGAGGCGAACCTGCGGCGGGTGAACCCCGGGATCGAGATCCTGCGCCTGTCCGCCCGCACCGGCGAGGGCATGGCGGAATGGCTGGCCTGGCTGCGCGCGCGGTTGCAGGGAATGGCCGCATGACCGCCCCGCGCCCGACCGTCCTTCTGATCGACGACGAGCCGCATTCGCTTTCGGCCATGCGGATGGCGCTGGAGGACGAATTCGATTGCCTGACCGCCGAAGACGCCGACACCGCGCTGAAGCGGATGGACGAGGAATGGGTCCAGGCGGTGATCTGCGACCAGAGGATGCCCGGGCGCACCGGCGTGGAACTTCTGACCGAACTTCGCGAACGCTGGCCCGAGGCGGTACGGATCCTGATCACCGGCTATACCGATCCCGCCGCGATGGCCCAGGCGATCAACGAGGCGGGCATCCAGCATTTCCTGACCAAACCGTGGCATCCCGAACAGCTTCTCGTCGTCGTGCGCAATGCGACGCAGCTTTTCGGCCTGGCGCGCGAGAACGAGCGGATGGCGCTGGAAATGCGCTTTCTGGCCTCGGTCTCGCAGACAAAGCTGGAAAAGCGCCGCAATGCGCTGCGCGAGGGCATGGGGTTCGAGACGCTGCTGTGCAGCCCGCACAGCCCGATGCGCGGCCTGATCGATGCCGCGCGCCATTACGCCAGCTTCGATGTGCCAGTCCTGTTGCAGGGCGAAGCCGGCACCGGCCGCTGCCGGCTGGCGCGGGCGATGCATTTCGCCAGCCTGCGCTCGGACAAGTCGTTCCATGCGACCAACCTCGCCGGCATGACCGAGGATCTGGCCATGGTCGAACTGTTCGGGGCCAAGCGCGGCATCCTGCCCGGCGGGGTGAACAAGATTGGCCTCGCGCAGAAGGCCGACCGTGGCACCCTGTTCGTCGAGGGGGTGGACCATGCCACGCCCGCGCTGCAACTGGCCCTGTGGCGCCTTCTGGACGAGGGCAGCTTTTCCCCCGTCGGCGGGCAGGAGATCCTGACGACCAACCTGCGCCTGATCGCAGGCACCGGCGCCGAACTGGCGCGGCGGGTGGCGGATGGGGCGTTCCGGCCGGATCTCTACTATGCTTTGGCGGTGGCCGAACTGGCCATCCCGCCCCTGCGCGCCCGGCGCGGCGACGTGTCGATCCTGGCGCAGGCCTTTCTCGACGATCTTGCCGCCCGGCACGGCAAATCCGCGCAGGGTTTCACCCCGGCCGCACTGGAGTTTCTGGAAAACTACGACTGGCCGGGCAACCTGCGCGAATTGCGCAACGAGGTGACGCGGATGCTGATCTTCGCCCGCTCGCCCATGCTGGGCGCCGAGCTGATCAGCCGCGCCATCCTGCAGGCCCCGCCCTCCGACAGCGGTGCGGACCGCAGCGCCGAGGGGCTGATGACGGCGGAAACCACCCTGAAGGACCGGGTGGAACTGATCGAGATGCGCATCCTGCGCGAAACCCTGACGCGCCACCGCTGGAACAAGAGCCGTGCCGCCGTCGAGCTTGGCCTGTCGCGGGTCGGCCTGCGGGCCAAGCTCGACCGCTACGGCATCGCCGATCCGTCGGACCGCGTAACCGATGACGAGGAGGACTGAACGATGTGTCTGGGCATTCCCGGCCGGATCACGGCCATCACCGACGCCGGCCGCCTGATGGCCATGGCCGAGGTATCCGGCGTGCGACGAGAGGTCAGCGTCGCCTGTATCGCCGGAACCGATCTGCAAGCGCTGGTCGGACAATGGGCGCTGATCCATGTCGGCTTTGCCATGGCGCTGATCGACGAGGACGAGGCGCAGAAAACGCTCGACGCGCTGCGCGACCTGGGCGAGGCGCAGGAAACGCTGGAACAGATGGCCCAATCGGAAAAGGCGCTGGCAGAAGGAACCCCGGCATGAAATTCGCATCCGAATTCCGCGACCCCGCCGCCGCGCGCGCCTTGCTGGCGGCGATCGCCGCCATGGCCGACCGTCTGGGCGCCACGCGCGAAAAGCCCGTCCACATCATGGAGATCTGCGGCGGCCACACCCATTCGATCTTTCGCTACGGTCTGGACAAGCTGATCCACGAGGGGGTGGAGTTCATCCACGGCCCCGGCTGCCCCGTCTGCGTTCTGCCCATGGCGCGGGTCGACGAATGCGTCGAGATTGCCGAGCGGCCGGGCGTGATCTTCACCACCTTCGGCGATGCGATGCGGGTGCCGGGGCACCGCAAAAGCCTGCTCCAGGCGAAATCCGACGGCGCCGATATCCGCATGGTCTATTCGCCGCTTGACGCGCTGGAACTCGCCCGCCGCAATCCCGGGCGCGAGGTCGTGTTCTTCGGCCTCGGCTTCGAGACGACGACCCCCTCGACCGCACTCTCCATCCAGCAGGCATCGCGCGAGGGGCTGACGAATTTCAGCGTCTTCTGTAACCACATCACCGTGCCGGAACCGATCAAGGCCCTGCTTGACGATCCCGACATGATGCTGGACGGGTTCATCGGCCCCGGCCATGTCTCGATGGTGATCGGCACCCATCCCTATGATTTCATCGCCGCCGATTATGGCAAGCCCCTTGTCGTTGCCGGGTTCGAGCCGACAGATCTGCTGCAATCGGTGCTGATGGTGCTGACCCAGATCGCAGAAGGCCGCGCGACGGTCGAAAACCAGTATGCCCGCGTGGTGCCCGAACACGGCAACCCGGTCAGCCTGGCCGCCATCGCCGATGTCTATGAGCGCCGCCCCAGCTTCGAATGGCGGGGCCTGGGCGAAATCGACGCCAGCGGATTGCGGATCCGGCCGGCCTATGCCGCCTTCGATGCCGAGGAGAAATTCGGTATCGGCTATGCCACCGGCCGCCGCCCGGTGCCCGAGATCGAGGGCTGCGCCTGCGGCTCGGTGATGACCGGCAAGATGAAACCCACGCAATGCCCGCAGTTCGGCAAGGGATGCACGCCGGAAATGCCGCTCGGCGCGCTGATGGTCTCGTCCGAAGGCGCCTGCGCGGCCTACTGGCAATACGCGGGCGCGCGCGTGGCCGCGGAATAGACGGTGCCCGCCGGGGTCCGAAGGCACCCCGGGGCGGGCGCTTCATCGAAAAGGAGACATCATGGCTTTGCGCGATACCCGGATCACCCTTGCCCATGGCGGCGGGGGCCGTGCGATGCGTGACCTGATCGAAGAGGTCTTTGCCGCAACCTTCCAGCCGCCCGGAACCGAGGATCAGGCCCGGCTGATGACGGCGGCCCTGCAGGAGCCGGGCGCGCGGCTGGCCTTCACTACCGACAGTTTCGTGGTGACGCCGCTGGAATTTCCGGGCGGCGACATCGGCAAGCTGGCGGTCTGCGGCACGGTGAACGACCTTGCCGTGGGCGGCGCACGGCCGCTGTGGCTGTCGGCGGCCTTCATCATCGAGGAAGGCTGCGAGATCGCCCTTCTGCGCCGCATCGCCAGCACGATGGCGGCCGAGGCCGAAAAGGCGGGCGTCCGCATCGTGACCGGCGACACCAAGGTCGTCGAGCGCGGCAAGGCCGATGGCGTCTTCATCACCACGGCGGGCATCGGTGTCATCCCGCCGGGGGTGGATCTGGGCGCGGCGCGCATAAGGGCGGGCGATGCGGTCATCGTCAACGGCGTTCTCGGCGATCACGGCGCGGCCATTCTGGCCGCCCGCGGCGATCTGGCGCTGTCCGTCGACCTGATCTCGGATTGTGCGGGCCTTGGCCATCTGATGCAGGCCGCGCTTGCCGCCGCCCCCGGCCTGACCGCGGCGCGCGACTGCACGCGCGGCGGGCTGGCCTCGGCGCTGAACGAGATGGCGGCCGAGGCCGGACTGGCCGTCGAACTTGAGGAAACCCGGCTGCCGCTGCGCCCCGAGGTTGTCGGCGTCTGCGAAATCCTCGGCCTCGACCCGCTTTATCTGGCGAACGAGGGGCGTCTGGTGCTGTTCTGCCCCGCGGATCAGGCCGAGGCTGCGCTGGCCGCGCTGCGCGCCCTGCCCGAGGGCGAGGGGGCAGTGATCGTCGGCCGGGCGATGGACGGCGTTCCCGGCCGGGTGACGCTGCGCACCGCCTTTGGCGGCGCCCGGCTGGTCGACATGCTGATCGGCGAACAACTGCCGCGGATCTGTTGATTGCGGTCAGATTTCCGGCAGAACCACGAAGTACGGCCGGTTCGACAGCGTGTCGTTCAGCGCCGGATAGAACGCCGAACAGACCGGCCCGCGGCGTTCAAAATGGTATTGCAACGCGAAGCGGCCATCGAGCGCAAGGCCCGGGACGACACCTTGCAGCACGATCTCGGGACCCGCCGTTCCGACCGGCCGCATTTCGACCGCCTGCCAGTCGGCCGATTGATCCACCCGCCGATGATGAAGAAAGACGGCGGCGCCGTCGTCGGGCGCGGTCAGGGTCAGCACCAGATCAGCGCCGCGCGGAAAGCCGGCGGGCGCCTCGTGCCGGGCGGCAAGACGCTGCGCCTCGTCCCAGCCGTCCATCAGCGCCAGGAGCCCGGCGATTTTGCCGGGCCCGGCCGTCGGCGGCCCGTCGGCGACGACCTCTGCCATGGCCCGCATCAGCGCGACATCCTCCTCCATCCGCGGGATGCGGTCGTCCCAGCGGCCGCGCAGCCAGCTGAAATGGCCGAAGGCAATGTCCTCGACATAAAGCGCCCGCGCCACCTTTGCTGCCTCTGCCCAGGCCGCCACGGCGATGCTGTAGCGGTCCACCGCCGCCCAGGCCGCCTCCCGGCTGCCGGTCGCGAGATGCAGTTCCCAGGCAAAGGCGGCGCGGTGCTTTTCGGCGAAGAACCGGCTCATCGCGGCCTGGATCGCGACATCGCCTGCCAGGCGGCGGAACTCCGGATCATCGCCGCCGATGCCGCTGCGTGCGGCGGCCAGCCCTTCGGTCGCGATATCGGCGATACGGTCGAACCAGTTCGCCACGGTCAGCGGCGCATAGCTGCGATGCCCACGGCCCGACAGCAGATCGGCCACCAGATCCCGGATCGAGCCGAAGAATTTCGGATCGCCGCCCCTGACGGTTCCATAGCGGGCGGGGGCTGCCATGTCATAGCCGTAGGGCAGTTTCGTGGCCTCGGCCACGATCGACATGTTTTCATACATCTCGGGCCACCAGGAATTGTTGCTGGCCGAAGGCGCATGCGAGGTGGTCAGCAGCAATGCGAAACGGCTGGCGCCAGCCAGCGCCTCGTCAAGGCGCGCGCCGGCATCGCCATAGGCGCGCAGAAGCGGTCGCTGCCAGTGTTCCGGCCGCCCCTGATCGCTGAACAGCCGCCGGCCCCAGACCCGGTACTGATAGCGGAACTTCTCCCAGTCATAGCGGGTCTGTAGCGCGGGGTCCCGATAAAGAATGCGGCCGTCCTTGCGCCCCACGCCCATGCGGCCCTTGAAGGACAAAGGCTCGCACAATTCGACGCCGAGCGATCCGCACATTCCCGCCTCGCGCCCATAGCCCGCCGCCGTTTCGGCGTCGGCGGCAACCAGCACCCGCTGCGTGCCCGGCCAGATCCGGAACATGATGTCATAGCGCCGGTCGGTGGTGAGAAGATCGCCATAACTGTAGCGCAGGAATTTGCGCGACCCCTCGCTGAAACGCCATTTCGCATCGACGCCGTGGGCCGGCGGGCGTTCGAAATCGCGGATGGCGGCCTGGTGATAGGGCAGGCCCTGCTGTTCCAGCGTGTATTTCGGCGAGATCGAAACCCGGTTGCCGGTTGCAAGCGCAATCTCGATCAGTTCGGGATCGATGCCCTTGGCATGCAGGTCGATCCGGATCCTGCGGCCGATCCCGTCGAAGGCACTGAAATAGGTGCGCCAGAAATCGGTGCTGCCTTCCGGAATGCCGCATTCCACATGGACCCGCAGCGTGACACCGGAAATATCAGGGCATTCGCGCAGAATGATTGCCAGCGCATCCCGGCAGTATTCGGCATGGCGGCTTTCGTCGACACCGCGAATTTGATAGCTGGCCTGCGGCGTATCGTCGAAATCATACCGCTGGAACCACAGTGCAAGCTGAAAGTCAATTCCGCGCCTGGCGCATTCGCGGGAAATGAATTTCAACATCCCGAAATTATAGTCGCGCTCGGCATCGGAAAGCCCCTCGGCATGAACCTCGAATCCCGGCACGTTCAGAAGGAAAGGATAGGCAAAGATCAGATAGACATCGTTCAGGAATTCCTGACCATAGGGATAATTGTAGTGCATTCCCAATGTCAGCGCGAAACGGTTGATCCGCGCCTCGGCCAACATGTCGAGATAATGTCGCCAGCCTGCCTTGTCGTGCAGCCAGCCCTTGTCCTCGATCTCGCTGGAAAAGCAGCGCGAAATGCTGCGCACCGGAATGCGCGGCGCTTCGGCAATCGGCGCATCCAGCACGGGAAGACCGCGAATGCCGGGCGCATGGGTCACCAGATCGGCATATTCCAGGATCGCATGCACCAGACCGCGGTGGTCGCGGGCGCATAACGCAATGGAACCCGTGGATTTTTCGGGCAGCGGCACCACGGCAAAGGCTTCGGGACTGCCGTCGGGCACATGCCGTGCGGCTGCGGCGGCCGTGCCGGCGACAAGGTGCAGGACAATTTCCGGATGGCCGGTGGACCCGGCATCGCCGCCGTCGCGCAGGATGACGCCGCGCCGGGCAAGGCCCGCACGCAGCCGGCCCATGGCCCAATCCACCGGCTCGTGCGACAGGAGTTCACCACCCTCAAGCACGAGAACCGCCTGCATTTCATGTTCGCTCAACTCCACCGCCGCCATGTCGCCATTCCCAAAATCGACTGCCCGCCGCCGATACGTACCAATGTTTCGGCATGATCGCGGCGCAGGCATCATTTGCGACGGAATAGCGGTGCGAAAAGCGAAATATCCGGATCGGGTTGATCGGTGATTTCGATTGCCGTCATCGCGGATTGATGCGCATTCATGCTGGCTGCAAACCGGCGGCCAATCGAAATTTCCGATCAACCCCGCCAAAACTATTATCTTGCGCGAGGTCAGACGGTTCCTATCGTGAACGCCAATGCACCGCCGCAAGGCCGGAGGGAGGTTCTGCTTGACCGTCGCCACCACAGACCCCCTGCTTCGCGTGACCGATCTGCGGATCAGGTTCGGCGGCATCAAGGCGCTGGACGGCGTAAGCTTCGATGTCGGCCGGGGTGAAACGGTGGGGGTGATCGGCCCCAACGGCTCGGGCAAGACCACGCTCTTCAACTGCCTGAGCGGCATCTACTCCGCCGACGAGGGCGGGATCGCCCTCGATGGCGCCGCCATCCGCGGACTGCCCGCCCATGAAATCGCCGCGCGCGGCATCAGCCGCACCTTCCAGAACCTCGCATTGTTCCCGACGATGACCGTGCTCGACAATATCAAGGTCGGCTGCCACAGCCTGTCCTCCAGCAGCTTCGTCGCCAATGCGCTGCGCTTCCCCTCGATGCTGCGCGAAGAGGCTGCGATCCGTGACCGCGCCTGGCACTGGATCGAGCGGCTGGGGCTGGAAGCCGTGGCCCACCAGCTTGTCACCGACCTGCCGATGGGGACGCAGAAGAAGACCGAACTTGCCCGCGCCCTGGCGGCAGAACCGCGGCTTCTGATGCTGGACGAGCCGGCCGGTGGCATCTCGCACGAGGAAATCGGCGAACTTGAAGACCTCATCCGCCGGATCGGCGAGGAGTTCGGCGTCACGGTCCTTCTGGTCGAACATCATGTCGCGCTGGTGATGGGCGTCTGCGCCCGCGTGGTCGTGCTGAACTTCGGCCAGAAGATCGCCGATGACAGCCCCGCCAGGGTGCAAAGCGACGAGGCCGTGATCAAGGCCTATCTGGGGATGGACTGATGGCATTCCTGCGGGTCAAGGGCCTTGATGCATGGTATGGCAAGACGCAGGTGCTGTTCGGCTGCGACATCGCGCTGGACCAAGGCGGGGTGATCGCGGTTCTGGGCGCGAACGGCGCTGGCAAGACCACGCTGCTGCGCGCGCTGTCGGGCATGGTGCGGCGTCAGGGCGATGTCATCCTTGACGGAGCCGCGGCCGACCAGCTTTCTCCCGAGGCGGTGGTGCGACTCGGCGTCGCCCATGTCCCCGAAGGGCGGGGCACCTTCGCCCGGCTTACGGTCGAGGAGAACCTTCGCCTGGCCGCGATCATCCGCAAGGATACCGCCGGCGTGCGACGGGATTTCGCCCGGGTCTACGAATACTTTCCCCGGCTGCACGAACGCCGGAGCCAGCAGGCCGGCACGCTGAGCGGGGGCGAGCAGCAGATGCTGGCCATAGGCCGGGCGCTGATGCTGGCGCCGAAGCTGATGCTTCTGGACGAACCCTCCTTCGGCCTTGCCCCGCAAATCCGGCGCGACATCTTCCTGATCCTGAAGGATATCTCTCGATCGTCGAATGTCAGCATGCTGGTGGTCGAACAGAATGCGGCCCTTGCACTCGACCTGGCCAGCCACGCCTACCTGCTGGAAACCGGCCGGATTGTCCTGTCGGGCACAACCGACAGTTTTCTGGCGGACGACACGGTGCGCCGCACCTATCTGGGGTACTGACGCCATGGAACTCTTGCTGCAACAGATCATGGCCGGACTTGCCACGGGCGGGATCTACGCCTGTTTCGCACTGGCCGTGGTGATGATCTATCAGGCCATCGACCATTTCAACTTTGCCCAGGGCGAGATGGCGATGTTCTCGACCTATATCGCCTGGCAATTGATGGCCTGGGGCCTGTCTTTCTGGCTGGCGTTCGGGCTGACCTTCGTCTTCTCGCTGGCGATGGGGGCATTTCTCTACCTCGTGGTGCTGAAGCCGGTACAGAACGCCTCGGCGCTGAGCCAGATCGTCGCCTTCATCGCGCTGATGTGCATCTTCAACAGCCTGGCCGGCACGATCTGGGACTATTCCGTCAAGCCCTTCCCCAGCCCGTTCCCGGAAACCGCCTTCTTCGGCGCGCTTGTGACGGGCCACGACCTCGGCATGATCGCGGTGACGCTGATCATGCTGGCGGGGGTCTTCTATTTTTTCAAGTTCTCGACGCTTGGCCTTGCGATGCGGGCGGCGGCGCAAAACCCGGAATCGGCGCAGCTTTGCGGTGTCCGGGTCCAGATGATGACGGCGCTTGGCTGGGCGCTGGCCGCAGCCATCGGCTCGGTCGCCGGAATGATGGTGGCCTACAAGGTCTTTCTCGAACCCAACATGATGTACAGCATCATCCTTTACGGTTTTGCGGCGGCCATCGTCGGTGGACTTGACAGCCCCGCGGGCGCGGTGGCGGGCGGGTTCCTGCTCGGCGTGGTCGAGAACCTGACGGGCGTCTATGTGCCGGGCGGCTCCGAGCTGAAGCTGACCTTCGCGCTTCTCCTGATCGTTGTCGTCCTGATGTTCAAGCCGACCGGCCTCTTCGGCCACAGAGTGGTAAAGCGCGTATGACCCGAGATGCCCCC
The DNA here is from genome assembly GCA_039808125.1 of Rhodobacter sp. Lineage (GTDB taxonomy): Bacteria > Pseudomonadota > Alphaproteobacteria > Rhodobacterales > Rhodobacteraceae > Pseudogemmobacter. The sequence continues at coordinate 460 of JBDHSO010000020.1, read as the reverse complement.
GCAGAAAAGCCGTTCCCCGCCGCGGGTGGAGAGCCCGCCGTCGCGCCGGAGGATCTTGCCATCCTGGGCATCGGCCTTCCGGTCTGGAACCGCCTGCTGCTGGGGGTGGGGCTGGTGGCGCTGGTGGTGCTGCCCTTCCTGGTCGAGGGATTCACCACCTTCCAGATGACCCAGGTCGCGATCTATGCCATCGCCATCCTGGGGCTGAACCTGCTGACGGGCTACAACGGCCAGTTCTCGCTGGGCCACAGCGCCTTTTTCGCCGTCGGCGCCTATACGGCGGCGATCGCGATGAGCCATTTCGGTCTGCCCTATCTGCTGACGCTGCCGCTGGCGGCCGTGATCTCCTTTCTGGTCGGCTTCGCCTTCGCCTTGCCCTTCGGGATGCAGTCGACCTCGGGCTCATGCAGGGCATGGATCTTGTCGCTGCCCTTGGGCTGCTGATGCGGCAGGTGTGAGA
>JBDHSO010000019.1:0-38259 GCA_039808125.1 Rhodobacter sp. | reverse complement strand
GCTTGTGCAGCGTAACGGGTATCGGGAGCGAGACCGGGAGACGCGGGCCGGGACTGTCGAACTGCGCATCCCGAAGCGGCGGAAGGGCAGTTGCTTCCCGGGCTTTTCGGAACCGGGGCGGATGGCGGAGAAGGCCCTGACTGCGGTGATGGAGGAGAGCGGCGAGGGTCTATGCGATCATCCGGGATGGAACAGATAGGTCGCCGCTGCCCGGTACCGGCTTCGGGGGTCAGGCCGGCGCCGCGCGGCGCCGGCTTTCGCCCCCCCGGGGGGGCGTCAGGCCTGCCAGCACTTGACCGCGGCCAGGCCGTTCATCAGCTCGCGGTTGGGGTTGCTTTCCCAGCCCTGTACCGCATCGCTGCGATAGGCGTCGATGAACTGGTTGAACATCGGCACGATCAGCCCACCCTCGTCGCGCAGGATCAGCGCCGCCTCGGCATAAAGCGCCTTGCGCTTGCCATCGTCGAGTTCGCCGCGCGCCTGCACGATGAGCCGGTCGAAGCCTTCGTTCGCGAAGCGGGTGTCGTTCCAGGCCGCGCCGGAAAGATAGACGGTCGAAAACATCTGGTTCTGCGTCGGCCGCCCGGCCCAGAAGGACATGTGGAACGGCTGCTTGTTCCAGACATCGGACCAGTAGCCATCGTCCGGTTCGCGCCGGATCTCGACGGGAATCCCGGCCGCGGCGGCCGATTGCTGGAACAGCATCGCCGCATCGACGGCGCCGGGAAAGGCCGCGTCCGCCACCCGCAGCATCACGGGCGCCGCCTGCCCCGACTTGCGATAGTGAAAGGCCGCCTGCTCGGGATCGTAGGCGCGCTGCGGCAGGCTGTCGTCGAACAGCGGATAGGCGCGGTTTACCGGGATGTCGTTGCCGATGCTGCCATAACCGCGCAGCACCTTCTGCACCATCTCCTCGCGGTTCACCGCCAGTTTCAGCGCCATGCGCAGGTCGGCATTGTCGAAGGGCGCCGTGTCGCAGAACATGTTGAGACAGTAGAAGCCGCGGCCCTCGGTGGCGGCGACCTGCACCCCCGGCGCGCCGGACAGCAGGTCCACGATCTTCGGCTCCAGCCGGTTGATGATCTGCACCTGCCCCGCCTGCAACGCCGCATTCCGCGCCGTGGCATCGTTGATCACGATGATCTCCACCTGGTCGAAATGACCCTGCGCCGCATCCCAGTAACCGGCATGCCGCTCCATCGCCACCCGCACGCCGGGGCTGAATTCGACCAGCCGGTAGGGGCCAGAGAAGATGCCGGCGGCAGGATCGGCAAAGCCGCCGTTGGGCTGGATGACGAGATGGAAGTCCGACATCAGATAGGGGAATTCCGCATTGGGCGTCTTCAGCGCGACCGAAACGCTGTCGCCCTCGACCGCCAGCCCGGCCACATCGCCCAGAATGCCCTTGGCGCCGGATTTCGACTCGGCGCCGGCATGACGCTCCAGCGTGCGCAGCACGTCCTGCGGGCGGACCGGGCTCCCGTCGTGGAAGGTCACACCCTTGCGGATGGCAAAGCTCCAGACCGTGGCATCGGCATTGGGCGTGACCTTCTCGGCCAGCCGCAGGTCGAGGCTGCCGTCCGGCGCGATGTCGACCAGCCGCTCACCCATGGTCATCAGCGCCGTGAAGGGCACCTGGCTCGACGCCAGCGCGGGGTCCAGGGAATCGGTGCTTTGCCCGATGCCAAGCCCCATGGTCAGCCGGCCGCCCTTGACCGGGCCGGCCTGCGCACGGGCCGGCCGGACGCGGGCGCCGATCAGCCCCGCACCCAGCGCGCCCGCGCCGAGAATGAGGCCGCGCCGCGTCATTGCCGGGCGGAGGGTGGGCCTGGTTGTCAGGGGGGATTTCATCGCCTCGGTCATCGTGACCTCCTGTATCGGGTTGCGGGCAGCGGCGGCGGGCGCGCGGTCAGTAGACCGCCAGAACCTCGCCCCCGGCCACCGGATTTGGGGGGAATTCCTGCGCCAGCCGGGCCGCCATCTCCCGGCGCAGCGGCGCAAGGCCGGGATCGGCCCAGAGATTGCGGTGCTCGCCCGGATCGGCGCGGCGATCGAAGAACTCGCCCCAGTCGGGGCGGTCGGGATAGACGGTCAGCCGCCAGTCCTCGGTGACGAGGGTCTGGTTGTAGGTCTCGGCATCGACCCGGGGGTGATATTCGGCATAAAGATGGCCGCGCCCGGCCGCTGCGGGATCGCGCAGCACGGCCGAGAAATCCTGCCCGTCGTCCGGCCCCGCCTCGACCCCCGCCATGGCGGCCAGCGTGCGGCGCAGGTCGACATGGCTGGTCATCTGGGCCCGCTCACCCGGAGCCACCCCCGGCCCCGCCACCAGCAGCGGCACATGGAGCAGTTGCCGGTAGGGCGGCGGCCCCTTGCGCAACAGCCCGTGGTCGCCCAGGAACTCGCCATGGTCCGAGGTGAAGACCACGAGCGTCTCTTCCGTCAGCCCGAGGTCGTCGAGCCGGCCGAGAATCCGCCCGGCCACCGCGTCGATCATCGAGATCATGCCGCAGGTATGGGCCATGGCCATGGCCAGCGACCGGGCCGAGATCTGGCCGGTCGGCATCATGAACCCCTGTTCGCGCGGCGGGCCGGGGTCGCGCAGATAGTCGACATAGCTTTTCTCCGCCTCGTCCCCGGCGCGGAGATAACCCGGCATCCGATCCAGCTCGCCCGGCTCCACCCGCGGCGGCGGCATGTCGGCGGGGTCGTACATGTCGCACCAGGGCCGCGGCGGCGAAAAGGGATGATGCGGATCGGGAAAGGAGACCAGCAGGAAGAACGGATCGCGCCCGATGCCGTCGAGAAAGGCGCAGGCGCGCGCGCCGATCCAGGTGTTGTAATGCAAGGCCTCGGGGATGGCGGCTTTCCACACCTCCTCAAGATCGGGGGGCGGCGGGGCCAGCGCGTTTTCGGGGGCGTAAAGCGCCGCCGCCCCCGGCGCATGCTCCGCCAGCCAGCGGGCGTAATGCCCGCCCACCGTGCTTTCCACGGATTCGCCGATCACCAGATCGACGCCGTCGAAGCCGTAGAACGGGCCGCGCCAGTCGTCGGCCGCCGGCGTGGTCCAGAAGGCGTTGGATTCGGGCATCCCGAGATCGGCCGCGGCCAGGATCGGCTCGAAATGGAACTTGCCGACGCCATGGGTCCGCCGCCCGGCCGCCTGCATCAGATGAGACAGCAGCGGCAGCCCGGGCGGCAGGGCGATGCCGTTGCGCGTCAGGCCGTGGTGCCGGGCGTAAAGCCCGGAAAACAGCGTCCCGCGGCTGGGCGCGCAAATCTGGTGCGGCGTGATGTGGTTGCGCATCACCGCGCCACGCCGGGCCAGCCGGTCCAGATGCGGGGTGCGGACCGCCGGGTGGCCGAGGCAACCGAGGCTGTCGGCCCTTTGCTGATCGGTCATGATCAGCACCACGTTGCGCGGCCTCTGCTGCATCCTGCGACGCCCCCACGGATCGCCCGGGCCTGCCCCGGGTGTCGACCGCCAGGCTAGCATCCGTCTTCCATTTCCGGAAATCGTATGTTTTCGTTCTGTTATTCATGAGTTGGATATCAGATGATCACGCTACAGCAGATCGAGGTCTTTCGCGCCGTACTGTCCGAAGGGTCTGTCACGGCGGCCGGGCGGCGGCTGAACCTGTCACAACCGAGCGTCAGCCGCATCCTGTCGGAGCTTGAGGCGATCACCGGATTCGCCCTGTTCCGCCGCCGCTCGCGCGGGATGGCGCCCACGGCCGAGGCGCTGTTCTTCCAGCGCGAGGTCGAGACGATCCATACCGCGCTGAAATCGCTGGAGGATGCGGCGCGGGAAATCGCCCATGGCCGGCGCGGGCAATTGTCGCTGGTGGTGAACCACGCCATCGCGCTGGACCTTGCCCCCCGCGCGCTGGGGCGGATGGATCTTGCCCGCCGCAATGTCTCGGTCACATGCCAGTGCAAGTCGTCGGACTGGATCATCGACTTTGCCCGGTCCGGCACGATCCGCACCGGCGTTGCCAATATCGAGCGGATGCCCAAGGGCATGCACACACGGATGACCAGCGCCACGCCGCATCTGTGCCTGCTGCCGGCCGGCGATCCTGCGGCGCGGGGGGGCGGACCGCTGGAACTTGCCGCGCTGCGGGGCCGCCGGCTGGTCGGGCTGACCGGATCCGTCGCCGATGCGCTGACGCTGCGCGGCATTCCGGGCGCGAACGAGCCCGGGTTCACCTCGGAAATCTCGCTGGGCGCCGTGACCCTGGCGGCCCGGCTGGGTGCGGTGCCGGTGGTCGATGCCTTCACCGCGCAATTCTGCACCGCCCATCTGCCGGTGGCGGCGCGCCCGCTGCCGGAGCTGCCGCCCTATCTGCTGGCGATCTTCGGCCCGGCGGGGGCACAACTGTCCGGGCTGGACCGCGAGTTGCAGGGGTTGCTCGAAGACGAGATCCGGCGCACCGAGGCCTGGGTCGGCGCAATTTGAGCCGCCGGCGCTCCCGCAGAAGTGAGCGATGCGCGCCGTCGACATGCCGGCGCGGCCGCGATAGGCTTTGCCCCATGTTCGCGCGCCTGGCCGCCTTTCTTGCCATTCTTGCCCTGACGCTGGCCACGGCGGCGGCCTCGGCGCATGCGATGCGCATGACCTTTGCGGGCGTCGACATGCCCGCCATGGCGCATGCCCAGCATATGCGGACGGTCCAGGCGGATGCCGCCCCCGCCGTGCCGGGCGGAATGGCGCCGCTGGCGGCCCATCCGCCCCATGGGGTCTCGTCGGACGCGGCCTCGCCGGAGGGGCTGGCGGCAGCGGACGATTGCTGCGACGGGACGCGGACGGCGGGCGGGGCCGGCGATATCTGCGCCCTCTCCTGTGCCGTTCTTGCCGGTGCGCTTCCGCCCGAAGGCACAGGCCCCGGCATGGCGCATCGCGCCGAAGGTCATGCCCTGCCCCGCGCCGCCGCGGTCGACGGGCGCAACCCCGAACTGGCCGACAGGCCGCCCAGAACCCTGCTCCTCTGATGGTATCCGGGGGCCGGCAAAGCCGCCCCTTCCTTCCGACATGCCGGGACGCAAGGTCCCGAGGAGCTGAGATGACCCTTGTTTCCCGACGCGGCTTTCTTGCCGCAGGCGCGGCCACGCTGGCCACCCCCCTTCTGCCCCGGGCGGGCCGCGCGCAATCCGCCGCCCTCGCGCTGTCTGCCACATCGCGCACGCTCGACATCGCCGGGCGCGCCGCCACGGTCTTCGGCCTTGCAGCGCCTGCCGGCCAGGGCCTGATCCTCGACCCCGGGCAGCGGTTCCGGGTCGATCTGACCAACGATCTGGACGAGCCGACGATCATCCACTGGCACGGCCAGATCCCGCCCAATGCCCAGGACGGCGTGCCCGACATGCCGATGCCGCTGCTGGCCCCGGGCGAGAGGCGCAGCTACGATTTCGCGCCACTGCCCGGCACGCACTGGATGCATTCCCATGTGCCCTTGCAGGAGATGCGCCTGCTGGCGGCACCGCTGATCGTGCGCCGGCCCGAGGATCTGGCAGAAGACCGGCAGGAGGTGGTGATGTTCCTGCATGATTTCGCCTTTGCCACGCCGGAGGAGGTGATGGAGACGATCACCCGCGGCCATGCCCCCGCGTCCAGCGGCACCAAGGATCACGGCGCCGGCCACGGCATGGATCACGGCTCTGGATCGGCGATGCCGCCGGCCGGGATGGACATGCCCGGCATGGACATGACCGGCATGGATATGGCCGACATGAACATGGGCGGCATGGCCATGGATCTGAACGATTACGACTGGGACGCCTATCTCGCCAATGACCGCACGCTGCACGACCCCGAGGTGGTGGCGGTCGAACGCGGCGGGCGCATCCGGCTGCGGGTGGTCAATGCCGCCGCGGCGACGGTGTTCTGGATCGAGACCGGCGCGGCCCCGGCGCGGCTGGTCGCGGTCGACGGCCATCCGGTCGAGCCGCTGGCCGGCAACCGCTTCGGGCTGGCCATGGCCCAGCGGCTCGACCTTGAGATCGACCTGCCGGCCGGGGCCGGCGCCTGGCCGATCCTGGCCCTGCGCGAGGGCGCGCGCGACAGGACCGGCCTCGTCCTTGCCACCGCCGGCGCCCGCCTCGGCAAGCTCGATCCGCTGGCCGAAGCCGAAGCCGCGGCGTTCGACACCGATCTGGCGCAGGAGGGGCGGCTCGTGACACGCGAGGCCCTGCCCGACCGCGCCGTCGACCGCAGCCCGATGATGATGCTCGGCGGCAGCATGCAGCCCTATGTCTGGACCATCGACGGTGCGGTCTGGGGCAACCACCGCCCCGTCGCGGCCCTGGCCGGAGAGCGGGTCGAACTGACCTTCCACAACATGTCGATGATGGGGCATCCGATGCATCTGCACGGTCATGCCTTCCAGGTGGTGGCGATCAACGGCGCCCGCATCGCCGGCGCGCGGCGCGATACGGTCTATGTGCCGCCGATGTCCATGGTAACAGTGGCCATCGACGCCGGCGAGGCCGCGCGCTGGATGCTGCATTGCCATCACATGCCGCATCTGGCCACCGGCATGATGACCGAATTCGCGGTCGGCTGATTCCGCGGGGCGCGCCGGTCCCGGCGCCCCCTTCGCCCGGTTCCCGCCAGAAGGACAAGCCATATGGAGCATTCCCACCACGGCCCGCAGACGATCCCGAAAGATGCGCCGATTGCCACCGATCCGGTCTGCGGCATGACCGTTGCCATCGGCCCCGACACCCGCCATGCCGACTATCGGGGGCAGCGGTATTACTTCTGCTCGGACAAGTGCCAGGCCGCCTTCGCCGCCGATCCCTGGTTCTATGCCAGCGGCCGCGCCGCCGGGCACAAGCCGGCGGTGCCGGCGGGCACGCAATGGACCTGCCCGATGCATCCCCAGATCCTGCGCGATGCCCCCGGCGCCTGCCCGATCTGCGGCATGGCGCTGGAACCGCTGTTGCCCTCGGACGAACCCAGTCCCGAACTGGCCGATTTCACCCGCCGGATGTGGATCAGCGCCGCGGCCTCGGTGCCGCTGATCGTGCTGACCATGGGCGGGATGGTCGGCCTGCCCTTGCGTGACTGGATCGGGCCGGTCCTGACGGGCTGGATCGAATTCGTCCTGGCCACGCCCGTCGTCCTCTGGGCGGCGGCGCCGTTCTTTCGCCGGGGGTGGGACTCGATCGTCAACCGCTCTCCCAACATGTGGACGCTGATCGCGCTGGGGGTCGGGTCGGCCTATCTCTATTCGGTGGCGGCCATGCTGCTGCCCGGCCTCTTTCCGGCCGAATACCGCAGCGAACATGGCGTCGGCACCTATTTCGAGGCGGCGGCGGTGATCGTCACCCTGGTCTTCGTGGGTCAGGTGCTGGAACTGCGCGCGCGGGAACGTACCGGCGACGCGATCCGCGCCCTGCTGGATCTGACGCCCAAGACCGCGCGCCGGGTGCTGGAGGACGGCAGCGAATACGATGCGCCGCTCGAGAACATCATGGCCGGCGACCGGCTGCGCATCCGCCCCGGCGACAGCGTTCCGGTCGATGGCGAGGTGATCGAGGGCCAGTCCGCCGTGGACGAAAGCATGATCACCGGCGAATCGGTGCCGGTGGCCAAGCATCCGGGCGATCCGGTCACGGGCGGCACGATGAACGGCACCGGCGCCCTGGTGATCGAGGCGCGGCGGGTCGGGTCCGAGACCGTGCTGTCGCAGATCGTCGCCATGGTCACGAACGCCCGGCGGTCGCGCGCGCCGATCCAGGGGCTGGCCGACCGGGTTTCCGCCATCTTCGTGCCGGCCGTCGTGGGCATCGCGATCCTCGCCTTCGCGGCCTGGCTGATCTGGGGCCCTTCGCCGCCCTTCGCCTTTGCCATCGCGGCGGCGGTTTCCGTGCTGATCATCGCCTGCCCCTGCGCGCTGGGGCTGGCGACGCCGATCTCGATCACCACGGCGGCCGGGCGCGGCGCGCAGGCCGGCGTGCTGATCAAGGATGCCGCCGCGCTGGAGCGGATGGCCGCGGTGACGGTGCTGATCGTCGACAAGACCGGCACGCTGACCGAAGGCCGCCCGAAGCTGACCGATGTCGAGATTGCCGAGGGTGGCGACGAGGCCCGGCTTCTGGCCGTCGCGGCGGCGCTGGAACGCGGCTCGGCCCATCCTCTGGCCGAGGCCATCGTCGAGGGTGCCGAGGCGCGCGGCGCGGCGCGGCTGCCGGCTGCGGATTTCGCCTCTGTCACCGGCAAGGGCGTCCGCGGCCGTGTCGACGGCCAGGAGACGGCGCTCGGCAATGCCGCGCTGATGGCCGATCTGGGGCTGGAGGCGGAGGCGCTTGCCGGGCGGGCCGATACGCTGCGGGCCGAGGGCCGGACGGTGATGTATGTCGCCATCGGCAGCCGCATCGCCGGGCTGCTCGCGGTTGCGGATCCGATCCGGGCCACCAGCGCCGAGGCGATCCGCCAGTTGCACGATCTGGGCCTGCGGGTGGTGATGGCCACAGGCGACAACCCGCGCACGGCGGCGGCGGTGGCCGGCCGCCTTGGCATCGACGAGGTGCGCGCGGGCCTGCTGCCGCAGGACAAGAAGGCGCTGATCGACGGCCTGCGCGCCGACGGCGCCGTGGTGGCGATGGCCGGCGACGGGGTGAACGACGCACCGGCGCTGGTTGCGGCCGATGTCGGCATCGCCATGGGCACCGGCGCCGATGTCGCAGTGGAAAGCGCCGGGCTGACGCTTCTGGGCGGCGATCTGATGGGTGTCGTCCGCGCCCGCCGGCTGGCCGGGGCAACGCTGGGCAACATCCGCCAGAACCTGTTCTTCGCCTTTGCCTACAACGTCGCCGGCGTGCCGGTCGCCGCAGGCGTTCTCTACCCGCTGACCGGCACGCTTCTGTCGCCGATGATCGCCGCTGCGGCGATGAGCCTGTCCTCCGTCTCGGTCATCGGCAATGCGCTGCGGCTGCGGCGGGTGAAACTGTGACGGCAATGCCCGTCCCGATTGAAAGGGAACGATCCGACATGACCTGCCTTCCGATGACCCGCCGCCACCTCCTGCGGGCAAGCGCCGCACTTCTGGCGCTGCCGGCCCTACCCTTGCCGCCCGCCCGGGCGGAAGCCGCTCTGCCGCCGATCCATGTGCGGAAGGATCCGGCCTGCGGTTGCTGCAGCGCCTGGATCGCCGTCCTCGACGCCGACGGGTTTTCCGTCACCGTCGAAGACCGCACGGCCGAAGAACTGGCGCGCGGCAAGCGCGAACTCGGCATCCCCGAGGCGATGGTCTCGTGCCATACCGCGCAGATCGGCGGCTATGTGGTCGAGGGCCATGTACCGCCGGCCGACATCCGCCGCCTTCTGGCCGAACGCCCTGCGGTGCTCGGCCTTGCCGTGCCCGGCATGCCCTTCGGCTCCCCCGGCATGGGACCCGAGACCGAACGCGAGGCCTATGACGTCTTCCTGATCGGGCGCGACGGCACCACCTCGGTCTTTGCCAGCTACCCGGCCGCCTGACCGCCGTCCTTGCCGCGCCGGCGCGGGAAGGGCATTCCCGCGCTATGCGCCGTTGCGGCGCCATCGACGGGGATGACGGTGCCCGAGATATAGCTCGATCCCGGCGAGACCAGGAAAGCGATCAGTTCGGCGACCTCGGCCGGGCGGGCCATGCGCTGCTGCGGCAGTTGCAACTGCTGGGCGCCGGCATGCTGTTCGATCATTCCGGCCATCATTCCGGTGTCGACCGGGCCGGGGCAGACGCAGTTCACCCGGATGCCGTCGCGGCTGTAATCCACCGCCCAGGAGCGCGTCAGCGCCACCAGCGCCCCTTTCGAGGCGGTATAGGCATCGGCCCAGGGCATGGCCCGCAGTGCGGCGACGCTGCCCAGGGTGACGATGGCGCCCTCGGGGCGGATCGAGGGGCGAAAGGCGCGCACCGTCAGCATGGTGCCGGTCAGGTTCACATCGAGGGTCTTCTGCCAGGCCGCAAGCTCCAGCCGCTCGGGGCTGTTGTCGCGCGGGCGCAGGTTGATGCCGGCCGAACAGATCAGCGCGTCGATCGGGCCGATCTCTGCGGCCAGCGCGGCCAGCGCTGCGGCGTCGGTCACATCGCAGCGATGCGAATGAACAGCGGCCTCGGGGCTGTCCCCGAGGTCGAGCGCATGGACCGTCCAGCCCCGGGCGGCAAGGATCGCGGCACTGGCCCCGCCGATCCCCTGCGCCCCCCCCGTGATCACCGCGACCGGCGCGGCGGCAGCGGAACCCGCAGTCATTGCCTGCCCTCCGCCAGCCGGAAGACCGGCAGCACGGTATCGCTGCCCTCGACCGCGACGAAATCGACCGTCACCCGGTCGCCGATCCGGGCGCCGAGCGCGCCGTCGCCGACGATGTTGCTCATCATCTGGACCCCCTCGTCAAGGCGGATCACCGCAAGGACATAGGGCAGCATCGCCTCGAACCCCGATGGCGGGCCGGCCATCTGGGTGGTCAGCGTGTAGATCTCGCCGGTGCCCTTCGCCGGCACGAATTCCAGCGCCTCGCTCAGGCAGTTGGGACAGAAGCGGCGGGGATACATGATCTTTTCGCCGCAGGCGGTGCAGTGCTGGATCACCAGGCTGCGGTTGCGGGCGGCCTGCCAGAACGGGGCGGACCAGGCGCTCGGCTGCGGCAGGGGGCGGGTCTGGGTGGTCATGCGGCTTCCCTCGACAGAATGGTGACATGCGAATCCATCCAGGTTCCGCCCGAGGCGGTCTCGACGGCATTGACCAGCCCCGCGACCTGGCGCTCGCCGGCCTTGCCCATCAACTGGCGGAAGGCCTCGACCAGGACGGCGATGCCGCCGCCCACGCCGGTATGGCCCTGCGACAGCATCCCGCCATTTGTGGTCATCGGCAGGCTGCCGCCCGGCGCGGTCTCGCCCGCCGCGACGAAGGCGCCCGCCCGCGCGCCGCGGCACAGCCCGAGGCCGTCGAGCGACATCAGCGGCCAGACCGGATAGGCATCGTAGATCTGGGCAAGCTGGATGGCCTCCGGCCCGATCCCGGCCTCGGCATAGGCCGCGCGCGCCGCCTCGGGAAAGCCGAGGCGGGCAAGGTCGCGCTCCTGGCTCAGGGTGTAATGGGTGACAAGCGAGCCATGGCCGCGCACGAAGACCGGGCTGTCGCTGATCGCCCGGGCATCGCCCGCCGCCGCGACGATGAAGGCCGCGGCGCCATCGGCCAGCATGTTGCATTCCTTGGCGCGCAACGGCGTCGCCACCATTTTCGAGGCCATCACCTCCTCGACGGTCAGCGGCGTGCGAAACATCGCATGGGGATTCAGCATCGCCCATTTGCGCAGCGCGACGCAGACGGCGGCCAGTTCCTCCTCGGTCGTGCCGGTCTCGTGCATGTAGCGCTGCGTCGCCAGCGCGCCGACCGCATTCATGTTGTGGCCGTAGGGCGCCTCCCATTCCTCGGACACGCCGGTGGTGGCGAAGAGGTCGATCCCCGCCTGCTTGGGTAGCGATCCGACCGCATCGGAATGCACGCAAAGGACCCGCCGTGCCATGCCGGCGGCGATCAGCCCCTCGGCCACGGCCAGGATCGAGGAACTGGTCGCGCCCCCCGCCATGACCTGGCAGTTCATCTTCAGGCTGCGATTCATTCCCAGTTCCTCGCACAGCCGCGAGAACACCAGGTCGACGTTGAAATGCCGCGAGGCCAGCGCCCCCGTCGGCAGGATCACGTCGATGTCGCGCGGCCCGAGGCCGGCATCCAGGATTGCCGCCCGGCAGGCGGTCAGCGCAGCATCGAGTTCGGAGCGGTCGGGATATTTCCCGGTCGGCACCTCGCCGATGCCGACAACGGCAGCGGTGGTCTTCTTCATCTCTGTCTCTTTCTCCCGGTCGCTTCGGGCTCAGTGGACGGCGGCGTACATGATGGTTTTCTCATCCGCCGCATCGGCGGAGAATTCCTCGACGATACGGCCCTTGCGGCAGACGAGGATGCGGTCCGAAATGGCAAGGATCTCTGGCAGATAGGACGAGATCACCACCACGGTCGTGCCGGCGGCGGACAGATCGCGGATCATGCGGTGAATCTCGGCAATGGCGCCCACGTCGACCCCGCGCGTGGGTTCGTCCAGAAAGACCACGCGGGGGCGCTGCACCAGCGATTTGGCGATCACCACCTTCTGCTGGTTGCCGCCCGAAAGCTCGATCACCCGGGCGTCGCCGGAGGTCGAGGCGACATCCAGCTTCTGCGTCCATTCCCGGGCGATCCGCGCCAGATCCGACCGGCGCACGATGCGGCTGCGGCTGAACCCCGCGGCGAGATAGCCGAGGCCGATATTCTCGCTGACCGGCATGTCGTCGAAGAAGCCTTCGGCCTTGCGGTCCTCCGTCACATAGACGATGCCGTCGCGCACCGCCGCACGGGGCACGCGGTAGCGCACCGGCCTGTCGTCGAGCAGCACCTCGCCGCCGTGGAAGGTGTTGCGCTTGAACACGCCGGTGACGATCTTGGCCATCTCGGTCCGGCCCGAGCCGATCAGCCCGAAGATTCCCGTCACCTGCCCCTCGTAAAGGCTGAACGAGGTGTTGCGCACGATATTGCCCATCGACAGGTTCTGCACGCTCAGCACCCGGCGCCCGGGCGGGCGCGGGTTGCGCAGGCCCTGCGTCGCCTCGACCAGCGGCGCCTCGCGTCCGACCATGGCCGAAACGATGCGGGCGCGGTCGAAACTCGCCGTGGGGCCGGTCGCGACCAGTCGGCCGTCGCGCAAGACGGTGATGCGGTCGGAGAGTTCCAGCGCCTCTTCCAGCGCGTGGCTGATGAAGACGATCGAGACCCGGTTCGCCTTCAGCCGGCGGACAAGACCGAAGAAATGGTGCTTCTCCTCGGGCGTCAGCGAGGCGGTCGGCTCGTCGAAGATGATGACGCGGGCATTCTTGCGCACGGCGCGGGCGATCTCGACCATCTGGCGCTGTGCGACGCCCAGGGTCGAGACCTGCGCCCAGGGGTCGACGTTGAAGTTCAGCGATTGCAGGAACTGCTGTGCGGCGATGTAAAGCGGGCGCAGCCGGTTGAACCCGCGCTCCTCGCCCAGAAACAGGTTCTGCGCCACCGTCATCGTCGGCACCAGCGAGTTTTCCTGGTAGACCATGGCGATCCCCGCCGCCATCGCCTCGGCCGGATTGGCGAAATGCACCGGGCTGCCGTCCAGCAGGATCGTGCCGGAACTGGGCTGCACCACGCCCGACAGCATCTTGGTCAGCGTCGATTTCCCGGCGCCGTTTTCGCCCAGCAGCGCGTGGATCTCGCCCGCGTCGAGGTCGAAATCCACACCGTCGACAGCGGCCACGCTGCCATAGACCTTGCGCATCGCCTGCATGCGGATCATGGCGCATTCCTTTCGCCGGGCGTGAGAAGCAGGATGCGCGCGGCGCCGACCGAGGCGACGGCAAGTCCCTGGCCGGTGATGGCGCAACTGACGGTGCCATGCGCCTCTCCGTCGGCGCGGCTGTGAAAGCTCCGTTCCGGCACGAAAGCATTGTCGGTCAGGATCACCAGCCCCGAGGAGCGGCTCGGCGCCCAGGGCTTCATCTGCCCAAGCTGCTTCAGCGCCCCGCCCTGCAAGGGTTCGAGAAACGAGCGCGGCGGATGGAGCGAGGGCGCGATCCAGCAGTCCGGCGGGGTGCTGCGGATCATTTCGGCGCAGAAGGCCGGCTCGCGCAGGATGAACTCGATCAACTGGTTGCGCGGCGCCTTGAGGCAGAGCGCATAGCCCGCACCGTAGCGCGCAAGGCCGGCCGGATAGCCCGGCAGGTTCGTCATCCGCACCTCGCGCCGGCCATCCGGGCCGATCTGCAGCACCCGCGCGGCCGAGCTTTCGGCGATCAGCACCGAGCCGTCGGCCAGCGGCAGCGGCGGGCCGGGCCAGGCCAGGCCTGCCGCGATCTGGCGCGCCTCGCCCGAGGGCGCGATGCGCCACAGGCTGCCGGTCGCCCCGCCTTCGAGCAGGTCCTTCTGCCAGGCATCGGCGGCATTGCGCGCCGAGCCGAAGGCGACAAGGCAGCCGCCTTCGGCGTCGAAGGCCAGGCCGGTGATCGCGCGGCGGGCCTCGCCCTCCGGCAGGCCGCGGGTTTCCATGGGCAGGTCGAGACCGCCGTCCAGCCGGGCCACGGCCAGCCGGCCCTCCGCGGCACGGGCGAAGGCCGTCACCGGCGCGGGATAACGCATCACCGTCTCGGTCCGCCCGGCCTCCAGCCGGCAGACGGCGCTGCCGCTTGAAAACCACAGCGCGCCCCCGCCCGCGGCCTGCAGGTGGTCGGGCGCCTCGGCCTCGGCCAGGACTGGCGCCATGTCGAGCGCGGTATTCGGGCGCATCACCCCGTCCATCGGCGGCAGGGTCACGGAATACCGCCCCCGGCCGAAGAAACGGTCGCGCAGATCTGTCAGAAAGCCGGTCATGCTGCGTCTCCGCGATAGGAGGCCGCCGCCGTCCAGTCCGGATCGGCGCCGGGAATGCGGTAGCGGCCGATCCGGTTGTTCGACACGCCGCCAAGGTAAAGCCAGCCGCGGTGTTCGCGCATCGAGGTGATCATCGGATGGTTCCGTCCGGTCCGGTCCCACAGGCAGTCGGTCACGCGCCCCGCCTCGTCGATCCTGATCACGCAGCCATAGTTCATGTTGGGAAACAGCCATTCGTCCGGCGCTACCCGCTCGACCATGCGCTTGCGCAGGGCGGGATCGGTCAGCATCAGGTCGAAGGCGGGCGTGCGCATGCCGACCAGCGCCACCCAGTAGCCGCCGTCGGAGGCGCGGTTGATGTTGTCGGGATAGCCCGGCAGATCGG
Organism: Rhodobacter sp.; assembly: GCA_039808125.1. Taxonomy (GTDB): domain Bacteria; phylum Pseudomonadota; class Alphaproteobacteria; order Rhodobacterales; family Rhodobacteraceae; genus Pseudogemmobacter. Next base: position 23,456 of record JBDHSO010000019.1, on the reverse strand, counting down.
CCACCACCACCTCGACCTGGCCCGCCCGCGGGCCATCGAACCAGTAGCGGCTGATCGAGCAGTTCCAGGTTTCCGCGAACAGGAAGGACTGTCCGTCGCGGCACATGGCAATGCCGTTCGGGAACCGCAGATGCGGCAGGATGGTCCGGGTCCGGCCGGTCGCGGGATCGTGGCAGATGATCCGGCCGTTGCCCCGCGCCTCAAGCGCATCGACCATCCAGTCCGACATGTCGAAGCGGATAGTCGCTTCGCTGAAGAAGATGCGGCCATCGGGCGCCACGTCCAGGTCGTCGGCCAGGCGCATCCGGCTGTCGTCGATGACGCTGAGCCAGCTTCGGTTGGTCTGGTCGGTCAGCCGCAGGATTTCGCGTTCGGGGGTGATGCGGTAGACGCCCATCCCCGCGACGCAGGCCAGAAGGTTGCCCTGCCGGTCGAAGGTCAGCCCCAGCGGATGGCCGCCGATATGGACGAAGACCTCATGCGTGGTGAAATCGGGGGCGTGGAAGCGGATGATGTCGCCATGACGGGTGCCTGCGTAGAGGTTCCCGGCCTCGTCCAGGATCGGATCCTCGGGACCGTCGATCTCTCCCAGCCCGATCAGTTCCACATCGGCAAGCTTGTCGTTCAGCGCATAGGGCGAGCCGCTGCCCTCGGCCGTGGCGGGGCGGGCGGGAAGCTGCATCCAGGCCGGCGAGACATAGACGCTGGACAGGAACTTGCCGCGGTTCTTGACCCATTTGACATCGATCACCACCGCCAGCAGCAGGATCACCCCCAGCGCCAGCGAGTTGCCGCCGGCTGGCAGGCCGAGGCGGACGACGCTGTTCGTCACCACCAGCACGATGATCGCGCCGAGGACGGCCTTGGTGACGGAGCCGCGGCCGCCGCCGAGGCTGTTGCCGCCGACGACCGCCGCCGTCACCGCGACGATTTCCAGCCCGACGCCGGTGTCCGAGCCCGCCGCATTCAGCCGCGCGGCATAAAGCACGCCGGCCGCGGCGGCCAGCATGCCCGACATCACATAGGTCAGCGCGATGGTGCGCCGCACCGGCAGGCCGGCGTTATAGGCCGACCGGCGAGAGCCGCCGACCGCCAGGATCCGCCAGCCCAGCCGCAGCCGGGTCAGCATGACATGGCCCGCAATCGCGCAGACGATGGCGACCAGGATCGAGGGCGGCACGCCGAAGACGGTATCGAAGCTCAGGAAATCCCAGAAGGCACTGCTCGTGACCGGGGTCGCGATCTTCACCGCGAAGGACAGGAGCAGAAGGTCGACCACCGATTTCACGATGATCATGGTCACAAGCGTGGTCAGGAAGGCGCGCAGCTTCAGATAGCCGATCAGCACCCCGTTCACCGCGCCGACCAGCCCGCCGGCCAGGATCGCCGCCGCGATGGCAACGCCGATCGGCAGGCCGAGCATGTTGAACAGGGCAAGCGTGATGAAATTCGCCAGGGCGAAGACCGATCCGACGCTGAGGTCGATCCCCCCCGCCAGCAGCACGAAGACCATGCCCAGCGTGACAAGCAGCGTTTCGGCATATTGCGGCGCCATGCCCGTCAGGCTGCGCAGCGAGACGAGATCGGCGTTCCACAGCCCCAGCCCGGCCAGGATCAGCGCGAGGATGGCCACCGGAATGGCATTGTCGATCCAGGTCTTCGACAGGATCTCGCCCAGGATGTGGTCGGGGAAATAGCGGTAGCGCAGTCGGGACAGCGTCGAACGCAGCGACATGGGTCTGGCCTCGGCAACAGGGAAAGGTGGTAAGCCGCCGCGGGCCGCGAAAACGCGCCCGCGGCGGCCGTCTCGGGCCTCAGGGACCGTAGGCCTGCAAGGTGTCGAGCGACCAGCAGGAGCCGGGATGCATCGTCGCCTTGTCGATCGCGCGCAGCGGCGTATAGAGCGCCACGGGATGGGCGCCCGGCTCTTCCGGCGGGTTCTGCAGCAGCCCGCGGACCACCATCATCAGGTCGCGCGCCTGCGAGGCGGCGTCATAGCTGATATAGGTCGCGAAATTGCCGTTCTCGATATTGGCGCAGGCCGAATCCCGGTTGCCGCCGCCCGAGGAGATCAGCTTCACCTTGTCCTGCTTGCCCGCCTCGCGGATCGCCGCGGCGATGCCCACATCCATGTTGTCCCACATGCCGATATAGCCGCAGAGATCGGGATTGGCCTGCAGCACCGTGGTGGCGATGGCATGGGCCTTGCTTGCGTCCCAGTCGGCGGCCTGGTTCGACACGATCTCGATATCGCCGCCGCTTTCGGCCACCGTCGCCTCGATGGCCTGGATGCCGTATTGCGAGGTGGGGTTGGTCAGGACCCCCTGCATGACGGCGATCTTGCCCGAGCCGCCCTTGCTCTTGCCGCACATCTCGATCGCCGATCTGGTCTGCTCGACGGCCATGTCGTACCAGTCCGGGCCGATGAAGTAATCGGCATTGGTGCTGGCCTTCAGGCTCATCACCACGACGGCGATCCCGGCGCGTTCCGCCTGCTGGATCAGCCGGGCATAGGCCTGGATCTCGGGCGGATGCACCACGATCACATCGGGCTGTTCCTGGATCAGCTGCGCGAAGGCCTGGGCACCGGCGTCGACGCTCCAGTTCGGATCGCGGATCGTCAGCTCGTAGCCCCAGGTCGCGGCATCCTGCTTCAGCCCCGTCACCCAGGCCTCGGTCAGGTCGAACCCCATGGCGATGGGCAGATAGGCCACGGTCTTGCCCTTCAGCGCCTCGGCGGATTCGAACACCAGCCCGTCGTCGGGCTTTTCGGCCAGCGCCGGGGCAGCCGTCAGGAACCCCGCCAGCACCGTCGTCAAAACTTTCCTCATTCCACTCCTCCCGGTTTGCGGCCGCTTGCGGCCCTGCGGATTCAGCCGCCGGATGTCAGATGTCACCCTGCTGGCTTGTCTGTTCGTCGCGCGGGTTCAGGATCGAATCCGCGACGATCGCGAGCATCAGGATGACGCTCTTGATGATGTTCTGAACGGTGTAGGGCGTGTTCAGGATGGTCATGCCGTTCAGCAGGACACCGATCAGCGCCGTGCCGATGATCACGTTGCGCACGCCGCCCTTGCCGCCGCTGAGGCCGATGCCGCCGATCACCGCGACAAGGATCACGTCGTAGACCATGGTCGAGCGGGCGATGCGCGTCTCGACCGAGCCGATGGTCGAGGCGAGGATCATCCCCGCGCCGAAACCGATGACCGAGCAGATCGCATATTGCAGCAGCGTCAGCGGCCGGTTGGCGATTCCGGTGATCCGCGCCGCCGCCGGATTCTCGCCCATCGCGTAAAGGAAGCGACCAGAGATGTCATAGCGCAGGAACAGGTGCAGCAGCAGGCAGACCAGCGCGAAGAGCAGCACCGGATTGGGTATGCCGAACAGCGACCCGCCGCCGATGGCATGAAACCATGCCGGCACATCGGCCTTCAGATAGACGAGGTTGTCGTCCAGAAGTGCGGTGCGGACCACGCCGTAGTTCAGCGTCGCCACCGCCAGGGTGGCAAAGATCGCCGGCACCTCCAGAAAGGCGATCAGCACGCCGTTGACCAGCCCCACCGCGATGGACAGAAGAAGGCCCGCCAGCAGCGCCACCCAGAGCGGCATCCCGCTGTTGGCCAGCTGCAGCACCCAGGCCGAGGACATGGCCATGACGGTGACGATGGAAAGATCGATGCCGCGGCCGATGATCGACAGCGCCATCCCCAGCCCCAGAATGCCAAGGATCGAGACGTTTTGCAGCAGCGACAGCAGGTTGTCGGTGGTGCGGAAGACGGGTTGGGTCAGGAAGAAGGCCGCGAAGAGCAGCGCCGCGATGGCGGCGACGATCATCTCCTGCGAAAGCGGCGACCGGGTCCGTGCGGCCATCATCCGATCTCCTCTGCGCGGGTTCCGGCAAGGGCGCGGCGTTCCAGCAGGTCGCGGCGGATCTTGCCCGTGGTGTTGCGTTCGATGTCCCGGTCTTCGATGAAATGGATTTCCTTGGGCAGCTTGAACCGGGCAAGCCGCGCCTCGAGGACGGCGCGCACCTGCGCCGCCGAGGGGCGCCGGTCGGGCGCGGCCACGATGAAGGCCACCGGAACCTCGCCCCATTTCGGATCGGGCCGGCGCACCACGACGGCATCGGAAACCCCGTCGAGATTGCGCAGGATCAGTTCGATTTCGGCGGGGTAGATGTTCTCGCCCCCCGATTTGATCAGATATTTGCTGCGGTCGGCGAAATGCAGCAGCCCCTCGGCGTCGCGGCGGAAATCGTCGCCCATGCGGTACCAGCCGCCGGCGAAGGCCTCGGCCGTGGCCTGCGGATCGGCCCAGTAGCCGGAAAACAGCCCGGGCGAACGCAGCCAGATCTCGCCGGTCTGGCCTTCGGGCACCTCTTGCCCGGCGGAATCGACAAGACGGATTTCGCAGGCCGTGCTTTGCAGCTTGCCAAGCGACAGCGGCGCCTCGCCCGCCGCGATCCAGTTGCCGCTGGCCGGCGCGATCCCCGTCTCGGTCGAGCCGAAGGAATTCAGGAACGGCGCCGCGAGAAGGCGCGAGATCCGCGCGATCTGCTCGGCCGGCACCAGATTGGCCATGCAGCCCGCCGCCGCCACCCGGACCGGCCGGGCGTTGCGCCCCTCCAGCTCCTCGGCCAGCCGCTCGATCATGCCCGGCATCAGGATCATCCAGCCGACGGGATGCTGTGCCAGCGCCTCGACGATGCCGGCGGGGTCGAAGCCCGGCAGCAGCGTGACGGTCGACCCCTGCATCAGCGAGGCCAGCGTCGGATCGGCCGCCGCCATATGCGACAGCGGCGACCAGGCGATGAAGCCGTCGCTGCGCCGCACGCCCCAGTCGGCCCGCATCATCAGGCCGCGCGCGATCACCGCGCGATGGCTGATCACCGGCGCCTTGGGCCGGCCTGTGGTGCCGCTGGTGAACAGGATGAGAAGCCCGTCCTCGCTCTCGACCGGCACCTCCGTCCTGGCATCGTCGCCTGTGGCGGAGGCGAGGAAATCGCGGAACCCGGCCCCAAAGGCGACGATGCGCAGGGCCGCCGGCAAGGGTTCGGCCAGGGCGCTGAACCTGTCGGACAGGAACAGCAGGCGCGGCGCGGTCAGCCGCAGGCAATAGCCGATCTCTTCGGCGGTCTGACGCCAGTTCAGGCAGGCGGCGATCGCGCCGGTGCGGGCCGCCGCAAGCATGATCAGGACGAATTCGATGGAGTTTTCCGAAAGGATGGCAACCCGGTCGCCGCGCGTCACGCCGGCGGCGCGCAGGGCGCCGGCCAGCCGGTCGACCTCGGCGTCGAGGTCGCGGTAGGTCAGGCTGCGCGCGCCCTCGCGCAGGGCAATGCCCAGCGGATTGCCCAGCGCCGCATCGCGGAACATGCCGCCGACCGTCCCGCCGAGCGCTGGCGGAACCGGCGCGAGACCGGCCGCCGCACTCATCCGCGACCCCTGTGGATCAGGCGCCGGCCGCAGCCAAGACCATGCCAGCGCCCCGGACCAAGGCCCGGAGCAGAAAGGAGAATCATCGCAGGCTCCTTCGGGACCTCGGTTGATGTTTCCTGCATGTTTCCTCATGAGACAACATCTGTCAACTGTGGCGTTTCAAGTTGCACAGAAAAAGTTTCCCGATAGGATACACGCATGAAACCTTCTGATCGCGAGTGCATATCGTTGCCGCAAGAGACCACGCCCCAGCCGCCCGGCCCCGCCATCGCAAGCGATCTGGGTGCCCGGCTGCGCCGCACCCGTACGGCGGCGAAATTCACGCTGGACTGGGCCGCGGCACAGGTTGGGCTGACGAAGGGATATCTGTCCAAGATCGAACGCGGCCATGCCACGCCCTCGATCGCGGTGCTGAACCGGCTGGCCGACGTCTATGGCGTCACCCTGGCCGAGGTCTTCATGCCCGAGGGCGAGCGCAAGCCGATCACCGTGGTGCGGCGCAACGAACACCGCACCATCAACCGCTCGGGCACCGAATTCGGCTATCGCTACGACGTGGGCGATTTCAGCAAGCTCAACCCGAAATCCGAGGTCTTCTTCCTGACCCTGCCCACGATGGAGCATCCCGAGAAGATCCCCCCCTTCCGCCATTCCGGCGAGGAGGTGCTGCTGGTGCTGGAGGGGCAGATCGTCTTCAACTACGGCGGCGTCGACATCCTACTGAGCGAGGGCGACTGCATCCAGTTCGAGGCCGAGATCGAGCATTTCGGCCATGCCGTCGGCGGCCGGGATGCCCGCGCCTTCGTGGTCACGATCCCCGACCGCACCGCCATGCCCGACCTCCGCTGAGCGCCGCCGCCGCCCGCAGGGGACAAGCGTGCTGGCGCGGCAGGGCGGCTGCCGTCGGCGCCCGGCGGGTTACGGTGCGGCGGACGGGGCCGGAGTGGACGGGGCCGGAGTGGACGGGGCCGGCGCGGAAGGATGCAGCTTGATGCCCGAATGCTCCTCGGACAGCCGTTCGGCGGCGGCGATCAGCCGGGCCAGATCCTCCACCCCGATGTTCGCGCTTTGCCGATAGGCCATCAGCAGATCCGCCAGATCCTGCGGCGAGACTTCGGGCAGGACCGGCGGGCCGGCCGTCTCGGGCGGCTGGCGGAAGGGATAGCGCCGCCCCGTCAGCCGCGCGATGGGCAGGGCCAGCAGCACCAGCGCGATGGAACCCAGCGCCACCGGCTCGATCACATAGCGGTAGCCCAGCGTCTCGATGACATCGGGCGTCAGCGCCGCCCAGGCCGCAATGGCGCCGCCGGGCGGATGCAGCGCGCGCAGCGCCAGCATTGCCGACAGCGCGAGCCCGGTCGCAAGGATCAGCCGCAGGGCCGGATCGCGGACGAAAAGCACCACAGTCACCGCGATCGCCGCCGAGACCGTATTGCCGCAGAACACCGTCCAGGGCTGCGCCAGCGGGCTGTTCGGCAAGGCGATCAGCATGACGGCCGTGGCCCCGAAGGGCGCGATCAGGAACAGCCCGTCCGGCGTGGCCAGCACGGGCGGCAGCAGCAACTCGACCAGCGCCAGCGCCACGGCGATGGTCAGCGCCGCCCGCGCGATCTCGTGCCAGCCGGGAAAGCCCATAGCCGGGCCGAGATGGCGCAGCATGGCCCGCATATGCGGTCGGGTCATCCTGCGCGTCCCTCCTGCCCGGCGTTCCGGCGCCTATTCCGCGGCCGAACGGCGGGGCAGGACCCAGCCCTTGCGCGGGAAATGGCAGGTATAGCCGTCGGGGTGCCGGACGAGATAATCCTGATGCTCGGGCTCGGCCTCCCAGAACTCGCCGGCGGGCTTCACCTCGGTCACGACCGGGCCGGGCCAGAGGCCCGATGCATCGACATCGGCGATGGTTTCCCCGGCGATCCGCTTCTGCGCATCGTCGAGATAATAGATGCCGGAGCGATAGCTGGTGCCGCGGTCGTTGCCCTGCCGGTTGGGCGTGGTCGGGTCGTGGATCTGGAAGAAGACCTCAAGCAACTGCCGATAGCCGATCCGCGCCGGATCGAACCAGATCTCGATCCCCTCGGCATGGCTGCCGTGGTTGCGATAGGTCGCATGGGCCACATCGCCGCCGGTATAGCCCACCCGGGTCTTCACCACGCCGGGCAGCCGCCGGATCAGATCCTGCATGCCCCAGAAACAGCCGCCGGCCAGAATCGCGCGTTCCATATCAGCCCTCCACCTGGTCGAGATAGCCGCCATAGCCTTCGGCCGCCATCCGGTCCCTGGGGATAAATCGCAGCGCCGCCGAATTGATGCAATAGCGCAACCCGCCCATCTCGCGCGGACCATCGGGGAAGACATGTCCGAGATGACTGTCGCCCTGCGACGAGCGCACCTCGACGCGCACCATTCCATGGCTCACGTCGCGCAACTCGCGCAGGCTTGCGGCATCGACGGGCTTTGCAAAGGCCGGCCAGCCGCAGCCGGAGTTGAACTTCTGCGACGAGGCGAAAAGCGGCTCGCCCGAGACGATATCGACATAGAGCCCCGGCTCGAAATGATGGTCATATTCGCCCGAGAACGGCCGTTCCGTCCCGTTCTGTTGCGTGACCCGGAACTGTTCGGGCGTCAGCCCGGCCAGCGCGGCCTCGGTCCTGGCATAGGTCTTGGTCATGAAGGTCCCTCCTTCGGACCTTGCGGAAATGGGCATTGCCGGCGCGTTTGTCGATCCCCGGTCACGCAGCCGGCATCCGCGCCTCGGCCATGCCGGCATACCAGCTTGCCCCGAAGGGGATGGCATTGTCGTCGAAATTATAGGCCGGATGGTGCACCATCGCCGTATCGCCGTTGCCGAGGAAGATATAGGCGCCCGGCCGGGTTTCGAGCATGAAGCTGAAATCCTCGGCCCCCATCAGCGGCGGCGTCGCCGGATCCACCCGGCCCGAGACGCCGCGCGCCACCTCGATGGCGTAATCGGTATGTTCGGGCGTGTTCACCGTGACCGGATAGCCGCGCTGGTAATCGACCACCGCCGTCGCGCCCAGCGTCCGCGCCGTGCCCTCGACGATCTCGTGCAGCCGGCGCTCGACGAAATCGCGCACCGCGGAATCGAGCGTGCGCACCGTCCCCTTCATCTTGACGACCTGGGGAATGACATTGTGCGCCGGGCTGTCGGTCTCGACCGTGCAGACCGAGACGACGACCTGTTTCAGCGGATCGACATTGCGGCTGGCGATGGTTTGCAGCGCCACGATGATATGGGCGCTGACCACGGTCGTGTCGATGCAGTCATGCGGCTTGGCGGCATGGCCACCCTTGCCCGTGACCGTGATGTCGAACTGGTCGGCCGCCGCCATCATCGAGCCGGGGCGGATGGCGAATTCGCCCAGCGGAATGCCGGGCATGTTGTGCATGCCGTAGACCTCCTGGATGTTCCAGCGGTCCATCATGCCGTCGTTCACCATCTCGCGCCCGCCGCCGCCGCCCTCTTCGGCGGGCTGGAAGATGCAGACGACGGTGCCGTCGAAATTCCGCGTCTCGGCCAGATATTTGGCCGCCCCGAGCAGCATGGCCGTATGCCCGTCATGGCCGCAGGCATGCATCCGCCCCGGCGTCTTCGAGGCATAGTCGAGCCCGGTCCGCTCGATGATCGGCAAGGCGTCCATGTCGGCGCGCAACCCGATCACCCGGCCCCGGGTGTCGCTGCGCCCCCGGATCACGGCCACGACCCCGGTCCGGCCAATGCCCTCCGTCACCTCGTCGCAGCCGAAGGCGCGGCACAGTTCGGCCACGCGGGCGGCGGTGCGGTGAACCTCGAACAGCAGTTCGGGATGGGCGTGGAAATCCCGGCGCCAGGCGGTGATCTCGGGCAGCAGTTCGGCGAAGCGGTTCTTGACGGGCATGGCGGTTCCTTTCAGGCGGAAAGCGGCAGGCGACTTTCGACAAGGGCGACGAACCAGCTGCATCCGAAGGGGATGGCCTGATCGTCGAAATCATAGGCGGGATGGTGGCACTGGGCGCTGTCGCCGTTACCAAGGAAGACATAGGCGCCGGGCCGGGCCTCCAGCATGTAGCTGAAATCCTCGGCCGGCATGATCGGGCGCGCGGCGCCGTCGACCTGGGCGGCACCCGCCACCGCCTCGGCGGCGGCGATGGCCAGGGCGGTCTGTTCGGCGTGATTCACCGTGACGGGATAACCGCGTTCATAGGCCACCTCGGCCGTGGCACCGAAGGCCGCCGCGGTCGCCGTGGCCACCGCCTTCACCCGTTCCTCCGCCAGATCGCGCATCGCGGGATCGAGGCAGCGCACCGTCCCCTCCATCACCGCCTGCTGCGCGATGATGTTCGAGGCCCCGCTGTCGGTGCGCAATGTCCCCACGGTAAGGACGACCGCCGCCAGCGGATCGACGTTGCGCGCCACGATGGATTGCAGCGCCACGACGATCTGGCAGGCCGCCAGCGTGGTGTCGACGGCGCGGTGCGGCTCTGCCGCATGGCCGCCCCGCCCCGTGACGGTGATGGTGAATTCGTCGGCCGAGGCCTGAAGCGGCCCGGGCCGGGTGGCGAACCGGCCGACGGCCAGCCCCGGGGCATTGTGCAGCCCGTAAACCTCGTCGATGCCGAAGCGGTCCATCAGCCCGTCGTCGATCATCGCCAGGGCGCCGGCACCGCCCTCTTCGGCCGGCTGGAAGATGCAGACGACGGTGCCGTCGAAGCCCCGCGTCTCGGCCAGATACTTGGCCGTGCCGAGCAGCATGGCCGTATGCCCGTCATGTCCGCAGGCATGCATCACGCCCGCCGTCGTCGAGGCATAGTCGAGGCCCGTCCGCTCAAGGATCGGCAGGGCATCCATGTCGGCGCGCAGGCCCAGGGTGCGGCCGGCACCCGCGCCCTGCCCCTGCCCCCGGCCGCGGATCACCGCCACGACGCCGCTCCGGCCGATCCCCTCGACCACCTCGTCCACGCCGAAGCCGCGCAACAGCGCCGCCACCCGCGCCGAGGTCCGCGGCAGGTCGTACATCAGTTCGGGGTGGCTGTGGAAATCCTGCCGCCAGCCCGCGATTTCGGGCAACATCTCGGCAAAGCGGTTCTTTACGGGCATCGGCGCACTCCTTCCCGCCGGATGGTGAACCCTCGCCCCCGAAGGGGCAAGGGGTCATCGGGAGCGGCGGTTCAGAACAGCACCTTGCGCAGCATGTTCAGCGCGACAAGGGTCAGGAACACCGCGAAGGCGCGTTTCAGCGGCCCGGGGTCCATCGCATGCGCCAGCCGGACGCCCCAGGGCGTGGTCAGGAGCGTGGTGCCGATCACCACGAGGAACGCGGGGATATTGACGGCCCCCAGCGTGAAGGGCGGCGCGCCCACCGCCGGGATCAGCAGAAAGCCGATCACCGCCGGCACCGCGATCAGCACGCCGAAGCCCGAGGCGGTGGCGACGGCGCGATGGATCGGCATGCCGTAAAGCGTCATCAACGGAACGCCGAAGGTGCCGCCGCCGATTCCCATCAGCGCCGAGAAAAAGCCGACCGCCGCGGCAAGAAAGCCGCGCACCGGCAGGCCCGGCATGGCCGCGCCAAGCCGCCAGTCGCTGCGGCCGAAGGCCATCCACAGCCCGGCAAGCCCCGCCAGGACGCCAAAGACCACCTGGAGCGCCGCCGAAGAAACTTGCGCCGCCACCAGAACCCCGACCGCCGAGGCCAGCACAAGCCACGGACCCCAGTCCTTCAGCACCTGCCAGTCGACCGCCCCCTTGCGGTTATGCGCCGAAACCGAGCGCAGCGAGGTGACGACGATGGTGGCAAGCGAGGTGGCGACGCAGACCTGCATGATCTGGCCCTCGTGAAACCCGAGCGCGCCGAAGGCATAGAAGAAGGCCGGCACCAGCACGATGCCGCCGCCCACCCCCAGCAGCCCGCCAATCACCCCGGCAAAGCCGCCGATCACGATCAGGGTCAGCAGCAGCGGCAGATACTCGGTCAGGTCGGCCAGGGTCATCGGACTCTCCACTTTCGGACCGGCTTAGCGCGGGCGCGCCGCGGGGTCGAGCGCCATCATGCCGCCGCCCGCGCGCCGGTGGCCGCCAGCGCGGCCAGCAGCGTATCGCTGCCCGCCCCCGCGCGGCACCCCTCGGTCGAGAGGATCTGCCGCCAGATCCGCGCGCCGGGGCGGCCATGGAACAGGCCCAGCATGTGGCGGGTGATCTGGTGCAGCCGCCCCCCCGCCGCCAGATGCGCCTCGACATAGGGCAGCATGGCCGCGACCACGGCGGCGGGTTCCGGCGCGTGATCCTCTCCCCAAAGCGCATCGGCGCCGATCAGCGCATGCGAGGGGTCGTGATAGGCGGCGCGGCCGATCATCACCCCGTCGAACCCCTGGTCCAGCAGGTCGCGCGCCTGGGTCAGGCCGGTCACGCCGCCGTTCAGGCTGATCGCCAGTTCGGGAAACTGCCGCTTCATCCGCAGCACGAGCGCATGGTCGAGCGGCGGGATCTCGCGGTTTTCGCGCGGCGACAGGCCCTGTAGCCAGGCCTTGCGGGCATGGACGATCACATGGCGCACGCCCGTCGCGGCGACGGTTTCCAGAAAGCGCGGCAGAACCTCGGCCGGATCCTGGTCGTCGACGCCGATGCGGCATTTCACCGTGACGGGAACCGCGGATTCGGCCTGCATGGCGCGCAGGCAATCGGCCACCAGATCGGGCGTCTTCATCAGTACCGCGCCGAAACATCCCGATTGCACCCGGTCGGAGGGGCAGCCGCAGTTCAGGTTGATCTCGTCATAGCCCCAGGGCCGGGCAATGGCGACCGCCGCCGCCAGTTCGCGCGGCTCCGACCCGCCAAGCTGCAGCGCCACCGGGTGCTCTCCCGCGCCGAAATCCAGAAGCCGCGCCTTCGGGCCATGCAGGATGGCCGACGCCGTCACCATCTCGGTATAAAGCAGCGCGCGCCGCGTCATCAGCCGGTGAAAGTGCCGGCAGTGACGATCCGTCCAGTCCATCATCGGGGCGACGGACAGGCGTGCGGCCGTCGAAACTGTTGCTTGTTCTTTCGTCATAACCGCCTGGATCGTGTCCTGATACGTCCCTTTGCCGCCTGTGCCCGCCCCTTGCCGGCAAGCTCGGGGATGGCAGCACCACCGGCATGGCATGTATCCGCGCGATGCAGGCTGACGCGACCTATCATGAAATCGAAAGGTATGACAGGCGTCCGGCGCCGGCTTTCCCGGTCACGGGCCGCAGCGCGAGAGATCGGAAGACCCCGCGCCCCTGCCGCGGAAGACGCGCAATGCCCGCCGAGGACGCTGGCGCAACCCACCCCATCGGATGGTTTGGCCCGTCAGGGCCTGTGCCCATGCTTGCGCGAGGTCTGCCCGATTCCCGGATTCATCGCATTGGTCGGATCGATCCGCCGGTAGAATTCTGCCAGCGCCGGTTTGGCCCTGTAGAGATGCCCCACATTGTGTTCGGCCGGATATTCCGCCCCGCGCGCATCCAGCAGATCCCACATGCGATGCTCCAGCGCGATCGGGTCGGCGCCCTTCCGGACGATATAGTCCTGATGGAAGACATGGCAGAAGAAATGGCCGTAATAGAGCGTTCCGCCCAGTTGTCCCGTGATCTCGGCGGGCAGATTTTCCACCCAGTCGACGGCGTTTCGCGGCAAGGCAATGTCCAGCGCCAGGATGTCCTCCACTTCGGCGGAATGGACGGCGCGGTATCGGACCGCGGCGCCGGCCACGGCGAAACGGTGGAGGAAGGCGGCCGCAGCCTCATCCGGCGTGCATTCGAAAAAATCGCCCGCCTCCGACGGGAGACGTTTCTTCAGGAAAGCCCGCGCCTCGGCGATGCCCTCCCCACCCATCTTCAGAAGCAGATGATGCGGGAACCTGTCGCGGAAGGCGTCCATTCGGCCGGGCAGATGATGCGGCAGGAAACGGGACAGCGTTTGTAGCAGCCGGTCCGAGATCGCCCGCCCCAGCCCGATCCGGTCGCCGAGATCGTCGAGCCGCGCCTTGGCCGCGAAGAGGCGGGGGATACGGTCGGTGCCGAAATGCCGGAGGAAGACGAAGGTGTCCTTGCCGTAGCGGGCCGCGATGTCATAGGCCTCGCGATGAATGTACTCGCCGGCGATGGGCAGGTTCCTGAAGTCGGCAAGGATATGCCGCCGAATCTCTGTCAGCACCTCCGGATCGCGCGCACCGATATAGAAGACGGCGGTTTCCTCCTCGGCCGGAAAGGTGTCGAGCCGGACGGCAAAGACCGCGCGTTTGCCCGCGCAGCCCGATGCGCCCCTGAGGCGGCGGGGGTCGGCGTTGAAACGCGCGGGACTGGCAGCGTCGATTTGGCGGACATGATCGCAATAGTCATGGTCCGACGCCCAGGCCCCGGTCTCGACCCCGTCCGGAATGTCGCCGTGATCGAGGCGGCCGAGAATCTCCTCCGGCGTCTTGCCGAGCGCCAGGCCCAGGTCGTTGACGAGGTGAAGCCGCCCGTCTTCGCGGATTTCGGCGTAAAGCGCCAGTTCGGTATAGGCCGGACCACGCTGGACCAGGGCGCCGCCCGAGTTGTTGCAGACCCCGCCGACCACCGACGCCCCGATGCAGGAGGATCCGATGACCGAATGCGGCTCCCGGCCGAGCGGTCTGAGGCGCCTTTCCAGCGAATCGAGCGTGGCGCCGGGCAGGCAAACGACCTGTTTTCCATGGTCGATCAGATGAATGGCGCCCAATCGCATCGTGTTGATCAGGACGATGCCGCGGTCATAGCCGTCGCCCCAGGGGGTCGACCCGCCGGTCAGCGCGGTATTGGCGGCCTGGACGATGACGGCATGGCCGATCTCGAGCGCGAGTTTGAGCACGCGCCAGAATTCGACCAGCGTGCCCGGCCGGACCACCGCGACCACCGGCCCGCCGCCACAGCGAAACCCCCGGGTGTAGCGTCGGGTTTTCCGTGCGCCGGCAATGACATGCCGGCTGCCGGTGATCTTGCCAAGCCCGGCAAGGAAGGCGCTGTCCGAAAGGGTCATGCGGGTTCTCGATTGTTGCCGTTGCGGGATATCAGATGATGCCGAGCCGCCGGTCCAGCGGCGTCAGCACGGGATCGCCGCCCGCATGCCGGCCCGGCCCGACCGCACCGAGGAGCGCGACGGTCACATGGCGCGCGGCATCGGGGCCGGAACCGTCAAGCCAGTCGGGCCGGAGCGATGTGGCCGCGACCTCATGATCGAGCTGGCCCCGCAGCGCCCAGGGACCGCTGCAGCCCTGCACCCGATACTGCCCTGCGGCAAGCGGAAGATCGTCCGCAAGCTCAAGCCGGATGCGGCCGTCCCGCGGCGGCCTGCAGGTGGCGCGGGTGAACCAGTGATATCCCAGAAGCGCCCGCGCCAGCCGCATGTCGCCCGACCTCAGCGCGGCGCGAACCCGGGTCGACGAGATGGGCGCGCCGTCCTCGTACCGGAGCGGCGCGGATTCCACGGTGAAACCGGCCGACCGGCCCGCCTCGCGAAGGAACGCCGGATCGCCCGCACGCCCGCGCCCGAAGCGGAAATTCTCGCCCACCATCACCGCACTGGCGCCCAGACCGTCGACGAGGAATCGCTGCACGAAATCTTCCGGCTCGATTGCGGCAAGGGCCGAATCGAACCGCAACACGGCCGCGCCATCAAGGCCGATGGCCTTCAGCAGCGCGATCTTGTCGGTCGCCGTGCCGAGACGCATCAGCGGGTCTGCCCTGGCGAAGAACGTGCGCGGATGCGGTTCGAAGGTCAGCGCGACAGCCGGTACGCCGCGCGCCCGCGCCTGGCAGACAAGTCGTGCAAGAAGATGCTGATGGCCGCGGTGGACGCCATCGAAATTACCGATCGCCACGGCTGCGCCCTTCAGCCGCGCCGGGACCTTCGAGAAGTCTGACACAAGTCCGAAACCGTCCTGTCGCATGTCTGGATCCTCCTGCCGAAAAAAACTAGCAAAACCGAATTGACATGTCCAGTGTGGATGCCCATAGTGGCACTACCAATTTGGGAGGACAGGATGGAACAGGGAGTGCTGGAGCAGCCCGCAGAGGTGCCCGCCGACGATGCGATGCGGATCGTCGACCTGGTTGCCTACCCGGTTTCTGTCGCTGTCACGGGCGGTGCCCGGCTTGCCATCGGGCGTGCGATCAAGCGCGACGCGGTGATCGTGAAGATCGTAACCGCCGGCGGGATCGTCGGCTGGGGCGAATCGCATCACGCCCGCTCGGCCAATGTGATCGCCAATGTCGTCAACTCGACGCTGCGCGACCTGATCCTGCCCGGATCGGCCGGAGACATCGTGGGCATCTGGTCGAAAATATACCAGTGGCAACTGCGCAGCCATGGTCTTGGTGCGGCGACCGTGATGGCCATGAGCGGGCTCGACATGGCGCTGTGGGACATCAAGGCCAAGGCCGCCGGCCTGCCGCTCTGCGAGTTGTGGGGCGGAAGCCGGACGCCGATCCAGGCCTATGCCGGCGGCGTGGCCCTGGGATGGCAGGAGCCTTCGGCGCTGATCGACGAGATCCAGCCGCATGTCGAGGCCGGCTATCGCGCGGTAAAGCTGCGGATCGGTGATCGGGTCGAACGCGATATCGAGCGGGTGGCCGCGGTGCGCAAGCACTTTGGCGACGGGCTTACCATCATGGTCGATGCCAATACCGGCTATACGCTGGACGATGTTCGCGCTGTGATGCCTGCGCTGGAGACGCTGGACATCAGATGGTTGGAAGAACCCTTCGCGGCCAACGACTATCGCTCCTATCTCGATGCCGCCAAACTCGGGCGCGTTCCCCTTGCCGCAGGCGAAAACCACTATACCCGGTTCGACTTCGCAAGGCTGATCCAGGATGGCGCCGTCAAGGTCCTTCAGCCCGATCTGTCCAAGGCCGGTGGCCCGACCGAGGCATTGCGGATCGCCGCACTGGCTTCGGCCTGGCGGCTTCCGATCTGCCCGCATTCCTCGATCACGGCGCTGAACATGGCGACCACGATCCACTTCCTGTCCGCCATCGACAATGCCGGCTATTTCGAAGCGGATGTATCGCAGGGCAATGCCTTTCGCGAAGGGCTGGGCCGCCTGCCCTACCGGATCGCGGCGGATGGCACCGTGACGGCGCCCGCCGGCCCCGGTCATGGTATCGAAGTCGACGAGGACTTCATCAGCGCCCATCCCTTCATCGACGGAAAGAGCTTTGTCTGAACCGGCAGGGCACGGAGGCAGGATATGTATACCGATTTGAAACTGATCATCGACGGGCAGGAGCTTTCCGGAAGCGGGCGCAAGACCGAAGCCGTCGTGAACCCTGCGACGGAAGAGCGGCTGGGCGATCTGCCGCATGCGACGACCGCCGATCTTGACGCGGCGCTGGCGGCCGCGGCGCGGGGGTTCGAGGTCTGGCGGAACAGGACCGCGGTCGAGCGCGCCAAGATCCTGCGCCGGGCCGCCGATCTGATCCGCGAGCGGCAGGACCGGATCGCGATGATCCTGACGCTGGAACAGGGCAAGCCCGTGGCCGAATCGCTGCAGGAGCTTGGGCTTTCGGTCGAAACGCTGGACTGGATGGCGGACGAGGGCCGCCGGGCCTATGGGCGCGTCATTCCCGGCCATGCGCCGCATTCCCGCGTCTTCACCGTGCAGGAACCGGTAGGTCCGGTCGCGGCGTTCACGCCGTGGAATTTTCCCGCGCTGACCATCCTGCGCAAGATCGCCGGCGCGCTGGGGGCGGGATGCTCGCTTATCCTGAAGGCCGCCGAGGAAACGCCAGGAACAGCAGTTGAGGTCGTGCGCGCCTTTCACGATGCGGGGGTGCCACCGGGCGTTCTGCAACTGGTCTTCGGTGTGCCAGCCGAAGTCTCGGGGCATCTCCTCGCCTCGCGCGTGATTCGCAAGATCTCGTTCACCGGCTCGACGGCGGTGGGCGAACATCTCGCCTCGATCGCCGCGGGACGTGGCAAGCGGTTCACCATGGAACTCGGCGGCCATGCGCCCGCCATCGTCTTTCCCGACGCCGACCTCGATCAGGCGGCGGCCATCCTTGCAGCGGCGAAGTTTCGCAATGCCGGACAGGTCTGCGTGACGCCAAGCCGGCTATATGTCCATGACGGCGTCTATGAGCCCTTCGTGGCGAAAGTGGCGGCCTATGCGCGCACGCTGAGGGTCGGTGATGGCGCGGATCCGGGAACGACGATGGGTCCGCTTGCCAATCGGCGCCGGCTTGAGGCGATGGAGCGCCTGACGGCCGATGCCGTGGCCTGCGGCGCCGAACTTGTCACCGGCGGCGCGAGGATCGGCAACCATGGCTTCTTCTTCGAGCCGACCGTTCTGGCCGAAGTGCCCGACCGCGCACAGATCATGACCGAGGAAACCTTCGGCCCCATCGCACCCATCGCCCGTTTCCGGGAGCTTGACGAGGTCATCGGCCGGGCGAACGGGCTGGATGTCGGGCTGGCGGGATATCTTTACAGCACCAGCGACCGGACGATCCGCGAGACCACCGACCGGCTGGAAGTGGGCATGGTCGCCGTCAACTCGACCACCGTCTCGCTGCCGCAGGCGCCCTTCGGCGGGGTCAAATCCAGCGGTGAAGGACATGAAGGCGGTGTCGAGGGGCTGGAAGCCTACACCGTCAAGAAGCTCATCGTTCAGCAATAGCCGAATTTTCCTTCTGGAGGAGAAGAAGATGGAACTTGGTCTTTTCATGATGCCGCTGCATCCCGACAGCCGCCCTGTGGCGGAGACCTACAAGGAGGACATGGACAAGATCATCCTCGCGGATCGTCTTGGATTTGCCGAGGCCTGGGTCGGCCAGCACTACACCGCCTCGACCGAGCCGATCGCCTCGCCGCTGATCTTCATGGCGGCCGCCCTGCCGCAGACGAAGATCATCAAGATGTGCACGGGCGTCATCAACCTGCCCTGCCATCACCCCGCGACGGTTGCCGCCGAGATCGCGCAGTTCGACCACATGAGCCAGGGCCGGATGATCTTCGGCATCGGGCCGGGATCGCTGGCGACGGACTTTCAGCTTTACGGCAACGAGGATGGCTGGCCGCGACTGCGCAAGGCGCTGGAATCCATCGACATGATCAAGAAGATCTGGTCGCAGGATCCGCCCTACAACCTTGAGGGCGAGTTCTGGACGATCAATGTCGACAGGAACATCGTCAAGGAACTGGGCACCGGCTACATGCACAAGCCCTATACCCTGCCCCATCCGCCCCTGGCCTGTTCGCTGATGAGCCCGAACCCCGGGCTGGGCAAGATCGCCGGCGAGAATGGCTGGATGCCGGTTTCAGCGAATTTCGTGCCGATCTCCTCGGTGGCGACGCACTGGACCAAATATGTCGAGGGCTGCGAGGTCGCCGGCCGCAAGGCCAATCCGGCCGACTGGCGCGTTGCCCGCAACATCCTTGTCGCCCGCACCGACGAAGAAGCCCGCGAGATCGCATTCGATCCGAAGGGCGGGCTGATGTACACCTACAACTACCTTTGGAAGGCGCTGAGCCTTGCGGGCTTCACCGGGGCGCTGAAATCCGACCCCAGCGTGCCGGACAGCGAGATGACGGCCGAGCGGCTGGTCGACGATCTTTGCATCATCGGCAGCCCGAAGACGGTGGCGGAAAAGCTGATCGCCTATCAGGAGGACATCACCGGCCCCTTCGGCACGTTGATCCTGGGTCTTCAGGACTGGGGGCACAACCATGCCGCCGAGGCCGAGAGCATGCGCCTTCTGGCCGAGGAAGTGCGGCCGATCCTGACCCGCGCGTCCAAGCTGAAAGTGGCGTGATGAACGGCGCGGCAAACCCGCAGCCCGATGCGGCGGATCGCGACATGGCGGGCGATTTCCGCCGCGCGATGAGCCTTCTTGCCGGGGGCGTCACGGTTGTCACATCGGGCCACGGCGAACATCGCCGAGGCCTGACCGCCACCGCAGTATGCAGCCTGTCGATGGATCCGCCGATGATCCTCGCCTGCGTGAATTGCACCGGTGCCGCGCATGAGGCGATCGAGCGCGAAGGCGTCTTTGCGGTGAACATCCTGTCCCAGGCGGATCAGTCCATCTCGGATCTGTTCGCCGGGCGGGGCGGGGAACGCGGCGCGGACAAGTTCCGGGACGACCGTTGGACCGAACTTGCGACCCGCTCTCCGGTGCTGACCGACGCGCTGGTCGCCGTCGACTGCGAAGTCGCCTTCGCGATCCGCCTCAGGACGCATACGATCTTCATCGGCCGGGTGCGGGATGTGGCGGTCGGCAACGATCGGCGGCCGTTGCTGCATTACGACAGGCAATACTGTTCCGTCTCGATGGGGTAAGATCCCGCGTGGCGAAGGCCGAGCGGGAGGAAAGGGACATGGAGGCAAAAATGCCGGACGGCGAATTTCAGGATGGCGTGTCGCGCATACTGGGCCAGATCGTCACGCTGATCCGTCAGCGCGGTTACGAACCGGGCGACCGGATCCCCTCGGAACGCGAGTTCACCGAGCGGCTGGGCGTCGGCCGTGCGCAGGTGCGCGAGGCGATGACCACGCTTGAATCCATGCGCTATCTGGAGCGCCGCCGCGGCTCGGGCGTGTTTCTCTGCAAGGACAGCGACGCGACATCGCTGGAGACTCTGGTCCTGTTTTCGCAGATCGACCTGCCGATGGAGCCGCAGGTCAACGAGCAATGCGTCGAGGTTCGCCGGATCATCGAGGTCCAGGCCATTCGCCTGGCCTGCGAGCGGCGGAGCATGGCGGATCTGGCTGCGCTCGATGCGGTCCTGGCCAGCTTCGAGGACAGCGACAGCTTCACCGAGCGCGCCGCGGATTATGACTATGCCTTTCACCTGACACTGCTGAAGGCGACGGGAAACGACATTCTGGTGCGGGTGGTCAACCCCTTCTATCTGATGTCGGAAAGTCGCCGGCACAGTTTCTTTGCAACCAGCGAGCGGCGGATCACCTCGCACCGGCAGCACGAGGCCATCGTGAAGGCCGTCCGCGATCGGGATGCCGAACAGGCCGAACGATTGCTGGCGGCGCATATCGGCCGCGTGGGAGATCACTTCAGAACAGCCTGACGCGCCGGTCTCGATCCAGTTGACAGGGCAAGCCCACCCCTTCGCTGCGCCACCCGCGCAGCGGCAGGACCGGCTTGTCTTCCGAAATGCCCGGATGGGAGGAAAAACATGACGCAGATCGACCCTTCCCAGAAAGGAGCAGAGGCGGCGCCGGTCCTGAACAGGGCCGCAGCCCCGCTCTTTGCGCCCAAGTCCATCCGCGGCGTGGAAATCCGCAATCGCTGGGTCTTCCAGCCGCATTTCACCGCACTCGGAACCTGGGACGGGATGCCCTCGGATGCCCATGTCGCCTATCACGAGGCACGCGCGCGGGGTGGCTGCGGCCTCAACATCTTCGAAAGCGTCGCGGTCCATCCCAGCGGCAAGGCATCGCGCCGGCAGGTCGATTGCTGGGACAGCCGCGTCATCGCGCCGATGGCCCGGGTCGCGGAGGCCGTGCATGCGCATGGCGGCCGGATCTTCTGCCAGCTCAACCATTGCGGCCATTCCTCGGTCGAGCATCCGCCGCCGATCATGTGGGCCCCGACCCAGATGCCGGAGCCGTCGAGCAACTTCTCCACCAAGGCGATGGACGCCGAAGACATCCGGGACGTGATCAAGGGGTTTGCCGACAGCGCGCGCAATGCGGTCGCCGCCGGTTTCGACGGCGTCGAGGTCAAGATCGGCCATGACGGGCTGTTGCGCGCCTTCGCCTCGCCCTTCTTCAACCGGCGGACGGACGGCTATGGCGGCAACCTTGCCAACAACATGCGCCTGTCGGACGAGGTGATCGACGCGATCCGGGCGGCCGTCGGCGACGCGGTTCCGATCGGCGTCCGGCTCTGCGTCAACGAATTCACAGCCTTCGGCTATGACGACGACTATGGCCTCGCGATGGCGCACCATCTGGAGAGCCGCGGCGTCATCGACTATTTCAATGCCGACGCCGGGTCCTATTCCAGCATGTGGATGGAGATTCCGCCGGCCGGCGTTGACCCCACCGATCTGCATCGCATCAATCTGGCCCTGAAGAAGTCGACCAGATTGCCGGTCATCGCCTTCGGGCGGCTGAATCCCGGCACCGCGGCCGACCTTGTCGCCCGGGGGGAAGCAGATTTCATCGGCCTTGCGCGCCAGCTCATCTCGGACCCCGAAACGCCCAACAAGATCCGTGACGGGCGCGGGCATCTGGTCCGCTACTGCCTGTCCTGCAACGACGCCTGCCTGTTTCAGATGGGCCAGGAAAAGGACATCCGCTGCGTACAGAACCCCGCCGCCGGGCGCGAACGCAAGGTTGACGAGTTCAGCCTGCCCGCCGCTGCGAAAAGGAAGCGCATCGTCGTCGTCGGCGGCGGCCCGGCGGGAATGAAATACGCCGAAATCGCGGCGCGCCGCGGCCATGAGGTCACGCTTGTCGAGCGGGAAAGCCAGCTCGGTGGTCAGGTCCAGCTTGCCGCGGTTCAACCCGAACACGGTCCGGTCGGCGAAGTTGCCTCATATCTCGAGGCGGTCCTCGATGATCTGGGTGTCGAGATTCGCCGGAAAACCAGCGCCACGCCCGATCTGATCGCCGGGCTTGCGCCGGATGCCGTCGTCCTCGCAACCGGGTCCGAGCCCAACCTTCCCGGCTCTGGCGACGACTGGACGCGCGCGCGCGACCTTGGCCGACAGATCGCACCGGATCTGCCCGGGATCGGCCTCGATTTTGTAACGGGCGTGGACGACGTGCTTTCCGGCCGCCGCCCGGTTGCCGGAAAGGTGGTGGTGATCGATGCCAACGGTCACTGGGAAGCGCAGGGCACAGCCGAGTTTCTTGCCGACCGGGGATGCGAGGTGCATGTGGTCACCGGCGCCTATCATGTGCTGGGCGATATCGAGGGCGGTAACAGGCTTCTCGCCCTGCGCCGCGCCGCCCTGAAGCGCATCCGGTTTCACACCTGCATGACTGTGCAGGCCATCGAACCCGGCCGCGTACTGGTCGCACCCGTCTTCTCGTCGACCGACGGCGAGGGCTGGGGGAAATACGTCCTCCTGCCCGCCGATGGGGAATGGATCGAAGGCGTCGATGCCGTCGTGCCGGTCATCGGGCGCCGCTCGCGCGAGGATCTCCATCTGGCGCTGAAGGACGATCCCCGCTTTGCGCAGGTCCATCTCGAGCGCATCGGCGACTGCGTGTCGCCCCGGCTTATCCAGATCGTCCTGGGTGAGGCATATGAACGTGCCTTGACCATCTGACGTTGCAAGGGGCGCAAGCCCACAACCCCTCGGGAGGAATCAATGAAACTGAGAATGACCCTGGTGGCAGCGCTGCTGTCCGCCACCGGCCTTGTGATGCCCGCACAGGCAGAGGACACCACCATTGCCGGTATCGTATTCAGCCAGCTTGAATATTTCCGCGCCTTTCAGGCCGGGATGGAGCAGGCGAACAAGGATGCCGGCGGCGAGTTGCTGATGGGCAATTCCGACGCCAAGCCGGAAAAGGAAAGCTCGCTCGTCGATACCTATGTGGCGCGCGGCGTCGATGCCATCGTGATTTCCCCCGTCAGCGAAAAGGGCTCGGTCCCGGCGCTGCAACGCGCGCATGACGCGGGCATCAAGGTGGTGCTGTACAACAGCCCGCTGGCCGCGGATTTCCCGGTCGCCTCCATTGTCTCGTCGGACAAGGCGATCGGTGAATCGACCGGCAAGGAAGCCGCCACCTTCATCTCGGAAAAACTCGGCGGCAAGGCCAATGTGGCCCTGCTGGGCTTCGTCTCGCTGCTGCCCGAACAAAGCAACGGCCGCACCAACGGCTTCCTGAGCCAGATCGAGGGGCTGGGAGAGATCAACATCGTCGCGCAGCAGGATGGCTGGACGCCGGAAAAGGCCGTGGCGGTGGCATCGGACATCCTGACCGCCAACCCCGGCCTCAACATCATCTATGCCGCGAACGAGGGCGGAACCGTGGGCGCGGTGCAGGCGGTCAAGCAGGCCGG
>JBDHSO010000018.1:0-39887 GCA_039808125.1 Rhodobacter sp. | reverse complement strand
CCTCAAGGACTGGAAACGTCAAAAGCCCGAGATGTTCAGGAAACGCGTCCGCAATCACCCGGGATGCGACAGGTAGACTCCAATTGGGGCGGCCGGCGTGCCTCGGGCGACCACTGGATGAAATGACGAACCGCCTTTTCAGAAATTGTGTCGGAAAGACGCCAGTCCACTACTATCGCGATATCAGGCTGGACCGAGCCCAGAGCCTGGTCAGGCAGAACGATAGGTCAATGTCAAAAATCGCCGCTGCAACCGGGTCCTCCAGTCCGGCCTATTTTCCCAAAGCCTATAAGGCGCGCTTCGGCAAATCCCCGAGCCTCGACCGTTCTGACGGGCACATTCCGTTCAAGTTCCGGACCCGGCCGGTGCACAGGAAGCCGGAGGCCGGTTAATATCGCATTGTGCATTTGCACGGGACTCAAAGCGAGCGGGACAGATCAGACCCCCAGCGCCTGAGCCGTTGGGGTCGCCTCTCATCCGCGACCATGGGTTTTTGAATTGCTCCGACAGGAACGTCCGCCGATGGAATATCGGACGTTTTCATCAAAGCCACCTTCACCGCCTTCCCGCCCCCGGCTGTATTGCCAAGCCATGTGAAATTACGCTGATCGGCGGTCGTAGCAAAGACAAACACTCGTGGCGCGGTTGCCGGCATTTTCGGCCCCCCCTTGCCTCTGTCTTGCGGCTTGTGCCTCGTAAGGGGGCGACCGAAAGTTCTTCAGCTTCCGTCATCCGCACCAATTCCAGGGTAGCCGGTCAGCCACGCTGGCCAACGGTCGGCAGGCCGGGAACCGGCGCGTCGGCGACGAGGATGCAGCCGCTTTCCACCTCGGTCATGTAAAGCCTTGCATTGTCCGGCCCGCCATAGGCTACGTTCGTGATCTTGCTGCCTGCGCCCGGCGCTGTCCGGACGCGGTATTTCGGCTCTCCATCGCGGTCGAACAGCCAGACCGTGCCCAGCCGGTTATGGCAGGCGGCAAGACCGCCATCCCGGTCCATCGCCAGACCGTCGGTGCCGCTGTAACCGCCGGGCAGGGACTGGAACACGCCCACCTTGTCGCAGGGGCCATCCGCCACGATCCTGCCGCGCCAGACCGCCGGGCCATAGGTGATCGCCACGAAGACATGCGTCTCGGCCGGGTTAAGCACCACGCCATTCGGCCCGGGGAGCCTTTCCATGACGATATCCAGCCGGCCATCCGGTCGCAGCCGGAACAACCGCCCGATCGGGTCCAGCAGGTGTGAATCGCCCTGATCGGTGAAATAGATGTCGCCGTTCGTGGCGATCGTCAGGTCGCTGAGGCCGGCAAAGCCCACGGGTGAGCGGTCGGGTCCGCAATGCAGCTCGACCGCACCGCCGGCCGGATCGACGCGCATGATGCCGTTCAGCCGGTCGCTGATGTAGATCATGCCATCGGCACCGACCTGCAGCCCGTTCGGCGCCCCGTCGTACCGGCAAAGAACCGAGGCTTCGCCCGCGGGGGTGATCCTGACCACCTCGCCGAAGGCGAAGTTGACAACGTAGAGATTTCCCGCGGCATCGAAGGCCGGGCCTTCAAGGAAGGAATGCGCGGGCTTGCCGATGAACTTCTCGACCAGCGCATTGGTGCGGCGCGTCCAGCCGAGGGCCCGGGGAAGGTCGACCCAGATTCTGGATTCGATCTCGGTCGGCGGTGAGAAAAAGCCCATCTGCGCTATCCCTTGCGATTTCGGTTTGCGAACCAGTCATCCCGGCCTGTCCGGGCAATGTCGACCGGCGGGTCGATCACCGCGCCGAGGGCCTCCAGCCGTGCGCGCAGCGCCGCAATGTCGATCCTGTCCACGGGGCAATCGGCCGCCAGCGACAGCGCCGCGGCCGTTCCCGCGGCCTGCCCCATCGACATGGTCTGCGCCATCGAGCGGCAGCTTGCATGCGCCGAATGCTCAGCACTGAAGCAGCGGCCGGCGACCAGAAGCCGGTCGAACCCCGGGGCGTGCAGCGTACGATAGGGAACCTGATAGACGCCGCCGTTCGGCACATAGACCCATTCGGTTTCATCCTCGCCATCGGCGTTCATGCGATGATCCTCGATGGGCGCGCCGCAACACAGCACCGCATCCTCGAACCGCGCCTCGGCAAGGCAGTCTGCCCGTGTCAGGCGGTAGCTGCCGTAGAGGCGGCGGGATTCCCGGATGCCGATCTGGGGCGAGGACATGCCGATGATCTTTGCCTGTTCAAAACCGGGGATCTCGGCGCGCAGGAAGGTCTCGTAGACAAAGGCCTGACGGCGGCCCTCGGCCTCGGCGGCGCTGAGCGCACGCGGATCGAAGGGCGAGGAGAAGGGCACGCGCACGGCGACGGTGGCGATGCAATGCGGCTGGACCATCTCGTGCACGCTGCCGTTCTTGCGCGGCAGCGGGTAGGTTCCGGTCTCGACCGCCC
Organism: Rhodobacter sp.; assembly: GCA_039808125.1. GTDB lineage: Bacteria > Pseudomonadota > Alphaproteobacteria > Rhodobacterales > Rhodobacteraceae > Pseudogemmobacter. The sequence continues at coordinate 37,465 of JBDHSO010000018.1, read as the reverse complement.
AGGTCATCCGGTCCTGCAGCAGCTTCTTGCCGCCCGCCGCGGCATAGCGGTCAAGATCGACATTGCACATGCGGAAGGTGGTGGTGAAGGTCTGCGCCGCCACTTCCCGGCCGGCCTCTTCCAGCGGCACGCCCAGAAGATGCGCCGCCTGCGCATCGCCCGAGGCATCAACGACACGCTCGGCAAAGACCGTCACCGCCCCACCCGAGGTATCGAGCGTCAGGCGATACAGCCCGCCCCGGTCCTCGATCGCGACCAGTTTGCTGTGCAGCAGCACCTCCGCCCCCGAGGCGGCCAGAAGGTCGTCCCAGACGATCTTCAGATATTCGGGATTGTAGGTGACGCCGGTGCCCGCGCCATAGGTGTTGGGCCGCAGGAAGATCTCGCCATGATCCGCCAGCCGGTCCACGACGCGGTCGGGAATGCCGCCCGCCGCCTTTCGCGGGCGGTCACCCGGCGTGAAGAAGCCATAGAAAGTGTCGAGGCTCTGGGTCGAAACGCCACCCGGAAAGCCATAGCGCTCGACCAGAAGGACGGGCCTGCCGGATGCCTCTGCCGCAGCGATGGCGGCACAGCAACCGGCGGAACCGGCCCCGATGACGACGATGCCGAAATGCGCGCGATCCAGTTCCGATGTCACTTTCTGATACCTTTCGATCATTCCAGGCCCGATACCGGCATCGTGCCCGCAGTTTCCCGTGCCGGAAACTGGCCGTCGCCCAGCGGCCAGCCGCCGTCGATGGCCAGAATCTGGCCGGTGATGAAACGCGCCCCGTCCGACAGCAGGAAGGCGACCGCCGGCCCGAAATCGCCGGCGCGAGCGGGGCGCCCGCCATCCAGCCGTTGCTTGGTGACAACGAAGCCGCGGATTGCCGCATCGTTGATCGCACGGCGCGCCATGGGCGTATCGGCAAGGCCGGCCGCAACCACATTCGCCCGGATATTCTCGCCGGCATACCGCGCGGCGACCGCGCGGGTGAAACCTTCCAGACCGGCCTTGGCGGCGGCATAGGCATGGGTCGCAAAGTGATCCGGTGCCGGATGGGTGGCAAGAACCGACCCGATGTTGACGATTGCCCCGCCGGCCCCCTGCGCCAGAAAGCGCCGCACTGCGATCCGGTTCGACAGGAAGACCGAAGTCAGGTTGAGTTCGACGGTTGCCCGCCAGCCCTCATCGGTGATTTCATGCAGCGCGCCGTCCCCCAGCGACCGGCCGCTTCCCCCGGCCACATGCACCAGCCCGTCAAGCCGGCCCGTCAGCGATGAGGCGACCCCGACCGCCCCTTCCGCCGCATCGGGATCACGCGCGTCGGCCAGCACGGCTGTGATCCCCGGCCGTTCGGCGGTCAGGGCGCGCAGGCTGGCCTCGTCATGCGAGGTGACCGTGACATGCGCCCCGGCGTCGAGACAGGCGATGCTGCAGGCGCGACCGATGCCGGTCGACCCGCCGACGATCAGGATCGAACGACCCTCCAGCATGCCGCCTGTATCCGGGGTCCGCTCAGCCACGTTTCACCTCCCGAAACAGGATCGCCGCGCCAAGAAGGACAAGTCCCTGCGTCAGCAGGCTGCCGGCGGCACCGGCCCCCGCGCCCGTCAGCAGGGCCGACAGCGCCGTCAGCAGGATCACGCCCCCAACGGTTCCCGATATGCCGCCAACCCCGCCCCGCAGCAGCGTACCGCCGATCACCGCCGCCGCCAGCGAGTTCAGGACCAGATCCTGCCCGACCCCGAGCGTGCCGATACCGACGAAACCCGCCAGAAGCAGCCCGCCCAGTGCAGCGCAGAACCCTGAAAGCATGTAGGAACCGATCTGGATCGCGCCGACGCGAACCCCGGAATAGACGGAGGCATCCGGGCTGGACCCCACGGCATAGACATATCGCCCGAACCAGGTCCGCCGGAGGGCGATGCCGACGACGAGCGAGACGAGAAGCCAGATATAGACGGCATAGGGCATCCCCAGGAACCGCGCGCGGGAAAGGATGCGGATGCCTTCGGGAATGTTGCCGGTCGGCGCGCCGCCGGTATAGATCAGCATGGCGCCGGTCAGGATGAACCCGGTGCCGAGCGTGGCGACAAGCGGCGAAATCCGTCCCTGCGCGACCATGACCCCGTTCAAGAGGCCGGTGGCAAGGCCGAACAGCAGGCACAGCAGGATGACGCCGCCCGCCCCGAATGTCTGGGCGATGCTGGAGGCCGCCAGCACGTTGACGAAACCGACCACCCCGCCCACCGACAGATCGAAGCCCCGGCCGATCAGCAGCACCGTCTGGCCAACGGCAAGCAGGCCCAGGGGCGCGGCCTGACGCAGCAGGATCGGCCATTGCTCCGGCGCAAGCAATGCCGGCCGGACGATCAGCATGGCCGCCAATGTCGCCAGCAGGGCGATCCAGACGGCGGTGCGCCGCAGGAAATCTGCGTTCGCGGCAAGGCCAGGGCCGGGTTTGCGGTCCGCTTCGACGGGATGGCTCACCACAATCTCCCTGTCGATCGTGTGTCGCGGGCACAGTCGCGGTACCGCGCGAAACGCTGTGTCACCTCGGCCGCCTGTGGTCCCGGTACGAACGGGCGGGCAACCTCCAGATCGGCGGCCTTTGCCTCGAAGGTGTCCGGGGTCATCAGCCCGGCATGCAGCGCCGCCAGCAGGGCCACGCCGCGGGCCCCGAATTCCTCGCCCCGGGGGCGCAGGACCTGGGCGCCGGTCGCGTCGGCAATGGTCTGCAACAGCAGGTCCGACCGTGCGGCCCCGCCTACAGCGGTGATGCGGCTGACCGCCCCCGGCATCGCGCGGTAACAATCGGCAACCGCGAAGGCCAACCCGTCGACCACCGCCCGGCACATCGCGGCGGCATCATGGCCGACCCGCAGTCCAACGAAAGCGCCGCGCGCCCGGGCATCGACGAAGGGCGAGATCACGCCGGCATCCGCCAGATAGGGCAGCAGCACGGGGATATCCTGGCCCTGCGCCTGCGCGGCCCGGACGAACAGAGCACCGACATCGCCGCCGGTGAACAGCCCCGCCGCCCAGTCGAGCGTCATCGACCCCGATGTGTTCACCATCGTGCGCACCCACCGGCCGAGCGGCGCCGCCGCCATGATGCCGATCCCGCGCGGCTCGAACTCCGGCCGGTCGGTCACGATGCTGGAATTGGCACTGGTTCCGAGAATCGTCACCGCGTGGCCGGCCGCGACCGCGCCGCCGCCAACGCAGCCCGCCACGATATCCGTCGCACCCAAGGCGACAGGGATGCCGGCGGGCAGCCCCAGGTCGTCTGCCACGGCCGCCAGCAGCGCATCCGTGCGATCCGGCGGGGACAGCGGAGGCAACAGATGCGCATGGGCCGCCGTCCCGGTCAGATCGAAGAGCCTGTCGCTCCAATCCCGCGCGACGATATCGAACGGCGCATAGGAGGCGTCGCTTTCCTCGGTCGTCCAGACCCCGGTCAGCCAGCCACGGACGAAATCCTTGCAGCAGACAAGATGCGTCGCCCTGGCAAGGGTGTCGGGTTCGTGGTCGGCAAGCCATCGCAGCACCGGCAGCGTGTAGCCGGGGAAGGGCGCATTGCCAGAAATATCGAAGATCGTGGCCATGCGGCCATCTTCGCGCCATCTGTCGGTGATCGCGGCCGCCCTGCCGTCGTTCCACAGGATGGCAGGCCGCAGGGGGACGCCATCGCGCAGCAACCAGGCGCCGCAGGCGGTGCCGGAAATGCCGATGGCCGCAACGCCGGCGCCGCGCCCGGCGCCCGTCAGGTCGCGCACACAATCCGCAATCGCCGCGCACACGGCAAGGGGATCGGTTTCGCTCAACCCCGGCGCGGGCATGCGCGTGGGCGAGGCGCGGCTTGCGACTGCAAGCGGCACCCCGGGCGCACCGGCGGCAAACAGCGCGGCCTTGATCGAGGTCGTCCCGATGTCGATGCCAAGCAGCGTGGTCATGCGCCCGCCCCCTGTGGATGTGCGCGATAGGCACCGGCCGCCCGCACCGCCGCCCGCCGCGCCAGGATACGGCCGGCCACGCTGGGCAGAAGCACGGCGCCGATCACCAGCAAGCCCTTGACCGGCGTCTGATAGAAGGCCGGGACCTGCAGAAGGTTCAGCACGTTGGACAGCAGCCCCAGCGCAATCGCGCCAAGGATCGTGCCCGCCATCACGACCCGCCCGCCGCCAAGCAGCGTGCCGCCCAGAACCACGGCGGCAAGCGAATCGAGCGTGAAGCGTGCACCGATCGTCGGATCGCCGGTGCCGGTCCGGGCCACGACCAGAAAGGCAGCCAGCGCCGCAAAGCCCGCGCAGAGGACATAGGTCTTGATGATCGTGCCGCGCACCGGGATGCCGCACAGATGGGCGACATCGGAATTGCCGCCGACCGCCACGATATTGGCGCCGGTGCGTGTGTGGCGGATCGACCATATCGCAAGCCCGGCCAGCACCAGCACCAGCGGCAGCAGGACCGGCATCTGCCCCCAGTATCCCGCGATGGCGCGGAACTGCGGCGGCACCGATCCGCCCGGAACGGGCGTGATGAACAGCGCCAGCCCCTGGGCAAGCGACAGCGTGCCCAGCGTCACCAGAAATGGCTCGATCCCGCGCGAGACGAAAAGGCCGTTCAGCGCGCCGATCGCCAGCCCGGCGCCAAGGCCAAGCAAAAGCGCGCCGGGAATGCCGAACGGGGCAAAGGACACCGCCGTGACCACCGCCGCCACGCTGACGATGGACCCCACCGAGAGGTCAAGCCCGCCGCTGCCCACGGCATAGGTCTGGCCGATGGCGACCAGCAGCAGCGGCATGATCTGGATGGCAAGGTTGCCCAGATTGAAGGGCGACAGGAACACCCGGCTTTGCGCCGCGCCGATCACCACAAGAAGGATGCAAAAGGCGAGCACCGGAAGAAGCGGCCGGCTGGCGCGCAACATCGACGCAAAACGCGCGGGGGTTGGCGACGACCCGGTCATGACGGCTGCACCTCCTGGCCAAGCGCCGCGGCGAGGATGGTTTCTTCGCTGTCGTCCGGTGAACATTCGGCAACCATGCGGCCGCGGGACATGATCAGGATCCTGTCGCAAAGCCCCTGCAATTCGGTGATCTCCCTGGCAACGACCAGCGCGGCCTTGCCGTGTTCGGCACATTGCTTGCGAACAAGGCTGTAGATCTCGGCCTTGGAGCCGACATCGACGCCCCGCGTCGGCTGGTTCATCAGAAAGAGCCGGGTGCCCGCGGCAAGCCAGCGCGCAAGCAGAACCTTCTGCTGGTTGCCCCCCGAAAGCCAGCGCACCGGCACATCCAGCGCGCCGCGCACCCCGGCATCCTCGGCGGCGCGGGAGGTGAGTTCATGCTCGCGCCCGGGATCGACCCAGCCGTACCGCGCGAGGTGGCGCAGGATCGGCAGCGACACATTGGCATGGCCGTCGAGATCCAGCACCAGACCCTCGGCCTTGCGATCCTCGGGGATGAAGCCGATGCCGTGCGAGATCATCGTCGGGACCGGTGCCCAGGCCAGGAGCTTGCCGTCCAGCCGCAACTGGCCGCCGACGGGCCGGCGTGCGCCCGCTATGGCTGACAGGACCTCATCCTGGCCATGACCTTCAAGGCCATAGATGCCGACGATCTCGCCGGGGCGGACATCAAAGGACACGTCGTAGACCCGGGGCGGATCAATCAGCCCGTCGACTTGCAGGATCGGGTCGGCCTGCGCTATCGCAGCCCGCGGCGGAAACAGATCGTCGATCGCGCGGCCGACCATCAGCCGGATCATCGTCGCCGTATCCAGTTCGGCGGCGGGTCTGGTCGCGACGCGGCGACCGTCCTTCAGCACGGTGATGTCGTCGGCCAGCGCGCGGATCTCGTCAAGGCGGTGGCTGATGTAGATGACCGCCGTACCGCGCGCCGCCAGATCGCGGAGCACGGCGAACAGCCGCTCGGTATCGGCCGGCGGCAGGGCCGCCGTCGGCTCGTCCAGGATGATCACCCGGAAGTCACGGATCGTGGCCCGCGCGATCTCGACCATCTGCTGCTGCGCGGTCGACAGTTCGCCCGTCGGCCGTGTCACATCGATATCAAGGCCGAGACGGCGAAAGGTCTCGGCGGCGCGGCGGTTCATCGCCGACCACGACAGGCCAAGGGGGCCTGCCATTTCATGGCCGAGAAAGACATTCTCGGCCACGGTATTGTTGGGCAGGAGCGCCAGTTCCTGATGCACCAGATGGATTCCAGCGCGCGATGCGTCGGCGGGGCCGGAAAACCGCTGGAGCTTTCCGGCCAGGCTGATCGTCCCGGCATCGGGCTGGTTGATGCCGCCGATGGTCTTGACCAGCGTCGACTTTCCCGCGCCGTTTTCGCCGACCAGCGCATGGATGCGCCCCGCCCGCGCCGAAAAGTCGACCGCATCCAGCGCCTGGGTGCTGCCGAAGCGCTTGCTGATCCCTGTCAGGACCAGCAAGGCATCGTCTTGTGACCGCACGTGCATGTCAGTCGCTTCGTATCGGGTTTTACTGCGGGAAGACCCGGGTGATCTCTTCCGGGGTCAGGTATTCCTCGACCCAGTAGTCGTCCGACACGTCGGGCAGTGCCGCCGCCTTGGCATCGGTGATCGGCGCGGGCTTCAGCAGGTAGGACGACTTGATCGGCTCTCCCTGCAAGGCGCGCACCGCGACCTTCAGCGCCTCGGGCGCCTGCCAGGTCGGGAACTGCGGTCCGCTGCTTTTCAGGTCAAGCTCGGCCCAGAGCTTCATGAATCCGTTCAGGTTCTCGCCAGACATCGGCACAAGCGGGCGCCCGGCCTCCTGGAAGGCCTCGATCGCGCCGCGCGTCATCGCCGCACCCGATGCCCAGACGCCATCGATCTGCGGATTGGCGGCAAGGAAAGTCTCGGTGATGGCCTTGCCCTGGTCAAAGGCCCAGCTCCCGTACTCCTCCCCGACGATGGTGATGCCGCCCGCCTCCTTCAGCGCCGCCGCGGCCCCGTCATAGCGTGCCGTCTCGACGCTGTTGCCGGCGATGCCCCGCAGCATGATGACATTGCCCTTGCCACCCATGTCCTGCGCCAGTTTCTGGCCACCGGAATAACCGAAGTAGTAATCATCCGCGACGATCTTGGTCGTGTACTGATCGGTCGCGGCATCCGACCCCCAGACGATCACCGGAATGCCAAGGCTGTAGGCACGCTCGATCACCGGGGCCAGCGGCTCGCTGGCGACGGGTGAGATCAGCAGCGCATCGACGCCTTGGGCCAGCAAATCCTCGGTGTCCGAGATCTGCTTGTTCGCATCGCCGCCCGCATCGGTGATGCGCAGCTCCACACCGAGGTTTTCGGCCAGAATCTTGGTCGACTCAAAGGCCTGCACCCGCCAGCTGTTCACCAGACCAAAGCCGGCATAGCCGATCACATAAGGCCCGTCCTTCTTGTAGAGCGACACGTCGACATCGACGGCATCCGCCGTCGGCGTCATGTCCTTGTAGAGCTCGGTCGATGTCAGATTGTCCTGCGCGGCCGCGCTGCCGGCCAGGGCGGCAAGACCGCCTGAGACAACAAGCGCCGCCGCCGACCGCCGCAGCAAGGTGAAATTCACGATGGTCATGGTTTCCTCCCTAACACATTGACGTGGTTCAGTATTCAGGTTCGTGTTCTCCCGTGATCACGGCCTGCTGGATCTTGTGTATCTGCAGCGGATCGCGGGCTTCGGCAAAGACGGCGCGCAGGGGGGCGTTGTCGGCCCGGCACAGGATGACGGCCGAAGACGCCTTGCGCAGCGTCTCGTCCCATTGCTCGACCGGGGCGATGGACAGCGACTGCGCCACCTCAAGCGGGACGAGCGACAGGGAATGCACCGCCGTGGCGTCGATATCGCCCTTCGCGATGGCATAAGGCAGGTTCACATAGCGCACATTGCGCGTGATCAGCCCCGGAAACAGCGCCGCGCAGAAGGAGGCATGGTCGAACGAGGTGGGGTCGACGCCGATCACCCATGTGTCACGCGGCTTTTGCGGATGCAGCCGCGACACGATATGATGGCCCGCATAATAGGACCGCTCCGGCAGGGCGACGGCTTCGATCAGATCGCCATGTTCCGCAAGGGCGACATCGGCCGTTTGCCGCGACACCAAGGCGAAATCGGCCCGCCCCTCGACCAGGGCCGACACCCGGATGCGGCCGCCGTTCTTGAAGTTGAGCGTGAAGGGCACCGCCGTCGCCTCCAGCCAGGCGGTGATTCCGGTGGCCAGCCCGACGAACAGCATCGAATTCGGGATCGGCAGCAGACCGACAGCGGCGCCAAGGCCGGCCGCCGTCCACTGGCGGGACAGGTCCCGCTCCAGCAGGAAGGTGCCCATCTGCCCGCGCGCGCGGGTCTTGATGACATTGCCGTGGCGCAGCGCGACGATGGCCTTTTCCACTGTGCCGAACCCGACACCAAGTTCGCCCGCAATATCCGACGTCGTGGGAATGCGCTCCCCCGGAGCGACCGCCAGCAACCGCCGGGCGAGATGGCGCGTGACGAAGGCGGTCCGGTTTTCGAGTTGCTCCATTTCCTCAATATACCGGATATTGTAAATTAGGCAATGCCCGTTCGATGCCCGACCGGCACCCGCCGCACCGGCAGCCCAGGGCGATCACAAGCTGGAGCGCAACCAATCGCCGAGGCTCTTCAAAAACCGTGTCCGGCGCGAATCCAGCCTTGAGTCTCGCCTGCATCGCACCGCGGGGGCGCGAAGCCGGCAACGGGACGAAGTTCCGGTGTGGGTTGAGTCTTCGGGCTTACGTCTGCAACCTCGACACCTTCAGCCGCACTGCGTCATGCCGAAATTCTCGCACTTGCCAGTTTCCGTTCGCATTTCCCCATGGCCACTTCTGATTCCCCAGCCGGTGCTTTCCTCGTTTGCCGGGCAAGCGCCCCCTGAGAATTGCGCGCCACCAGCCGCAACTGCACGGCCGGATTTCTGCGCAACCGATCCCAATTATATGCGGAAAACCTTGCCCCCCCTGCGCGCGTCTGGCTGACTTCATCGCCAGAGGCCATCTGTGGCATGACCGAAACGAAGATGACCCGGCGCAGCGAAGATCATATCGACGGAAATATCCGCCCGAATCGATTTCGATTCTTCTGACAAAGCAGGAGGGGCGTGCCCCGCAAGCCTACGCCGCCAGATGATCGTTCATCCCAGCATTACCAACAGGATAAATGGCTGAGCCATGCCGGATCGACACAATACCCCCTTTACAGCCACTCCTCACCCCCCACCCATCAGAAGCTGCCGTCGATCCAGGGTGGCGATGTGCAGGGCATTTTCCGCATGCGCGGGCACCAACCGCCTGCGCCAACGGTGAAGGCCCGGAAAAGCACGAAAGAAAATGCAACCGATTGCATGATATTGTTGACAGCGCCCGTGCCGAATGGCAGCGTCCGCTCGGGAGGTGGGATCATGTCGAAACTGCTGGCAGGCGTCGGTCTGATGGCCTTTGCTGCTCTGATCCTGGTCACGCTCGCGGGTGTGGCTGACAGATTTGTGCTGGGTCTGGGTCTTGTCTGGACCGAGGAACTGGCACGCTACATCCTGATCTGGACATCCTTTCTGGCCGCGGCACTGGCCGCGACGAGACATGCGCATTTCCAGATCGAGCTTCTGCCGGACCGGCTGGGTCCGGTGTACCGCGCGGCGATCGCGGCAATTGCGGCGGCGATCTGCCTGGTTGCCGCCTGGTATGGCGTCAAGTTCGCTTGGATGTTCCGCGATCAGCATTCCCCGGCCCTCGGCCTGTCGATGGCATGGGTCTACAGCGCGGCCCCGTTTGGTCTTTTGCTGATCGCGGCCTCCAGCGCCCGGGTCTCCGTCACCGCGCTTCGGTCAGCGCGCAAAGCGCGGGTGATGTGATGGCGATGCTATTCGCGGCCTTTGCGGGACTGATGATCGCCGGGATCCCGATTGCCCTATCGCTGCTGGCGGCCGGGATGCTGGTGATCCTGATGTCGCCGCGCCTGAACATGATCGTGGCGCCGCAACAATTGCTGGACAGCCTCGATTCCTTTCCGCTGCTAGCCATCCCCTTCTTCCTGCTGACCGGCACGCTGATGAACAAGGGCGGCACCACGCGCAACCTGATCGACATTGCGCAATCCATCCTGGGTCACATCCGGGGCGGGCTTTCGCATACCGCCGTCGGGGCGGGTGCGATGATGGCCGGCGGATCAGGCTCTGGCACCGCCGACGCCGCGGCCATCGGCGCGGTGATGATCCCCGAGATGCAACGTGACGGCTATCCCTCGGCGCATGCGGCGGCGGTGGTGGCCGCGGCGGGAACGCTTGCCCCGATCCTGCCGCCCAGCATCATGTTCATCCTTTACGGCCATCTGGGAAATGTCTCGGTCGGGCAGTTGTTCCTTGCCGGAATTGTTCCCGGCCTTCTCTATGCCCTCACGCTGATTGGCGTGTCGTGGCTGATCGCGGCACGAAATGGGTATGGCACCCTGCGCAAGCGCGCACCCTTTGCCGAGGTGTTGCGGGCGATCCGCAAGGGATTTCTGGATCTGATGCTGCCGGTCATCATTCTGGGCGGCATCGTCGGCGGCATCTTTACCCCTACCGAAGCGGGTGCGGTTGCTGTGGTCTATGTCCTGCTGATCGGGGCGGTGATCCGCCGCAATATCGGCTGGAACAGCCTGATCGAGGCGATGGATGAGGCGCTGGTCATTCTGGGCGCTGTGATGCTGATCATGGCCGCCGCCGGGGTGGCGCAGTTCCTGCTGGCGCTGATGCAGGCAGGAGCCATGCTTGCGGCGATGCTGGATGCCGTTTCCAGCAATCCGCTGATCCTGCTTCTGACGGTTCAGGCGCTGCTGCTGCCCCTGGGGATGGTGCTGGAAGTCACCGCCGTGCTGATCCTGATGACGCCGATCCTGGTGCCGGTGATGGTGTCCTACGGGGTCGACCCCGTGCATCTGGGCGTGTTGATGGTGGTCAACCTTGCGATCGGCCTGATGACGCCCCCCGTTGGTCTGGCGATGTTCGTGACCTGTGCCATCGCCAAGGTCAGGGTCGGGGCGTTCACACGGGCGATCCTGCCCTATCTCGGCGCGCTTCTGCTGCTCTTGGGGGTGCTGGTGCTGTTTCCGGGCATCTCTCTCTGGCTGCCGGGCCATTTGCGGCCCTGACGGCGCGCATCCGGCATCAACGTTATCCTGGAGGAGGAAGACAAGTATGACAGTTTCGGCATTTACCAGCACGCTCGGCCTGGGTCTCAGGTTCCTGTCGGCCCTGGGCTGCGCGGCGGTTCTGGCGGGCAGCACGGCCATGGCCGAGCCCCTGTACATGGAACTGGCGGCGGTGGTGACGGAGGATTCGCCGCTCTACGTCGGAACCGACCACATGGAAAAGCGGCTCAAGGAAATCCTGGGCGAGGACAATGTCGAGATGGTCGTCCACAAGGGCACCCTCGGCAAGGGCGAGCGCCAGCTTTGGGAGGCGGTGCAGCTTGGCACGCTGAGCGGCGCCCTGGGGTCAACCGGACCGCTGGCCTCTTTCGTGCCTGAGGCCGATCTGTTCAGCATGCCCTTCCTGTTCAAGAACCCGGCACACGCCTTTGCCGTGGTCGATGGCGAGGTCGGCGCCTGGTTCAACGAACGGATGCTGGAAAAGGGGTTCCGGGTTCTGGGCTGGTGGACAATCGGCACGCGCAACACATCGAACAGCGTGCGTCCCATCGAAAAGCCCGAGGATTATGCGGGGCTCAAGATCCGCACGATGGAATCGCCGCCCTTCATCAAGCTCTATCAGGCCATGGGCGCAAGCCCGGTGCCGATGGCCATCACCGAGGTGTATTCGGCCCTGCAGCAGGGCACCATCGACGGGATCGACGGCAGCCTGCCCGCGCAACTGGAGTTCAAGCACATCGAAGTGCTGCAATATGCATCGGTGACCGATCACGTCGTTCTGCTGAACCCGCTGATCGTTTCGGAAACATGGTGGCAGGGTCTGACCGACGAACAGCGCGCTGCCATCACCACGGCCGAGCGCGAGGCGCGCACCATCGAACGGGAGGCGGATGCGGCCTATAACGCCACCATCGAAGATGCCTGGCTGGCGAAAGGCAAGCAGGTGATCCATCCGGATCTGGAGGCTTTCCGCGCCGTAGCGGCCACGATCTATCCGGAGTTCTATGACACGATCGGCGGGGAGGAGATGGTTCGCAAGATCGAGGAAATCGGCAAGGACTACTGATTGCCAATCCGCCGGAAAAGGCCCGCGTCACCTGACGCGGGCCTTTTGCCTTGGCTGGTTATCTGATCAGAGGCGTCGAAAACGGCACCGGATGCCGCGCGATCAGGGCGCGGAAATTTTCCGCCAGCAGGGTTGCCACAGCGGCACTGACGGCGACACCGATTCCATCGGTCGCCAGATCGGCCCGCCCGGTCATGCCGTCGACGCCGCCGTTCTGCTGGGCCACGAAGGCCATTGCGGTTTCCATCTCGGCGGTGTGCAACAACTCGGCATCGTCGCGCAGCGCGGCAAGACAACAGGCGACGGCGTAACAGCCCCAGTTCGACACGCTGGCCGGCAAGGCCAGGTCCGAAGGCGTGACATCGGCCGCAACTGGCCCCTTCGGCAACAGCGAGGAAACAATGTCGCTGACCGGCCCGAAGCCCAGTTCGTTGCCCCGGTCCCCGATGCCGATGGTCAGAATGCCGGCCTCGCGGGCGGCGGCAAAGAGTTCGACGCCCTTGCCGATGCCCTCCGACAGATCGGTCCCGTTGACCATGGCATAGGCGCCATCCGCATTGCGGCCGTTCCGCTCGACCGACACGACCGCGGCGACGCGATGGGTCTTCAGCCAGTCCGCCGCGGTGTCGCGCGCCGTGGCGGCATCGGCCGAAAGGGCCAGAATGGCGGCCGCGGGCGCCCGGGTGCGGACAAGGTCCTGTTCGGGCACCACCTTGAACCCCGCCGTGCGCAACAGGGCGCGCAGCAGCGGCATCAATTCCGCCTCGCAGGCCAGCAAGGCGCGGGCGCCGGTGGCCAGCGTCAGCGCGCGCAAGGGCAACGGCGCCCAGAGGCCCGTCTGTTTCGCCATGGGGATGGCAGCCCGGCAAGATCAGCCCGGTGGCGATCAGCACCGTGGGCGGGTTTTCGGAGGCGGGCGCAAGCGCATCCAGCAGCAGTTGCGCCGCCTTCAGGCTGAGCGGCCCGCCCTGCCGCTTTTGCGCCGCATCATGCAAAGGCCCGATCGCGCCGTAGCACAGCAGGTCGCAGGTCATGATCTGATCGGCGTTCAGGCCGATCTGGTGCAGGACCGCAGGTGAAAGTGTCATGGATTATGCCCCTGCATGCCCATTGGCAGGTGTTACCCCGCGCCCAAGAAGGCGCAGGGTCGTAGCGATGCACTGCAAGAGGAAGGCCCAGATCCCCAGCACCATCGGCACATAGAACGGCCAGCGGATCGGATGCCAGGCAGATTCCACGACCCGGCCGGCGTTGTAGAACCGGATCAGCGACATCGTCGCCTCCCAGCACAGAGCGCTCAGCACGGGCAGAACCAGAACCAGCATCAACCCGCCGATCACCCATCCGCCGGTGCGCGGCGCCATCTTGCTGGACAGGATGTCGATCGCGACATGTGCGCCTTCGCGCTGCGCATAGGCCAGTCCCAGCACGAACAGCGCGCTGTTGGCAAAATTGATCATGTCTGCCGACCAGACCGTAGGCGCGTTCAGCACATAGCGCGACAGAACCTCCCACAGACAGATGCCGATCAGCATGACCAGTGCCGCACAGGCGATGCCCGCAAGGATGCCGGCAAGCCGGTCGATCAGGGTGATGCAGGTTCTCATGTCTCATCTTCCCCTTGCGCGCAGAACTATTGTCCGACGGTGGACTCGCGGTGGTCGACCGCCCGGAAGCCCGTGTTGTCCATCCAGTCGTCCTGGAAGGCAAAGTAGGAATCGGCCACGCGCCTGGTCCAGGGGTTGCCGGCGGCCTCCTGCTCGTCCGCGCGTGCCTCGATCCACTTGCGGCCCTCTTCGCTGATGCGATCAATCACGGCATCGTCCAGACGGATGATTTCGTTCGAGCCGGCCTGCATGGTGGCCCAACCTTCGCGGTCCTTTGCGTCAAAGGCCAGCAGGCTGTCGAGCGACGTCAACTCGCAGGCGGCGGTGATCTTGTACTGCAGATCGGGCGACAGGACATCCCACTGATCGGCCCGCAGGGCGAATTCCTGGAAGAAGGCGCGCGTATGGACGCCCGGATAAATGATGTATTTGGCGATCTCCTGCAGGCCGGCCTTCAGGTTCTCGGACGGGCTGCCCCATTCGGCGGCGTCAATCGCCTGACGCTCCAGCATGGTGTACACCTCGTTGCCGGGCACCACGACCGGACTTGCGCCCATGGCCGTCAGCACATCGGCAAAGGCGCCGACGGTGCGGAACTTCACGCCATGGAAATCCTCGAGCGTGCGCAGCGGCTTGTGCGAGTGAGCGAACAGTTCGGTGGCACCCAGGCCACAGGGGATCGAATAAAGCCCCATGGTCTCGCGCCGGTGTTCGGCCAGAAGCTCCTTGCCGCCGCCATACCACATCCACTGAAACAGCGCCTCGGGACCCATCCCGCCCGGGAAGGTGCTGAACAGGGCATTGGTGGGGTCGCGGTTCACGATATTGACCGCGCTGGATTGGAGCGCATCGGCCGTGCCGTCCATCACCGCGTCATAGGCCTCGAACGAGGGGGCGATGACGCCGGCGGGATAGGGTTCGATCTTGACCTTGCCATCGGTCAGCTTGTCGACACGTTCGGCCAGCGGCAGGGCAAACAGCTGATAGAACGACGACGTTTCGCCAAATGCATGCGTCATGCGCAAGACAATCGGCGAATCCTGTGCGATAGCGGCGCCGGCCTGGGCCACGACGGCCAGCAGCGCTGCCTGCGCCAATTTGTTGATTCTCATGGTTCCCTCCATCTCGCGCCCGATTGCCTCTCCCAATGCAATCGGTTGCACCGAAACTACGCTAGCACGGCAACGTGCCGAACGCCAAGCCCGGATTTTGCAGCGCCAGCCGCGAGAGCGTCGCGCCAACATCTGTATGAAATTGATTTTTATTAGTGGCTTAATCATTTTCCGTGCCAAAGTGACCGAAGAAATTTCTTCCGACCGAAAGGCAAACGATTGCGTTTCCGTTGCATGATGGTAACGTCCGGACCTGAAAACCGCACTGACCGGATCGGGGAGCAGACGGTGAGCGCCAACGACAGACGCAGGGCCTTTCCAAAGGTCGATGCCCACCATCACGTATGGGATCTTGCCCGCAACAGGTATCCCTGGCTGCAGGACGGTCCACCGCGGCAACGGGTCTATGGCGATTCGGCGCCGCTGCGCCGGGACTATCTGCTGGAAACCTATCTCGCGGATGTGTCCGGCTTCGATGTGATCAAATCGGTCTATCTGCAATGCGGCTGGGACCCCGCCGATCATGCGGGCGAGACGCGCTATATCCAGGCGCTGGCCGATGCCCATCCGCAGGGGTTTCCGCACGGCATCGTCGCCCATGCCGATCTGGACGCCCCCGATATCGACGAACAGCTGCGGCGGCATTGCGAAAGCGCGAACATGCGCGGAATCCGGATGCTGCTGAGCCATCACGACATTGCGCATTATCAATGGGCCCCGCGCGGCGACTACATGACCGATCCGGCCTGGCTGAGGGGATACGCGGCCCTGGCGCGGCACGGCCTGTCGTTTGACGCCCAGCTTTATCCGCATCAGATGCCCGATCTGGCGCGCGTGGCCGAAGCGATCCCCGATGTGCCCCTGATCGTCGATCACACCGGCATGCCAATCCAGCGTGAAACCGGCGGAATGTCGGTGTGGCGGGACGGGATGCAGCGGCTGGCGGCCCTGCCGCATGTGCATGTGAAGATCTCGGGGCTGGGCATGGTCGATCACCATTGGACCGTCGAAAGCCTGCGCCCGATCGTCACTGAGACCATCGACATCTTCGGACCGGATCGCTGCATGTTCGCATCGAACTTTCCGGTCGACAGTCTGGCCAGCGACCTGCCGACGCTGTTTGACGCCTATCTCGACATCGTCGCCGACCGCCCGCTGAACGAGCAGGTGGCGATGTTCCATGACAACGCGCTGCGGTTCTACCGCCTTTAGCTTCATCCGCGCCCGACGCGCCCGGCGCTGACATCAGGACGCAAGATGCTTGATCCCACCCTGTCCCTCTGGATGTTTCCCATCCTGTTTGCCCTGATCTTTGCGGGGCTGCCCGTCGCGTTAAGCCTGATCGTCGTTTCCTTCGGCTTCGGCTATCTGTTCTTCGGCAACTCGGTCGGTGCGCAGGCCTTCCGCTTTTTTGACAGCGTGGCGTCGAACTACACGCTGGCGGCCATTCCGATGTTCATCTTCATGGGCGCCATGCTGGAACGCTCGGGCGTGGCCGAGCGGCTGTTCCAGACATTGGCCATCGTCTTCCGCCGGCTGCCCGGCGGCCTGGCGCTGGCAACCGTGATGATGTGCGCGATCTTTGCCGCCGGCACCGGCATTGTCGGCGCGGTCGAGGCGCTGGTGGGGCTGATGGCCATTCCGGCGATGATGCGGGTCCGCTACAGCCATGACCTGATCGCCGGAACGATCTGCGCCGGCGGGTCGCTGGGCACGATCATCCCGCCATCTATCGTGGTGGTGATCTATGCAAACTCCGCCAACCTTTCGATCGGCAAGGTCATGGCGGGCATCATCCTGCCGGGCATCCTGATGGTTGTCCTGTTCCTCGGATACATCTTCCTGCGCGCTGTCTTGCGCCCCGCCGATTGCCCGGCACCGCCGAAGGATGACGACCTGCCGCAGGGCTGGCCGCTGGTGTCGCGGGTTCTGGGCGCGCTGATCCCGCCGCTGGTGCTGGTACTGGCCACCATCGGATCGATCCTTGCAGGTATCGCATCGCCCACCGAAGCGGCCGGGATCGGTGCGCTTGGAACCATACTTCTGGCGATGATTTACCGCACCTTCACATGGGCAAAATTCCTGTCCGCGTTGCGCCAGACGATTCTGATCAACGGCATGGTGCTGCTGATCGTCGCGGGGGGTACGATGTTCACCAGCATCTTCCGCATCATGGGCGGGCAGACCATGATCAGCAACATGGTCACGGGGATGGACCTGCCGACGGTCCTGATCATCGGCTTTTTCCTGGTGCTGATCTTCATTCTGGGGGCGCTGCTGGACTGGGTTTCCGTGGTTCTGATCTCGATTCCGATCTTCCTGCCGATTCTCGAGCAGGCGGGCGTCGATCAGCTGTGGTTCGGTGTGCTGGCCATCGTGATGATCCAGACTTCGTATCTGACCCCGCCCATGGCGCCCGCGATCTTTTATCTGCGGTCGGTGGCGCCGCCCGAGATGACCTATGCCTCGATGTACCGGGGCATGGTGCCATTCATCCTGTGCCAGTTGATCGTGCTGGTCCTGGTCGCCATCTTCCCGGCGCTGGCAACCTGGCTGCCAACGCTGATGGTCGGGTTCTGATCTAGAGGACCGCCAGCGGGTTCACGGGCGATCCGACCGCGCCCGTGATCGGCAGGGGCGCGGCGATGAACATGAACTCCCACCGCGCCTCGGCCGCGCACTCGATGGCCAGATCGTCCAGTTGAAAGATCTCGCCCACCGAAAGCCCCATGTTGGGGATCGCGACCCAATGCCACGGCCGCCGGATGTGGACGGTCGCTTCGGGGCGCACCTCGACGGCAAAGGTATCGCTGCAGACGGCAGCCAGATCTTTTTCGTGAATCCAGCCCAGGGTGTCGAAGGCCAGACCCGGGGCGTTTCCGCCCGCATAGCTGCCCCAGTTTCCCTCGCGCAGGCAGCGGCCCAACTGGCCCGTGCGCACCAGCAGGAAATCCCCCTTGCCGACGGCGCAGCCCTGCGCCGCGACCACATCCTCGACAAGGGCGCGGGTGATCGGAAACCCGTCCTCCAGATCGGGCACACCCAGATGGCGCGGCACATCCAGCAAAACGCCGCGCCCGACCATCCGGTCCGCCACCTTTTCGATGCCGCAATGGCGGGCGCCGCTGGAATCGACGGTGCGGATATCAAAACCGTTGTACATGTGATCGTCATAGAAGACGTGGCTCAGCGCATCCCATTGGGTACCGCACTGGGTCGGCATCGCGATCGCATCGTCGGCATAGCGCAGCCCGTCGGCATCCTGATGGCCACAATAGGCGTCGGTTCCCGTCTGGATCATGTAGTGGATCGGGTTGTAGCGACCGCGCCGGCCGGCCGTATGCGGGCCGGTACGATCAAAGGGCATCGCCAGCGAGATCACACGGCCGCGGCGCACCAACTGCGCGGCCGCAACGATCATCTCGGGCGACACCAGATTTACCGTCCCGACCTCATCATCCTTGCCCCACCGCCCCCAGTTGCGTAGCCGCAGCGCGGTTTCCCGCAGTTCCTCTTCGGTCAGTTCGGGCGTAATCGGGGGTGTGGCCGAATATTGCGGCGGGAATTCGGGGGCCTGTGCCATGCCTGTGCCTTGTGCTGAAGGATGATGCGTTCATGCAAGCATTTGCACAGGAATCTGAGGATTACAACGCCATGAGCCACCCGTTTTGGCTGCATACTGATCTTCGACTATCTGGATTTACAAGATTTTCGGCGCACTAACTGCTTTTCAATCCTGAAAAGTCTTGCTAGCGTGAACGCAAACGATTGCATAAAATGGGCTGATATGCGAATGACCAAGCGACTTTCTGCCGAAGATGCCATCGCCCGTATCCCCGATGGCGCCACGGTCGGCGTCATCGGCACCGGGCCGGCGTTGGAACCCGACCTGCTGCTGGATGCGCTGGAACGGCGCTTTCTGGATTCCGGCGCACCCAGGGACCTGTCCCTGTTCCTGCCCATGCTGCCGGGCGACCGGCCGGGTAAAGGGGGGCTGAACAGCTTTGCCCACAAGGGAATGGTCCGCCATATTCTGGGCGCTTCGTTCTCACGCGCGCGACACAGCGATCTTCTGGATCTGGCCGAAAGCGGCGCGTTCGAAGGTTACATCACCGGCATGGGCATCATGATCCAGCTGCTCAGTGCCATCGGCAGCGGCAAGCCCGGCGTCATCACTACCGTGGGGCTGGATACGTTCATCGACCCGCGGCGCGGCGGTGGCGCGATGAACACGCGATCGAAGACGCCCCCCTGCGAGGTCGTTACATTGGGCGGGACCGAGGCCCTGTTCTACCCGGCGCGCGCCATCGATGTGGCCATCATCCGCGGCACCACCGCCGACGAGAACGGCTACATCAGTTTCGAGGAAGAGCCGAACACGCTCGGCGCCTGCGAAATGGCCATGGCCTGCAAGGCCAGCGGCGGAATCGTGATTGCCCAGGTCAAGCGGATGGCGCGCGCCGGCAGCCTCGATCCCCGGCTTGTCCGCATTCCCGGCCCCCTCGTCGATCACGTGGTGGTGCATCCCGCGCAGACCCAGCTTTCGCCGCAGATGGCGGACCCGCTGCATGGATGGAACCCGTTCTATGCCGGTGCGCTGAAGCGGCCCTATGATGACATTGCCCCGCTGAAACTGTCGGCCGAAAAGGTGCTGCTCCGCCGCGCGGCCATGGAGTTGCGCGAGGGTGACGTGATCAATCTGGGGGCCGGCGTGGCGACCAAACTGCCCATCGTCGCGCTGGAGGAGGGCGTGCTGGACCGTGTGGTCTTCACCAATGAACACGGGATTTTCGGCGGTCTGATGGGGACGGCCTTTGGCGGGTCCTTCGTGCCGGCCGTGAACGCCGACGCCATCATGGATTCCGTCTTCCAGTTCAACTTCTACGATGGCGGCGGTCTGGACGTGACCTTCCTGGGCATCGGTGAGGTGGATGCCGAGGGCAATCTGAACGTGTCGCGCTTCGGGCGCGAGGTGAACGGACCGGGGGGATTCATCAACATCACCTCGCGCACGCCCCGGATCGTGTTCTGCGGCACGCTGACCAGCGGCGGCCTGAGGTCCGAGGTGTCCGACGGAAAGCTGAAGATCGTGACCGAGGGGCGCCACCGCAAGTTCGTGCCCCAGGTCGAGGAGCTGACCTTCAACGCGAAATCCGCGCTGGCCAAGGGGCAGAAGGTTCTCTACGTCACCGATCGCGCCGTGTTCCGGCTGGAATCCCGCGGCCCGGTCCTGTGCGAAGTGGCGCCCGGCGTCGACATCGATCGCGACATCCGTGCCCAGATCGGCTTTGACCTGGTGGTCGCGGATGATATCCGGCCCATGTCGCCCGCGCTGTTTGCTGCGGCACCAATGGGCCTGTCCACCACCCTGCCGGCCAAGGGTGCATAAGATGCAGATGTTTGACCTTTCGGGCCGGGTGGCCATCGTGACGGGCGGAAATGGCGGGCTGGGTCTGGCCATGGCAACCGGCCTTGCACAGGCGGGGGCGGAACTGGCGCTGATCGGACGTGATGCCGCAAAGGGTGCGCAGGCCGTGGCGGCATTGCGCGAGGTCGGCCATCAGGCCGAATTCCATCGGGCCGACGTCACCGATCAGGCCGCCGTCACCGATGCGGTCGGGGCGGTCGCCGGTGCGGCGGGACGGCTGGATATTCTGGTCAACAATGCCGGGCAGGCGCTGCGCAAGTTGCCGCAGGAGTATTCGCTGGAAGACTGGCACCGGGTGATCGACACGAACCTGACCTCGGCCTTTCTGATGTGCAACGCCGCCTATCCGCATATGAAGGCTTCAGGCGGCGGGTCCATCATCAACATCGCCTCGATCCTCGCGCGGCTCGCCGCGCCGTTTTCGGCGGTCTATTCGGCGTCGAAAGGCGGGCTTGTGCAGTTCACCCGCGGCCTGGCCACGGCCTGGGCGACAGACGGCATCCGCTGCAACGCGATCCTGCCCGGGTGGATCGAGACCGAGTTGACGGAAGGCGCGCGGGCGCAGGTCGCCGGCCTGGACGAAACCGTGCGCGGCCGCACGCCTGCCGGACGCTGGGGCAGACCGGAGGATCTGGCGGGGCCGGCGGTGTTTCTGGCCTCCGATGCGGCAGCTTATGTCACCGGAACGACGCTTCTGGTGGATGGCGGCTTCAGCATCCGCTCCTGACCCGAACCCCAACGGTAGCGCAATCATTTGCGCGACAATGCAGGAATTTCTCGCAGTGATGGCGGATTTTCGCCCGTCCGGTCAGGCGTTTGGCAAAATTTCTGCGGATATTGCTGAGAAAATTCTTGAAACCTGAGGTTCTGCTGCTACCCATAGTAATGCAATCGATTGCGTAAACGATGCGCGATTCGGTGCTCAGGAGGGCGCGCATGGGCCAAGGCCGCGCCGTACATGCCGCTTTGAGGAGAGAAGATGCAGGACCAGATCACCGCCACCCCAATTCAGCTGCCCGAAGAGGTTCGGCAACTGCGCGACATGTTGCGCCGTTTTGTCGACAACGAGGTGGAACCCCATGCCGCCGAAATCGACCGGACGAACGAGATTCCTGCCGTGATCCTGGACAAGGCGCGCGAATTGGGCCTGTTCGGCCTGTCGATGCCTGAAGAATTCGGCGGCCTGGGCGAGTCGGAACTCGCCTCGTCGGTTGCGATCGAAACGCTCAGCCGCGGTCCGGGGGGCGTCACCTTCTATATCGCCCCGTCGGCACCCGCGGCCGCCATCCGCGCCGCCGGCACCCCCGCGCAGCGCGAGCGCTATCTTGCCCGGCTGGCCAGCGGCCAGGCCTTCGCCGCCTTCTGCCTGACCGAAGAGGGCGCGGGCTCCGACGCCGCCGGCATCCGCACCCGCGCGGTCAAGAAGGGCGACAAATGGGTGATCAACGGCACCAAGATGTGGGTCAGCCGCGCGCATAATTCCGACGTGTTCCTCGTCACCGCAGTCACCGACCCCGACCGCAAGCCAAAGCCCGGCATCACCATCTTTCTGCTGGACCGCCGGAAGGGCCTGACGACGGGCGCCGCCGACTGGCAACTGGGCGGGCGTGGGTCCGGCTCGGCAGAGGTTCGCTTCGAGGATGTCGAAGTCGGCGAGGACGAAATTCTCGGTGAGGTGCACAACGGCTTTGGCGGGCTGAAGTTCGTTCTGGGGCGGGCGCGCCTCTGGGCGGCGGCGCGGGCCGTGGGCGTGATCTGGCGCGCGGCGGAACTGTCGATCGACTACGCCAAGGTGCGCCGGCAGTTCGGCCAGCCCATCGGTGAATTCCAGATGGTCAAGGACAAGATCGCCCAGATGGTGGCGGATCTTTATGCCGCACGCCTGCAGTTGTACCAGGCCGCAATCCTGTTCGATCAGGGCCGGGATGCTGCGCAGGAGGCGGCCTATGTCAAGCTTTTCGCATCAGAGGCGGCGACCCGCGCGGCCGATGCCTGCGTGCAGATTCACGGGGCGATGGGCGTCGCCGGCGGCTATGCCGCCGAACGGCTGTACCGCGACTGCCGGTCCTACCGCATCCTTGATGGTACGACCGACATCCAGCGCCTGATGATTGCCAGCCGGGTACAGAAGAACGGCATGGGCGAAACGATTGCTCCGGGAGGTCTGGTATGAGCGAATTTCCATGCGATCTGGCGCGCTATGACGTCATGGTCATGGGCGCAGGTGCGGCCGGTCTGCGCGCCGCTCTGGCGGCCCGCAAGGCGGGTGCCAGCGTGCTTCTGGTGAACAAGGGCCGCATCGGGGTTTCGGGTGCCACGGCCGTTGGTCTGGCCTCGTCGGCCGGATTTGCCATTCCCGACGGCACCGGCGATCCGCTGGACAATCCTGATGTCCATTACAACGACATCATGGTCGCGGCGCAGGGCTGCGCCGACCCGCGGCTGGTCCGCATTCTGGTGGATGAGGCCGCAGCGGCAGGCGCCGATCTGGACAGCTGGAAAGTCAAGTTCATCATGGACAAGGAGACCGGCAAGCCGCTGGTCGCCCAGGGGGATTTCGCCTCGCGTCCGCGCAACCGCAAGATCTATCACCATGGCAAGCCGATCGCCGATGCGCTGAAATCGGAATGTCGCAAGGCGGGCGTCGACTTTCTGGAACATGCGATGGTCCTGTCGCTGATCCGCACCGATGCGGGCATCGACGGTGCGCTGGTCATGCGTCAGGACGGCAGCCTTGTCGCGGTCGAGGCGGGGGCAACGGTCATCACCGCAGGCGGTGCGGGGCAATTGTTCCGCTATAGCCTGATGCCGCGCGACATTACGGGCGACGGCTATGCGCTTGGCTATCGCGCCGGAGCTTCCATGGCCAACATGGAATTCATGCAGGCCGGGTTCGGTACCATCAAGCCGGCGCTGAACATCATCATGGCCTGGTTCTGGGCCGTGGGTCCGCGGTTTCTGGACCGCAACGGCAACAGCGTGCTGGACGGGCGGCTGCCCGAAGGCATCACGTTGGAAGATGCCTGCAAGGACAAGGCCACGCATTACCCGTTCAGCGCGTCGGATCGGTCGGGCTGGCTGGAAATCGCGGCCCGTCAGGCCATTGACGAAGGCGTGGCCAGCGACCGGGACGGGTTCTTCCTGGATGTCACCCATGTCGATGCGTCGAAGCTGCCGCAAAAGGGCTATGCCCAGCTGTGGGAAGTGTCGCGCCAGTGGCTTCTGAAAAAGGGCATGGATATCACCAAGGAGCCGCTGCATCTGGGTCTCATGGGGCACGCCATCAACGGCGGCATGATCATTGACCAGCACGCGCGCAGCACCATTCCCGGTCTGCTGGCCGCGGGCGAGGCTGCAACCGGCCCCTATGGCGCCGACAGGCTGGGCGGCAACATGCTCCTGAACTGCATGGTGTTCGGACGCCGCGCGGGGATCGCCGCCGCCGAGACGGCGCGCCGCCGGCGCAGCGGCGCGGCCTTCCAGACGGAACTGCAAGCGGCGCTGGAAGACCACGCGCGTCTGTCCGCGACCACCGGGCGGCCGATCCGCCTGGCCCTTGACGCGATCAAGGCCACGATGTCGCGCAACACGCTCATCATCCGCACCGAAGCGAGCCTGACCGAGGCGGAAGACGATCTGCGCAAGATCGACGCGGAACTTGCCGCCGGCTCTTACGGTGTCGGCAGTGCGCGCGATATCCGTCTGGCCTATGAGGCCCAGAACCTGGTGGACACCGGGCTCATGATGGTGGCGGCCGCAAAACTGCGCAAGGAAACCCGTGGCAGCCACTACCGGCAGGATGCACCCGCCAAGGATCCGGCATGGGAGAAATCGATCCGCATCGATCGGGGTGGGAACGGGCCGCAACTGTCGCCGGTCGTGCTGGCTGAACTGGGCTAGGCATGGACCGCCGGATCAGAACGTTCAGACCCAGTGCCCATGTCGTTCATCTCGAACTCAATCGGCCCGAGGTCCTGAACGCGCTGGACGCCGAAAGCTATGACGCGCTTCTTTCGGCTCTGGACGCGCTTGAGCAGGATGGTGACACCAAGGTCATCGTCCTGTCCGGGGCGGGCGGACGCGCCTTTTCCGCGGGTGCCGACCTGAATTTCATGCGCGGCCTTTCCGGTGCCGCATTGCGGCGCTTCATCGAGCGGACGCATATCCCCGCGACACGGCTGGAACAATCGGCGCTGATCTCGATCACCGCGTTGCAGGGCCATGTCCTCGGCGGCGGGGCCGAGCTTGCGCTGGCCTGCGACATCCGGATCGGGGGGGCGGACATGAAGTTCGGCTTCCCGGAAATGCCCCTGGGCAGCCTGCCCGGATCCGGTGGGCTGCAAAGGCTGCCAGCCGTCGTCGGGCGGGCGCGGGCACTTGAACTGATAACGACGGGGCGCAGGGTCGGCGCGGATGAGGCAAAGACCCTGGGCCTCGTGCTTGAGGTGGCCGATGACCCGGTGGCGCAGGCGCTGTCGCTGGCCGCGACCATCGCCGAACGCCCCGCGGAATCCCTGCGTTATGCAAAAGTGGCCCTTCGCCTTGCCGACGATCCGGCGGCAGCCGGGGCTTTTCACGGGCTGGTCAGCGCCTTGCGGCAGGCCGATCCCGAATACCGGAAAAACAGAAGTCGGATCACGAGGGAGGAATGAAACATGCTCGACGCCTATTCCGGCGCGCTGAACCGGCTTGAGTGGTTGCTAAACTGGATCATCATCGTCTTCTACGTGCTGGTCGTGGTGCTTATCACCTTTCAGGTCGTCAATCGGTTCTGGCTGCACCTGCCGATCATCTGGCTGTCTGACCTTGGAGTGATCTGCTTCATCTGGCTGGGTTTTCTGACGGCCGCGCTGGCGATCCGGCATCAGGGCCATTTCCGCATGTCGGCGCTGATCGACGCGATCAAGGCCCGCCGCCCGCACATGTACCTGCAACTGTTCGCCCATCTGTGCGGCTTTGCGATGTTCGGGCTGCTGCTCTGGACGGGATGGGGCATGGTCACGGCCGGCCTGAGAGAGATTTCGCCCGGACTTGGGTTGCCGATGTCCTGGGCCTATGCCTCGCTCTTCGTGTCGGCGCTGATCGCAATCTGTTTTCTGGTCGAGCTGATCTGGCGCGAGATCGTGGGGCGTCCCCTCGTGCCGATTGCCGACCCTGACCTCCTTGGCGAGAAGGAGCACGGCTGATGGATCCTGTCATCCTGATCTTCGCGATCTTCGTCGGGCTTCTGATCCTCGGGGTGCCGATCTCCTTTGCCCTGGGCTGCAGCGCGCTGGTGATCATCGTCACCGAAGGCCTGCCGCTTTCGATCTTCGGCCAGCGGATGTACCAGTCGCTGGACAGTTTCGTGCTGCTGGCGGTGCCCTTCTTCCTGCTGTGCGGGTTGCTGATGAACGCGGCCGGCGTGTCCCAGCGGATGCTGGATCTGGCCGGGGCGATGTTCGGGCGCACCAAGGGGGCGCTGGCCAAGGTCAACGTCGTCGTGTCGATGATGTTTGCCGGGCTTTCCGGATCATCGGTCGCGGATGTGGCGGGGATGGGATCGGTCCTGATCCCGGCCATGATCCGCGAAGGCTATCCGCGATCCTATGCCGTGGCGGTGACGGCGGCTTCCTCGACCATCGGCATCATCATTCCGCCCAGCATCTTCATGGTGGTCTATGGCGCGGTGGGCGACGTGTCGATTGGCGCGCTGTTCCTGGCCGGCGCCGTTCCCGGCCTGCTGATCGGCGTGTCGCAGCTGATATTCTGCGACTATCTGGCGCGCAAACACAACCATCCGGTCGGCGAGGTGTTCAGCTTCAAGCGTCTGGGCCGTGCGGCATGGCGCGGAATTCTGCCCTTCGGCGTGACGGTCGTCATCATCGGCGGCATCATCGGTGGCATCTTCACGGCAACCGAAGCCGCCGCGGTGGCGGTGATCTATGTCCTGCTGCTGGGTATCACCTATCGCAGCATGGGCTTTCGCGACTTGATCGACAGCTTTCGCGGCGCGGCGGTGCATCTGGGGCCGACATTGCTCTGCGTGGCGACCGGCAGCGTGTTCGCCTGGGTCCTGGCCTTTCTTCAGGTGCCGAACGAAGTGTCGAAGGTCGTCGCCTATCTTTCGCCGGAACCGACGACGGTCATGCTGTTCATCATGATCCTGTTCGTTCTGGTCGGCACTTTCGAAAGCGGTGTCGCCTCGATCATCATCTTCCTGCCGATCGTGCAGCCGATTGCGGCGGCGGCCGGGCTCGACCCGGTTCATACCGGCGTCATCATCTGCATGACCCTGGCCCTGGGGCTGATCACGCCACCTTACGGGCTGTGCCTGTTCGTCGCGGCCAAGATCGGCGGGATATCCGTCGAGAAATCCTTCATGGCCACGCTGCCCTGGATCGGCCTGTTCCTGGTGGTCGATGTGATCTGCGTGGTTTTCCCCGACATCGTTCTGTTCCTGCCCCGGCTGCTGGTTCCGCAGTTCATGGGCCTGAACTGACACGATCTGAATGAAAAAACCAAAAAAGGAGCAAGAAGTGGGAGGAGACATGAGAAAACTGAACCTGAGAAAGTTCGCAGTCTGCAATGCGCTGGCACTGGCAGGGGCATTGGGATCGGCGACACTGGCAATGGCCGAGGTGAACCTGAAAATGGCGTCCAACGCCATCCAGTCCACCCCCGCCAAGGTGGGCGACCAGATCGCCTTCGAATGGCTGGCCGAGGAAATCGAAAAACAGACCCAGGGGGACGTGACGCTGACGATCTACTGGGGTGGCTCGCTCGGGTCCGAGGCATCCCTCATGGGGTCGCTGGAAAGCGGCGCGCTGGACATCCTTCCGAACTCGGGCTCGAACCTGGCGGCAAACATCCCCCAGGCCGGGCTGTTTTCGACCAGCTATCTTTTCCGTGATTTCGACCACTATGAGGCGGTCGTTACCGATCCGGCATTCTACGATCGCTTTGCCGAAATCGTCGATGCGCAGTCCGATGCCTATCGGCTGGCCGGGATCGGTGCCACCGGATCGCGGAACCTGTACAACCGCGTCCGTGCCATCGCCCGGCCCGAAGACGGCGCGGGCCTGAAGATCCGCGTTCAGTCCAGCCCCATCGAATTCCAGGTCTGGCAGACGCTGGGGATGCTGCCGACCTCGATCCCGTCGACGGAAATCTATCTGTCGCTGCAGACCGGCGTTGTTGATGCGGCCGAAAGCTCGATCCCGTTCATCATGTCGAACAAGTACTACGAGGTCGCGCCATTCATCTCGCTGACCAATCACCAGATCAGCACGCATTTCTTCTTCATCAACAACGCATCGCTGGAAAAGATCCCAGAAGAGCATCGCGAGACGGTGCTGCGCCTGCTGCGCGAGACCGGGACCAAGCAGATCGAGGCGACCGCGCAGTTGAGCGCCGCGTTGGAGGAAGAACTGCGCAATCTGCCCGGCGTCACCGTGACCGATATCACCGTGGCCGATTTCGAAGAACCCCTGCGCGCCCTGCAGGATCAGGTGGCCGAGGACCTGGGTGTCACCGATCTGCTGACCATGATCCGCGCGCATTGATTTCAAACCCTGGGAGGAAACCCTCATGAAGATGCTAACATTCGTTGCCGCCGGGCTGATGTCGCTCGCGGCATTGCCGGCCCTGTCGGACGTCAACCTGCGTATTGCCAGCGAGGAAACTTTTGCCGATCCGCCCAAGGTGGCGGCACAATCGGCCCTTCAGTACATCGAGGCCGAATTGCCCAAGGTCACGAATGGCGCCGTGACCGCCACCCTCTATCCGAACGGCGCCCTTGGCACCGAGAAGGAGTTGATCAAGGCCGTCGCGGATGGCACGGTCGATGCGATCGTGCTGTCGGTCGGCAACGCGGCAGCCATCGTGCCCGAAGTGCAGCTGTTTTCGGCCAGCTACCTGTTCGAAAGCTATGACCACGCGCGGGCGACCCTTGAGGATCCCGCCTTCTTCGCGGCGATGCAGAAGATTATCGCCGATCGGCACACCGGCTTCCAGCTGGCCGGCATGGGCCTGACAGGAACGCGGAACTATTACAGCCGCACCAAGCCCATCACCAAGGTCGAAGATCTTGAAGGCGTCAAGATGCGCGTGATGTCCAGCCCGACCGAGTTCGAGGTCTGGAGCACGCTTGGCACCATGCCCACCACGATCCCGGGGCCGGAAATCTATACCTCGCTTCAGACCGGCGTGGTCGATTCCGCCGAAAGCAGCCTGCCCGCCATTTCCGGCAACAAGTATTACGAGGTGGCGCCCTATATCTTGCTGACCCAACACCAGTACAACATCCACCTGTTCGTCATATCCGACATGGCGCTGGCCAAGCTGGACGATGCCCAGAAAGCCGCCGTGATGCAGACCTTCCGTGAGGCGGGGCTGCTGGAGATCGACAGTGCAATTGCCCTGACCGAGAAGGTTCTGGCCGAACTGCGGTCCCTGCCGGGCGTTCAGGTGAACGAGGTGGACATCCCCGCCTTTGCCGAAAAGCTGCGGCCGCTTCAGGACAAGACCGCCGAGGAACTGGGCATGGTTCCCGTTCTTGAGATGATCCGCAGCTTCAACTGACCCTGAACCGAAAGCACCCCCCCGATGACAAAGATTCTTCCAGTTGATGAAGCCGTTCGCCTGGTCGGCGACGGTACGACGCTGGGTGTTGGCGGCGCAGGGGGGGTGCAGGAACCGGACCTTCTGATCGAGGCGCTGGTCGCGCGGTATCGCGAAACCGGCGCCCCTCGGGGACTGACCGAATTTCACCCCATCCGTTGTGGCGAAATCGAAGGGCGCGGCACGTCGCTGTTCGGGGCCAGGGGGATGGTGGCGCGCATGATCGGCGGTTCGTTCTGGCCGGTCGGCACGCCCGAACTGATCCGGCGGGTGCTGGACGATGAAATCGCCGCCTGGAACCTGTCCATCGGGGTGATGTATGGCCTGCTCGAAGCCGCTGCGGCCGGCCGCGCGGGCCTTCTGACCACGGTAGGCCTGGAGACGTTCGTCGACCCCCGCCTTTCGGGCGGGGCGCTGAACGCCTCGGCGCTGGCGGCGCCACCGCTGGTGGAACGGGTTACGGTGGGTGGGCAGGAACAGTTGTTCTACCGCTGCGTTCCGATTGACGTGGCCTTCATTCGCGGCACGACGGCCGACCCCGATGGCAATATCACCATGGAGGAAGAGCCGGCGATCTGCGGCGCGCTGGTCCTCGCGCAGGCCGCGCGTGCCAATGGCGGCAAGGTGATTGCCCAGGTCAAGCGGGTGGTGGGCCGGGGCGAATTGCTGCCTCATGCGGTTCGCGTGCCCGGCGTGCTGGTGGATGCCGTGGTCGTTCACCCCGGTCAGCGGCAGACCACCCACGAAGTCTATGACCCCACCCTGGTGGGTGCCGCGCGGCTTGACCTGTCAGATGTGCCACGCCGCCCCGAAAACGCCGACAAGATCGTCATGCGCCGCGCGATGCGCGAGGCACGACCCGGCCAGACCCTGGCCATCGGTTTCGGGCTGCCCGGCTATCTGCCCGCCATCGCGGTTGAGGAAGGCGTTCTGGACCGCGTTTCCTTCGCCATCGAGCACGGCGTGATCGGCGGGATCAACGGCTATGCCTGCGGCGGCAAGACCTTCCCCTGCGCGCACAACCCCGATGCCATCATCGACGCCGCCGACCAGTTGCGCTACTTCGCCGGTGGCGGTCTGGACATCGCCTATCTGGGTGTGGGCGAGATCGACCTTGCCGGCAATGTGAACGTGTCGCGCTTTGGCGATCGTATTCCGGGCGCCGGCGGGTTCATCGACATGACGCAGGGCACGCACAAGGTGGTGTTCTGCACCCGGCTCGGCGACCGGCACGCCACCAAGATCGTCCGCAATGTCCAGCAGATCACCTTCTCCGGCGCCCGCGCCCTGCGCGAGGGGCAGGACATCACCCTTGTCACCGAACAGGCCATCTTTCGCCTTCTGCCCGGCGGCCTGACCCTGACCGAGATCGACCCCAATCTGCGCGCCGACGATCTTGCCGGCCGGATCGGCCTGCCCATCGCCATTTCCCCAAACCTGAAACCCATGCCGGCAGCCTGCTTTGGCCCCGGCCCCATGGGGCTTTCCCAAGACTGGAGCGTAGCTGACAAATGACACGAACCTTCAAAAGCCGCCTGCGGGCATCGGAGCCGCTTGTCGGCTGCTTCGTCATGGCGCCTTCGCCAACCATTGTGGAAATGTGCGGGTTCTCCGGTTTTGATTTTGTGATCATCGACCAGGAGCACGGCCCGACCGACACCGAAACGCTGGAGAACATGGTCCGCGCCGCTGAGACAAGCGGCGCTGCGGCGCTGGTTCGCGTGCCGTGGGGCGACCGCTGGCTGATCCAGCGCGCATTGGATGCCGGGGCACAGGGCGTGGTCGTGCCCCATGTCACCTCGGTCGATGAGGCGCGCGCCATCGTGAAGGCCTGCCACTACCCGCCGCATGGATATCGCGGGCTTGCCTCGACCGCGCGTGGCGGCCGTCACGGCAATGTCACCCTGCCCCAGCACCTGCAGAACGGCCTCGACCGCGTGACCGTCATCCTTCAGATCGAGGATCGCGAAGCGCTGCCCCATGTGCGCGAGATTGCGGCGATCGAAGGCGTCGACAGCCTGTTCATCGGCCCCGCCGATCTTTCCGCATCGCTTGGCCAGCCCGGCAATGTCGCCCATCCCGATGTGGCTGCCGCCATCGACCGGATCATCGCCGATGCGCGCTCTGCGGGGAATGCGGTGATCTCCTGCTTCGTCAAGGACGCCGACGATGCCGCCAACTGGCAGACGCCCGCCCGTGACGTGAAGGTTCTGGTCCTTTCAACCGTGTCCATCTTTACCACGGCGCTGCGTAGCCTTGCCGCACGCCTTGTCAAACCCGGAGCTCCAAAATGAACGTTGCGCCCGCCAAACATCATGAACCCGTCGTCCTGGGCCTGTGGTTCGAGGATTTCGTCGTGGGCGACGAACGCCTGACGCCCGGCCGCACCATCACCGAATCCGATCTGGTCAATTTCTCCGGCCTGACCGGGGATTACAGCCAGGTTCACACCGATGAGGAGTTCTGCAAGAAGACCGAATTCGGAACGCGCATCGCCCATGGCCTGTTCGGCCTGTCGGTGGCGCAGGGCCTGATGTGGCGTACCAACTATACCCAGGGCACCGGCGTGGCATCGCTGGGCTGGACAGACTGGAGCTTTCGCAAGCCGATCTTCATCGGTGATACCCTGCGGGTGCGCTGGGCGCTCACGAAAAAGCGCGACAGCGGATCGCAGCCCGGCAAGGGCATCATTCACGAATGGTGCAAACTGGTGAACCAGCGCGACGAGGTGGTTCAGGAGGGCGAACACATCACCCTGATCCGGAAGCGCCCGGCATGACCACCTATCAATATCTTCTGATCGAACGCCACGGGGCGGTCGCCCGGATCATCCTGAACCGGCCAGAGGTCCTGAACGCCTGCAACCCCGCGACCCACCGCGAGGTTCAGGCCGTCATCGACGAGATGGAATCCGATCCCGCCATTCGCGTCCTGATCCTTTCGGGGGCCGGCCGCGCCTTCTGTTCGGGTTCAGACCTGCGCGAGGTGGGCGTGCTTCAGGGCAAGGACGCGATGGATTACATCCGTCTGGATTTCTCGACCAAGAACCGCATCGCGAGTTGCGCCAAGCCGGTGATCGCGCAACTGCACGGGCATGTGGCGGGCGGCGGTTTCGAAATGGCGGTTGCCGCCGACATGCGGATCGTGTCGGAGGATGTGCAGTTCTCGCTGCCCGAGATCAACCTCGGCACCATTCCCGGTTCGGGCGGACTTCAGCGGCTTCCGCAGATCGTGGGGCTGGGTATCGCCAAGGAATGGGCGATGACCGGTCGCCGGATCGGCGCACAGGAAGCCTATCTGCGCGGGTTGGCCAATGCTGTGCATCCGCCGGCAGATCTGGCCGAGCGCACCCTGGAATTCGCCAGTGACCTTGCCCAGCGCAGCGAAACGGCCCTTGCCCTGTGCAAGGCGGCACTTGATCCGGCACCGCCGGCAACCGACGGGCTGGTCGGCATCTATCATCGGCTGGCGTCAAAAGCCTGTCATGACGATCCGGGCTACGGCCGTCAGGCCGCCCGTTTCCGCAAAGGCTGATCTTTCGCCGCGGGCGGCGCAAACCCGCCCGCGGCGGCGAAATTGTTGACTTCGCGACTTTGCCATGCGCAGAGCATGAACTGATCAATCGGTTTCGGAAAATCCTACATGAAACGCCGGATAACGCCCTCCGCCACTTTGATTTCAGATCTCGCCGGAGTCTCGAAATCAACGGTTTCGCGCGCTTTGGCGGGCAATCCGAGCATCTCCGAAAAAACACGCAAACGTATTCTCAAGATCGCGGCCGAAGTGGGCTACGAGCCCAATGCAATGGCCAGCAGTCTTGTAACCATGAAAAGCGGCGTTCTGGGATTTGTTACCGCCAGCATGGAGAATCCGTTCTATCAGGAACATATCGAGCGCATCGCCCGGCTGAGCGTCGAGGCCGGCCATCAACTGATGCTGTTCCAGGTGGCCACAAGCGGCGATCTGCTGGATGTCGTCCCTGCCATGGCGCGTTATCGGCTGCACGGCGCCATCGTGATCGCCTCTGCGAACACCTCGGCCAAGGCGCTGGAGCAGTGCCATCGCCACGGCATCTCGGTCGTGCTGATCAACCGGCTGGCCAATGACAGCTATACCTCGTCCGTCCTGTGCAACAACGAAGCCGGCGCGCGGGAAATGACCCGCTTTCTGCTGGCGGGCGGGCATCGCAAGATCGCGGCGCTGACGGGCCGCGAAAGCGCGATCGTCAATCGCGACCGACTGGCCGGTCTGCGCGCGGTGCTGGCAGAGAACGGCCTGACCGAGGCGGCCGCACTGAAGGGCGAATTCACCTTCGACACCGCCTATCAGGCCACCCGCGCCTATCTGGAAACCCGGCCCGATGTCGACGCGATTTTCGCGATCAGCGACCTGATGGCCTGCGGCGCGCTGGATGCCGCCCGGGATCTGGGCATTCGCGTGCCGCAGGATCTGTCGATTGTCGGCTTCGACGGCATCCGCACCGCCGCATGGCCTGCCTATCGGCTGACCACGGTGGAACAGCCGGCCGAGGAAATCCTGAAGCGAGCCATCGAACTTGCAACCCGGCCAGGCTCGGTCGACGAGCAATCGGCCGAGGTGGTCTACATCAACGGAAGGCTCAGGATTCGGGATTCGGCGCGCAAGCCGGTTTCGGAACTGGATGTCGTCGCGTTCTGAATCGTTTTCCGGGCGTCAGGCCAGCATCTGTATGTCACCGCAGACTGAAATCGCCTGACCAGAGGTGAAGCGCCCTCTGGGCGAGGCAAGGAACAGCACCTGATCCGCCAGGGCCTGCGGGGTGACATAGTCCTTGATCGACGTGGCGCGAAAAGCCTCCGCCTCGATTTCCGCGCGCGAGATGCCACGCTGCTGCGCCTTGGCATCCAGCACGCGGCGCTGGCGTTCGCCCTCGACCAGGCCCGGCAGGATGGCGTTCACCCGAATGCCGTCGCCGCCCAGTTCGATGGACAGCGATTTGGTAAAGCCGACTACGCCCCATTTCGCGGCCGCATAGGGCGTGCGCAGTGCAAACCCCAGGCGGCCGGCCGCGGATGACATGTTCACGATCGACGGGTTCTGACTTTGGCGCAGCGCCGCGACCGCATGTTTTACCGCAACGAACTGACTGGTCAGCACCACCTCCAGCGTGCGTTGCCAGGCGGCCAGATCGATGTCGCCCACGCCCGCCGTCGGCCCGGCAATGCCCGCGTTGTTGACCAGGCAGTCCAGCCCGCCCAGATGGACAATCGCGCGGTCGATGAACCCGCCAAAGGCGGCGGCGTCGCCCACATCGACCTGCTCGGCCAGAACGCCGGATGGCAGGGTGGCCAGAGCCTTTGCATCAATGTCGCAGGTCGCGACCCTTGCGCCTTCCTCGAGAAATCGGTCGAGGATCGCCCGACCAATCCCCGCGGCGCCCGCGCTGATGATGACCCTTGTGCCGTTCAATCCCAGATCCATGGCCCGCATCCCCTAGAAATTGACGCCGTCCGCGCCCTTCAGGTCCAGAATCTGCCGCGCATCGTCGGGGCTGGCCACCTCCAGGCCCAGACCTTCGATCATCTGGCGCACCATGCGCACCTGATCGGCCGACGATGTGGCCAGCCTGCCCTTCCCTGCCCAGAGCGAATCTTCCAGACCCACCCGCACATTGCCACCCATGGCCGCCGATTGCGCCGCGATCTTCAACTGGCTTGCCCCCGCGCCCAGAACCGACCATCGGTAGTCCTTGCCGAACAGCCGGTCCGCCGTGCGCTTCATGTGCATCACGTCTTCGGGGTGGGTGCCGATGCCGCCCAGAATGCCGAACACCGACTGCACGAAGAACGGCGGCTTCACCAGCCCGCGTTCGGCGAAATGCGCAAGGTTGTACAGATGCGCGATGTCGTAGCATTCAAATTCGAACCGCGTGCCGTTCTCGGAGCAGGTGCGCAGGATGAACTCGATATCCTTGAACGAATTGCGGAACACCAGATCGCGCGTCGCCTCAAGATGTTCACGTTCCCAGGCGAACTTGAACTCCTTGTACTTGTCCAGCAACTGGAACAGGCCAAAATTGATCGACCCCATGTTCAGCGAGGCCACCTCGGGTTTCAGCATCTGGGCCGGCAGGACGCGCTCTTCCACGCGCATGAAGGGGCTGCCCCCGCTGGTCAGGTTCAACACGGCGTTCGTGGCCTGTTTCAGTTGCGGCAGAAACCGCATGAACCCCTCGAC
Organism: Rhodobacter sp.; assembly: GCA_039808125.1. Lineage (GTDB taxonomy): Bacteria > Pseudomonadota > Alphaproteobacteria > Rhodobacterales > Rhodobacteraceae > Pseudogemmobacter. The sequence goes on along the minus strand of JBDHSO010000018.1, from coordinate 2,288 downwards.
CGACTGGTCGGGCTTGCCGTTTTCGGGATCGCGGGCGTGCAGGTGCAGGATGGCTGCCCCGGCCTCGGCCGCCTGAAGCGCATCCTGCACGATCTGGGCCGGGGTGATCGGCAGATATTCGGACATGGACGGCGTGTGGATCGCGCCCGTGACCGCGCAGGTGATGATGACTTTGCCGGATGGGGTTCTGGTCACTTGGGTGTTCCTCTTGACGACATTCAGCGGCCCTGTTCGCGGTCCGCATTGCGTTTGTGGATCAGAAGGGCGGTCAGCCTTGCATCGCGCCAGGCCTGTCGGGCGGGGAAATCCGCGACAGACAGCTGCGCGCGCCGCGATGCCTCGATCCGGTCCAGTGCGATGCCGGTCCAGTCCGCGCGCCGGCCAGCGCTTTCGTGAATTTTGGCGTACATCGCATCAAAGCGGCCGACATAGTCGCGCACGCCACCAGGCGCATTCATGTCGATGGTTTCCATCGGCCCCATGACCGACCAGCGCAGTGCCAGCCCGTCACACAGTGCGATGTCGATATCTTCGGCCGAGGCATAGCCGCCGTCGATCAGGCGAAAGGCCTCTTCCAGGATGGCACCCTGGAGCCGGTTCATGATGAACCCGTCGATCTCGCGCTGCATCACGATGGGAGCCTGCCCGATGGCGCGCAACAATTCAACCGTGCGCTGCACCACATCCGGACGGGTCCAGGGCGCGGGCACCACTTCGGTTGCCGGTACCAGATGCGGCGGGTTCAGCGGGTGAACGACCAGACACCGATCCCGCCCTGCCAGATCTTCGGTGAACCGTGAAGGCAACAGCCCCGAGGTGGAACTGGCGATGATCGCCTCCGGCGGCGCGGCTGCATCAAGCGCACGAAAGACCGCCTGCTTGACGTCGATCCGCTCGGACGTGCTTTCCTGCACATATTCGATGCCGTCGCAGGCCTGGGCAAGGGTATCGGGGGTCTGGATTCGCGCGGCAAGCCCGGCAGCCGTGGTTTCGTGGACGAAACCACTGCGCACCAGCGATTCAACCTGTTCCCCGATCTGTACCGCCGCAGCCTGTGCCACCCCAGCCATGGCATCCCAAAGCCGCACATCATTGCCAGCGATTGCATGACATATGGCCCAGGATTGACCGACCAGCCCGGTTCCGATGACCGCAACCCTGGTCATGGTGCAGCGCGGCAGCTTGGCAGGGCGACGGACGGAACATGGATATTTGCGTTCATATGCTTGAACTCCCGTCGCGGCCACTTGTCTTCTGAAGCAGAAGTACCAAGTTGGCTTGACGAGTCAACGTCTAATGCAACCGATTGCATTTGATTACCGGACAGGATCTTGTTCGCCCTTGCAATGGCGTTGATGCGGGACCTGTTCTTGGAGGTTCACGTGACGCATCCATCGGGTTAAGCGGCGAGCATGAACCAACCCGCCCCGGCCGGCTGCCGCACGACAAACTGGGAATCCTGCAATGATGCATTGAAGAAGCACTGGGCGCTGCCGATCTGGCTGGGCAGGGGCATGATGTGGCGCACGCTCCGGGCGGAGCGGGGTGGCCTCCCGCCGGTGTTCGGCGATGGCGCGATCCGTTTCCACCAGCGGGTGAAGGTCCTGTCCGGCCTGCCGCTGCGGCAGACGACAGAAATGGTGGCGAGCATCCTGTTGATGGCAGGACTTGACTGGCCAGTGCCGGACCTCTCGGTTTTGGGCCGCCGGCAGAAGATCATCACAGCCCAAATCCCAAGCCGCTGTGCGCCCAGCCCGCTGAACCTTCCGGTCGACATTGAGCCAAGGGCACGCCACGGGTCCGAGTGACATGCCGAGATATACTTGATCTGGTCTTCGATCGTCTGATGGCATGTCAAGGCGCTCCTGGCATTCGGGCCGAGTACCAGGGTGTTGGAATATCGCCCGGTCGTCCGACAGATCGCCTCGTTGTCCGCCCTGATGTCGGCGACCGGCGTCGAGGCGATCTCCGTCCAGCGTGACATGGTTCGGCGGCACGTCAAGGGGGGTGGGGAAGCGGGTTTCCGCGGGGAAGGCTTCGCCGTGAAGCAGGATCCGGGTCAGGTGCAAGGCGCCATTCTCCCGTGTCGGCTGGCCGATGATCCAGGGCGACGGCCCTCGCTGGCATCGCAGCCAGTCGGGTCGACGGCGGTGCCCTTCAGCACCAGGACATCGACCGTTTTCGAGGCTTCGAGGGTCTGGTCGATGCGGACGGGTGGCATATTCGCGAAAGCGGTCGGCCGGGGCGCGTTCGGTCAGGGTCGCGTTCGAGCGGTAGCGCGACAGCCC
>JBDHSO010000017.1:0-40617 GCA_039808125.1 Rhodobacter sp. | reverse complement strand
CCGCAAGCGTGATCCCCGCAGGCATGCCGCAACTGGAAACCGGATTTCGCGACTGGATCGCGCGGTTGCGCGAGACCGCCCTTGCCCGGGGCATTCCCGGCGCGATCTATGACCGGGAGATGCAGGCCGCGGCTTTTCTGCCCGATGTCGTGCAGCGCGACCGCAACCAGAGCGAGGATGTCAGGGCCATCTGGGATTACCTCGACATGGTGGTTTCGGCGGAGCGGCTGGCCCTTGGCCGGGCGGCGCTGACGGATCATGCGGCGCTGTTCGACCGGATCGCCTTGGACTATGGCGTGGGCAAAGAGGTCGTCGCGGCGATCTGGGGGCTCGAGACCCGCTATGGCACGGTTCGGGGAAACGTCGATACGATCGGCGCCCTGGCGACACTGGCCTTCGATGGCCGCCGCGCGGCATTGTTCCAGGACGAATTGTTGCAGGCGCTGGACATTCTGGCCGGCGGCCATGTCGCGCGGGGGGCGATGACCGGAAGTTGGGCCGGCGCCATGGGCCACATGCAGTTCATGCCGTCAAGCTGGGCGGCCTTTGCGGTCGATGCCGATGGCGATGGCCGGCGCGACATCTGGGGGGCGGATCCGGCCGATGCCCTGGCCTCGGCCGCGAATTACCTGCGGCACTGCGGCTGGAACCCCGACCAGCCCTGGGGGCGGGAGGTCGCCCTGCCGTCCGGGTTCGATTTCCGTCTGTCCGGCCGGGATCGGCCGAGGTCCGCGACGGGCTGGCAGGCGCTTGGCATCCGTGCCGTGACCGGCGATCTGCCGGATGCCGAGGCGGCCGAAATCCACCTGCCCGCCGGCGCGGATGGGCCGGCCTTTCTCCTGCTGCCGAATTTCCATGTCCTTGCCCGCTACAATCGCGCCGATGCCTATGTGCTGGCGGTGGGCCATCTGTCCGACCGGCTGGCCGGGGGGCCGGCACTGTCCCGGCCCTGGCCGCGCCACCGCACCCCGCTGTCGGTTGCCGAACGGATCGAGATGCAGCGGCTGCTGGTTGCCGCCGGCCACGATACCGGCGGGATTGACGGGCGGATCGGCCCGAAGACCCTTGCCGCGGTGCGGGCCTGGCAGGAGGCAAACGGGCAGGTCCCGGATGGCTATCCCGGCCCCGATGTGCTGGCCGGCCTGCGCGGCGGTGCCTGACGGCGCCCGTGTCCTGCCGCCAGAACCCGGCCGGGCGTCCGCGCCGTCGCGCGCTCAGGTCAGCCAGGGCCGGAAGACCGCCACCACCTTTTCATAGACCGCGCGCTTGAAGGGGACGATGGAATCCACCATCTCGTCCGCGCCGATCCAGCACCAGCGGGCAAATTCCGGATGTTCGGTTGCGATCTTCACCTGGTCGTCGGTGCCCAGAAAGCGGAACAGGAACCATTTCTGCCGCTGGCCGCGATACTTGCCGCCCCAGACCTTGCCCAGAAGCTCGGGCGGGAGGTCGTAGGTGAACCACTCACCGCTCTTGGCCAGCACCTCGACCAGATCCCCGGTGACGCCGGTTTCTTCCCACAATTCGCGCAGGGCGGCCTCTTTCGGCTTTTCGTCCCTGTCGATCCCGCCCTGCGGCATCTGCCAGGCGGGCGCGGGGTTGTCGATGCGCTGGCCCGCGAAGACCTTGCCCTCGCGGTTGATCAGCATCACGCCCACGCAGGGACGATAGGGCAGATCGCCTGCCGTCACCGCATTGTCCCCGGCCATGGCCCCGCCTCCTACTTCTGGTCGTCCTGAACGAAGGTGCTCAGGCCTTTCAGGATGTCGATGGCATAGGCAAGCTGGTAATCGTCGTCGCGCAGCTTGGCGGCGTCTTCGGCGGCCTGCTGCTCTTCGAGATACTGTTTCTTCTCGTCTTCCGTCATCGAATCATTGGTGATCGCGCCGCGCAGATCGGCCTCGCTGCGCATCCGGCGGGCGGCGGTCTCCTCCTCCTCCGTGGCGGTTCCGGCGGGCGGTTTTGCCGGCTGCTGCACCACGATGTCGGGCGAGATCCCCAGCGCCTGGATCGAGCGGCCCGAAGGCGTGTAATAGCGCGCCGTGGTCAGGCGCATTGCGCCATCGCCCTTCAGCGGGATCAGCGACTGGACCGAGCCCTTGCCGAAGCTTTTCGTCCCGACCACGATCGCGCGGTGATGGTCCTGCAGCGCCCCGGTCACGATTTCCGAGGCCGAGGCCGATCCGCCGTCGATCAGCACCACGATGGGCTTGCCGTCGATCATGTCGCCGGGGGTTGCGTTGAAACGCTCGCCATCGTCGGGGTTGCGGCCGCGGGTGGAGACGATCTCGCCCGAATCGAGGAAGGCGTCGCTGACGGAGATCGCCTCGTTCAGCAGGCCGCCGGGGTTGTTTCTCAGGTCGATCACCACGCCCTGCAACTTGTCCTTGCCGCCCAGTTCCGCGATGCCCTTGTCCAGCGCCTCGCGCATGCCGGGGGTGGTCTGTTCGTCGAACGACGCGATGCGCAGCACCACGACATCGCCGACGACGCGACCGGTCACGGCCTTGAGCTTGATCTTGTCGCGAATGATCGAGATATCGAACGGATCGGGTGTGCCCTGGCGCACGACGGTGATGACGATTTCCGAACCGACCGGGCCGCGCATCAGGTCGACGGCGCCGTCAAGCGTCAGGCCCAGGACGGATTCGCCGTTCACATGGGTGATGTAGTCGCCGGCCAGGACGCCGGCCTTCTGTGCCGGCGTGCCATCCATCGGGGCGATGACCTTGATGAAGCCCTCTTCCTGCGTCACCTCGATGCCGAGGCCGCCGAATTCGCCCTTGGTCTGGACCTGCATGTCCTCGAAGTCCTTGGCGGACAGATAGGAGGAATGCGGGTCGAGCGAGGTGAGCATGCCGTTGATGGCCGCCTCGATCAGCTGTTCGGTGTCGACGGGTTCGACATACTGGCTGCGGATCCGCTCGAAGATGTTGCCGAACAGGTCGAGCTGTTCGTAGACCGAACTGTCCTTGCCCGCTTCTTCGGCGATCAGGGGGCCGACCTGGCTGGTCAGAACCACTCCGGCAAGGACACCGCCAACGGCGGCGAGGGCAAGTTTGTTCATCCGGCGTCAATCTCCACTCGAGGCGGTTGCGGCGAACCATTCCGTCGGGTCCACCGGGGCGGCGCCCAGTCTCAGTTCCAAGTAAAGCGTTTCCGTGCCCTGTGCGCCAGCCCCCGCGGGGTCTGCCGGATCGGCGCCTCCCATCAGGCCAAGGGGTGCGCCGGTGGCAACGACCTCTCCCACCTCGCCATAAACCGTGTCGAGGCCTGCGAGAACCATCAGATACCCGTCTCCGGGTTCGAGGACGATCACATTTCCGTAGTCGAGAAGCGGGCCGAGGTAGCGGATTGTTGCGGGCCAGGGCGCCGTGACCAGCGCCCGCGGGCGGGTGGCCAGCGTCATGCCGGGGCGGCGGACGCCCGCGGCATCGGCCTCGTCCGGGCGCCGGATCAGCGTGCCGATGACAGGCAGCGGCAGCCGCCCCATCGAACTGGCGAAGGACGGGGCCGAGCCGCCTTCGGCCGAACTCAGGGCCAGGCCGGCGGCGAAGCTTTCCAGCGTGTCGGCGCTTTCCAGCAGGTCCTTCAGGGTCTGCGGATCCTCGGTAAAGCGGCGGGGCAGTTCCGTCCGGTCCGAGATCGCCTGCGACAGCGCCGTCCTTGCCTGCTGCGCCGTCTTCAGGCCGTAGGACAGGGTTTCGCCGGCGGCAGCCTGCAAGGCGCGCAGATCGGCCAGTTCCTGAAGTTCCGCCTTCAACTCCATGGCCTGCGCCTGCAGGGCGGGCGTCACCTCGGCCAGCATCATGCCCGACCGGGCGGAGCCGAGCGGCCCGCCGGGATGCAGCAGCAGAAGCGGCCCGGGCGTTTGTTCCATGCGGGCCAAAACCGCCAGAAGCTGGCTGACCTGCTCGCGCTTGGCGTTGAAGCGCAGTTTCAGCGTGGCTTCGCGCAGTTCGGCCTGGCGCAGCGCCTCGCGCAGGGCGGCAAGGCCCTCTTCATAAGCGCGGATCGTCTGGGTCAGGGCGGTTACGCGGTCGCGCGCCGCCGTTGCCTCCTGCAAGGCGGCCACGGCGCTGCGCAGATCGTCCGATGCGCGTGCGGCGGCCTGTGCCACGGGGGTATCCTCGGCCCGCAGGCCGTCGGGGGCGGCCAGAAGGGCAAAGGCTAGGGCAAGGGCGCCGGCGCGGATCATATGATCAGGCTTTTCCCGGTCATTTCCGCCGGTTGCGGCAGGCTCATCAATTGCAGGAGTGTGGGCGCCAGATCGGCCAGCCGCCCGCCATCGCGCAGCCGTGTGCCCGCCGGCCCGCCCACCAGGATGACCGGCACCGGGCTGAGCGTATGGGCCGTATGCGGCGCGCCCGTTACCGGATCGACCATCACGTCGCAATTGCCATGGTCGGCGCAGATCACCATGGCGCCACCCGCCCGCTCCAGCGCCGCCACGGCGCGGGTGAGGCCGAGGTCCACCGCCTCGCAGGCCTGGATGGCGGCGGGCAGGCTGCCGGTATGGCCCACCATGTCGGGATTGGCGTAGTTGACCACGATCAGGTCAAATCCGCGTTCGATGGCCTCGACGAAACGGTCGGTGACTTCGGCCGCGCTCATCTCGGGTTGCAGGTCATAGGTGGCGACCTTGGGCGATTTCGGCATCGCCCGGTCCTCGCCCGCGAAAGGCGCCTCGCGGCCGCCGTTCAGGAAGAAGGTGACATGGGGGTATTTCTCGGTCTCGGCCAGCCGGAACTGCGTCAGCCCCTGTTTCGCCACCCATTCGCCAAGCGTGTTCACGATGTCTTTCTTGGGGAACATGCTGGTCATGTAGGCGTCATGCGCGGTCGAGTAATCGACCATCCCCAGCCGCGCCACCAGATACGGGCGCGGGCCGGTGGGGAAGGCGTCGAAACCGGGATCGCCGATGGCGGCGAGAATCTCGCGCGCCCGGTCGGCGCGGAAGTTCAGGAAGAAGAGGCCGTCGCCATCCCGCATGCCCTGATAGTCGCCGATGACGGTGGCGGGCAGGAATTCGTCGGTCTTGCCGGCCGCATAGCCGTTGGCAACCGCCTCGGCCACGGTGGCGGTGCGGGCGACGCCTTGCCCTTGCACGATGGCGCGGTAGGCCTGCTCCACCCGTTCCCAGCGGTTGTCGCGGTCCATGGCGAAGTAGCGCCCCGTCACGGTGACGATGCGGGCGCCGGGGGGCAGGGCGGCCTCGACCTCGGCCAGTTGCTGCGCGGCCGAGGTGGGGGCCACGTCGCGGCCATCGGTGATGGCGTGGATCGCCACCGGCACGCCCTCGGCCGCGATGATGCGGGCGGCCTGGATGAGATGCGCCTGATGGGCATGGACGCCACCGGGCGAGGTGAGGCCGGCCAGATGCGCGGTGCCTTTGGTGCCTTGAACTGCCGCGATGAATTCGCGCAGAGCGGGGTTGGTGGCGAAGCTGCCGTCCTCGATGGCAAGGTCGATCTGGCCCAGATCCATCGCCACCACGCGGCCGGCGCCGATATTGGTGTGGCCGACCTCGGAATTGCCCATCTGGCCGCGCGGCAGGCCGACATCGGGGCCGAAGGTGGTGAGCGTCGAATGCGGGCAGGTGGCCCAGAGGCGGTTGAACGTCGGCACATCCGCCTGTGCGGGGGCGGAAACCGTCGGGTCCGGGCCGATCCCCCAGCCGTCAAGGATGCAAAGGACGACGGGCTTCGGTCTGGACATGACGGTTCCTCACTGGCGGCAGCCGGGTTTTACGCCCGCGGCGGCAAGGGGGCAACCGTGCCGCGACGGATGGGGGCGAATTCCGCCCTCGCCGGCCTGTGTGCTCCCGCCCGCCTCAGGCCTTGGTGTCCTGCGCCTGCTGTTCGCGCAGCCGCTGGCGCCACAGGGTGAACAGCCCCGCCGCCGCAACGATGACCGCGCCGATCACGACATTGGTCTTCAGCGTCTCTTTGAAGAACAGCAGGCCCACGATGGAGACGAAGGGCAGTTGCAGATAGGCAAAGGGCTGGATGGCCGAGGCCTCGGCCAGGTCATAGGCGCGGATCAGCAGCCAGTGACCGAAGACCGAGGTCAGGCAGAGCATGGCCATGAACCCCCAGTCGCCGGCCGACATCGGCACCCAATGCAGCAGACCCAGCGGCGTGATCGCCACGGCACCGACGATACCGGTCCAGAAGAAGCTGGTTTCCGGGGTATCGTCCCGGGCGACATAGCGCGTCAGAAGGCCGTAGATCGCGAACATCAGCGCCGACCCGAAGGGAAACAGCGCCGCCGGGCTGAACACGCCGCCGCCCGGGTTCAGGATGATGATCACACCGATGAAGCCGACGAAAACCGCCAGCCAGCGCCGCCAGCCCACCTTTTCGCCAAGAATCGGACCGGACAGCGCCGCAACCAGCAGCGGATAGCAGATGAAGACCGCATGGGTCTCGATCAGGCCGAGGCGCACGAAAGCGACGACCATCAGGCAGACTTCGGCGATGAGGAGGAGGCCGCGGATCAGTTGCAGCACCGGGTGTGCCGTGCGCGCGGCACGCGACAGCCCCCCCGGCGCGCGCAGCGAAACCGCGATGACGAAGAGGGCGAAGAACCAGAAGCGGATCATCACCACCATGTAGACGTTCACCGCCGCCCCGAGATGGCGGGTGATCCCGTCCTGCACGGCAAAGATGGCGCAGGTTGCGACCATGAGCAGGATGCCGAGCCGGGTGTTCTGCGGGGTGGCCATGATCCGTCTGTCGCCTGTCTTGTGCGGGGGAAAGGGGGACGGCCGGGGGGCGGCCCCCCGGCCGCTCAGACCAGGTGATCGACCCGTTCGAGATATTGGGCCAGCCGCGCCACCTCGCCCAGCCAGCGGGTGACAAGGGCCGGATCATGTGGTGCGGAATGGACGCCCGGCGCAGTGTCGCCGGCGGCCACGGCCTCGACCGCCCAGGAAACCGGCGTCGAGACCAGCCGCGCCATCGCCGTGCTGCGCTCGTCGCCCCAGGCATCCATCGCCCAGGTTTCGTGGAAGATCGCCCGCCCGTCGCGTTCCGCCTTGAGCGAGACGAACAGCACCACGCGATCGGGTTCGCCCGGCGCATAGGCATTGGTCTTCAGCAGGTCGTTCGCCATGGCGGTCAACTTCGCGTCGATCTCGGCCGCGGGGGCGCCTTCCAGCGCCTCGACGGTGCGGAAGATCGGCGTCCAGGCCTCGGTCCAGCCGTTCAGCCGGATGGTGCCGCGGACGAATTCCTTCACCTTCCAGCCGGGATCGAAGCGGTAATCCGCGATGAACGGATAGGAATCGCGGTTGGGATAGACCTCGAAGCTTTCGGCGCGCGGCAGGGGCGCGTCATAGGCGGTGATCGCATCCCAGGGCCGCGCGACGCGGAGTTCGCCGAAATCCCTGACGCTGCGCGACGGCGAGCGCAGCGCCTTCAGCACACCGGCGGGAGCCCAGCTGAACTTGTAGCGGAAATCGTTGGGATATTTCGGAATGCCGCCGCAATAGGAGGTAAAGCTCAGCGCATTTTCGGGGCTGTAGACGCGGCTGTTGCGGTAGCGCGTCACCAGATCATGCGCCATCAGATGGTCGATCCCGGGATCGAGACCGATCTCGTTCTGGCTGACAAGGCCCGCCGCGCGGAAATCGCCGTCCAGCGCACGCATCTCTGGCGCGATGTAGCTGGACGAGACGAAATTGGCGCCGCGGGCCAAGCAGGCCCGGGCGATCTCCAGATGCTGATCGGCGGGCAGCATGGAAATGGCGATGTCGCCGGGTTGCAGCGCCGCCGTCAGTGCGTCGAGCGTATAGGGGCGGATGTCCCCGGTCAGATCGCCCACCATGTCGCGGGCATGGGCGACGGTGCGGTTCCACACCACGACGGGCAGGCCCGTCTCGATCAGGCGGCGAAGGCCGGGTCCCGAGGACAGGCCGGTTCCGCACCAGTGGATCGTCATTGCGTCTCTCCCTTCCTGTTGCCGGCGGACGGCAGGCATTCCGGATGAAATCCTGCAAGCCCGTCCGGAGAATTCGCGTCAGAGACCGGCGCTGTGCCGGTCGAAATCGGCCCCGGCCCTGGCCCAGACCCCGGAATCGAGATCGGTCAGTTGCAAGAGCGTCGGCAAAAGCTGCGCCGCATAATCCTGTGAGCTTTCGACCGGCATCAGCGCGGGCAGGTTGTCGATCGCCGTCACGTCGAGCGGCGGGTGTTCAGCCACGCGCAGCGCCGGGGCGGCCCAGTCCGTCGTGCGGTCATAGACCTTGATCGGCGAGAAATCCGAGGTCGGGTCGCAGGCGATGTCGCCGATCACCGTCAGCCGGCGCGCGGGATCGGCCGGCGCGGTGGCTGGTACGAAGACCGGGGCGCCCGGACGGGCGAGAATGCAGTTGAGCAGGATTTCGTGCTGCAAGACTTCGGGGAAGGGGCCGCCGGAGGCGGTTTCGGCCATGTCCCACAGCGTGGTTTCGACCCCCATCGCGGCGCAGAGGTCGGCGGCCCCGGTGCCGACGCGGCCCTTCGCGCCGATGATCAGCGCACGGGGCGGCGCCAGCCCGGCACAATCGGCCTTCAGCGCGGCGAGGAGGGCCGCCCGCGACGGCACCTTGGCGACGGGGCCGGCGATGCCGCCCCCTTGTTGCGCGGCCCAGCATTTCAGGCTGACCGCCGCGCCGGCATAGCCGGCCCAATAGCCGAAGGCCGCAACCCGGCGCCCGGCCGTGTCGACCAGATATTCCAGATCGTAAAGCGTGCCGCCGCCGGCCACGAAGCGCCGCAACAGCACCTGCCCGGCCGGCTGGCCTTTGTAGGCATGGCCGAACATGATGTGACGGTGCGGCAGGGGCGTGCCGTCGTCGGGCAGTTCCTTCAGGCCGAAGATGATGGCGTCGCGCGGCGCCGACGGCCAGGCGTTCTCGGCGACGATTTCGGCGCCGGCGGCGCGATAGCCGTCGATCGGAATCGCCCGGACCGAGCTTTCCTCGACCGAGACGCGAAGCCCCGCGGCTTTCAGCGCCGCCACGCCGTCGGGCATCAGTCCGACCCGTTCTTCATTCGGGCGTTGCTCGGCCCGGACCCAGAGATGTACCGTCATTCCGCCTCCTTGGGCCCGCGAATGCGCTGTGCGTCGCGGACGGCGTCTGGAAATGCCCGGGCCTAGATAACAGATGTTTCGGCAGGGTGAAGGGAGGATGCGGTGCGCAGGGCAAGATGGATCGGATCGGGGCTTGCCCTGGCGGCGCTGCTTGCAGCGGGGTTGGTCGCCCTGTACCGGCCCGCCCGGCTGGACGAGGCGGCCCTTGCCGCGGCCTATGCGCAACCGCTGCCGCCGCTGGAGGGGGCGGTGGCGGTCTATCACCTTGGCCATTCGCTCGTCGGCCGCGACATGCCGGCGATGCTGGCGCAACTCGCCGGCCATGACCATGCAAGCCAGCTTGGCTGGGGGGTGTCGCTGCGCGAGCACCGGACCGGAGACGTGCGCGGCATGGCAGAGGAAAACGGCAGCCCGGCCTTCCGCCCGGTCGATGAGGCGCTGGCCAGCGGCGGCTATCCCGTCGTGGTGCTGACCGAGATGGTCGAGTTGAAGGATGCCATCCGGTATCACGACTCGGCCGCGGCGCTGGCCTATTGGGCGAAAGCCGCGCGCGGGGCCAACCCCGCCGTGCGGGTCTATCTGTACGAGACCTGGCACCGGCGCGATGATCCGGCCGGCTGGCTGGCCCGGTTGGACGCCGATCTGCCCGCGCTGTGGGAGGGCGTGCTGCTGCGTGAGGCGATGGCCCGGCCCGGCGTGGGGGTGATCCATGTCATTCCCGGCGGGCAGGTCATGGCTGCGGTCGAGCGGGCGGCCCGTGCTGGCGAAATTCCCGGGCTTGCCGGCACCGATGCGCTTTTCGCCGACGAGATCCATTTCAGCGACCTCGGCGCCTGGCTGATCGCGAACACCCATTATGCGGTGATCTATGGCCGCTCGCCCGTCGGCCTGCCCGCCGCCCTGCGCAAAGCGGATGGCACGGCGGCCACGGCCCCGGCCCCCGATACGGCCCGCGCGCTGCAAGAGGTGGTCTGGCGCGTGGTCACGTCCTATCCTGCGACGGGCGTTTCGCAGGCGGAGTGATCATGTCGCTGTTCTCGCTACTGGCCAAGGTGCTGTTCGTCGGCCATTCCCTTGTCGGATCGGATCTGCCGCGCATGGTCGAATCCGGGCTTGCCGCGATGGGCGAGACGGCCACGATCGAGGCGCAGGTGATCCCGGGCGCATCGCTGGCCTGGAACTGGGACCATTCCGCCGAAGCCGCCTTCGATGCGCGCGCTGCGCTGGTGGCGGACGATGTGGGGGCGCTGATCCTGACAGAGGCGCAGCCGATCGCCGATCAGGTGCGCGACGCGAACAGCGCCGAACTCGTCGCCCGCTGGGCCGGTGCCGCCCATGCGGCAAGCCCCGAGGCGAAGGTCTGGCTTTACGAGACCTGGCCCGAGATCGCCGGCACGGATGCGGCCGCGTGGCGGGCGGCGATTGCGGCGGATCTGCCGCAGTGGCGCATGGCTGCCGGCGAGGTGGCCGCGATCATCCCGGCGGGTCAGGCCTTTTCCCTACTGTCCGAGCGGATCGAGGCGGGCGGGGTGCCGGGCATCGACAGCCTGGGGCAGATGTTCGACGACGGGATTCACCCCAATGGCAAGGGCCAGTACTTCGTGGCCATGGTGCAACTGGCCGCGCTGACCGGCCGTTCGCCCGAGGGGCTGCCGGCACGGCTGCTCCGGATCTGGCCGAACCGTGCCTCAGTGATCACCGAGGCTCAGGCGAAGGCGCTGCAACAGGTTGCATGGGAGGCGGTGTCGGCCTTTGCCGCGACCCCTCCGCCGCCGGTCACGCCCGTGCCTGCGGTCGAACCCGCCGGACCCACGGCCGGGCCTTCGCCAGCGGAACCCGGCCCGGCGGATGCGGAACCGCCGGCCCCGCCGCCCGGAGCGGCCCCTGACCCGGCCCTTGAACCCGCGGCGGAGACCGGCGCCGATCCCGTCGCCGCAGAGGCCGCGGTCTTCACCAAGATCACCAATCCCGCCCTTTCGCTGGGTCTGGCCGGCGTGAACGACTGGTCGGTGCAGCAGCCCTTTCTCGACGTGATGAAGACGGCGCGGCCCTGGGTCGGCCATCTGCCCGGGCAATGGGGCGGCTGGGAGGAGGCGGAGCTGCGGGCGGCGGGTGCGCTTGACCCCCAGGGGTGGCCCATCCGGATTCCCGATCAGATCACCGGCATCGCCACGCTGGTCCTGACCGATCTGCCCGCCGATACCGGCGGCGTGACCGGCCGCTACCTGCTGCTCCATGACGGCAAGGGAGAGTTGCGGATCGGCGGCCGGGCCACGAATGTGGTGCAGGAGCCGGGTCGGGCCAGCTTCGACTATACGCCCGGCCCGGGCGGTGTGGAACTGACTCTGACAGAGACCGACGCGGCTGATCCCCTGCGCCACATCCGCATCCTGCGCGAAGAGCGCGAGGCGGCGCTGGGCGCCGGCGAAATCTTCAATCCCGACTGGCTGGCCCGGATCGAGGGCGTGCGGGGCCTGCGCTTCATGGACTGGCTGGCCACCAACAATTCCCCGGTCTTCACCGTTGCCGACCGCCCGCGTCCCGACGACTATTCCTGGGCGCGCCGGGGCGTGCCGGTCGAGGTCATCGTCGCGCTGGCCAATCGCCTGCGGGCCGAACCCTGGATCAATATCCCGCACGGCGCCGACGATGCCCTCGTGCGCGAGATGGCCGATGTCGTCGCGCGGGATCTCGACCCCGGGCTGCGGGTCTGGCTGGAATATTCCAACGAGGTCTGGAACTGGCAGTTCGGTCAGGCGCAATGGGCCGAGGATCAGGCCATGGCGCGCTGGAACCAGCAATATTCCTGGCTGCAATTCTATGGCATGCGCGCGGCCGAGATCATGGCGGTCTGGACCGAGGTTCTGGGTTCCGGCCGGCTGGTGCGCGTGGTGGCGACGCAGACCGGCAACAAGGGAGTGGAGGATCAGATCCTCAATGCCCCCCGCGTGGTGGGTGAAGGCAAGCCGCCGCCGGTGCAATCCTTCGATGCCTATGCGGTGACGGGCTATTTTGCGGCATTGCTCGGGTCCGAGGAAAAGGTGCCGGCGGTCAAGGGCTGGCTCACGGAAAGCGAGGCCGCGGCCAGGGCGGGGGCCGCGCATCTGACGGAAGACGAGGCCGCCGCTTATGTCGCGGCGCACCGCTACGATCTGGCCGATGCGCGCGCCCTGGCCGAATTGCGTGATGGCAGCACCACCGGCCGGCCCGAAGATACCGTCCGGTCGTTTCTGACCGACATCCTGCCCTACCACCGGGCCGTCGCGACGCAATACGGGCTGAAGCTTGCCATGTACGAAGGCGGCAGCCATGTCGTGGGCATGGGCGCGGCGGTCGACGATCCCGCGCTGACCGCCTTCTTCACCCATCTGAACTATACTTCCGGCATGGGCGCGCTTTATGCCGAGATGCTGGAGGGGTGGGCTGCCGCGACGGATGCGCCGTTCAATGCCTTTGTCGATGTATATGCGCCGGGCAAATGGGGCAGTTGGGGGGCGCTGCGCCATCTGGCCGATGAAAACCCGCGCTGGCGGGCGCTGGCCAGCGGATGCCCCGCGTGCTGAGCGTGATCGTCCCCGCCTCGAACGAAGAAGGCTGGATCGCCCGCTGTCTGTCGGCCGTTCTGGCCAGCCGGCCCGTACCGGGCGGGGCAGAGGTGATCGTGGTGGCGAACGGATGCCGCGACCGCACGGCCGAGGCCGCGCGCGCGGTGCCGGTGCCGGACGGCTGGCGGGTGACGGTGCTGGATCTGGCCGAAGGGTCGAAGCCCGGCGCGCTGGATGCCGGCGATCTGGCGGCTTCGGGGGGCTGCCGTGTCTATCTCGACGCCGATTGCGTGGTGACGCCCGATGTCCTGCCGCAGATTGCGGCCGCGCTGTCGCGCCCCACGCCGACCTATGCCGGCGCCACGCCGAGGATCCCGCGCGCGCGGTCCGGGGTGACACGGGCCTATGCGCGGTTCTGGCAGGGGTTGCCGTTCAACCGCGCCGTGGCCCCGGGTTATGGGCTTTATGCGGTGAATGCGGCCGGCCGCGCCCGCTGGGGCGACTTTCCGCGGCTGATCTCTGACGACACCTTCGTGCGGTTGCAGTTCGTGCCGGAGGAACGGGTGCAGGTGCCGGCCGCCTATGACTGGCCAATGGTCGAGGGTTTTGCCGCGCTGGTGAAGGTGCGCCGCCGGCAGGATGCTGGGGTGAAGGAACTGGAAGACCGTTTCCCCGGCATCCTCTCGCGCGAGGGCAAGGCGCCGCTGACCGCGGGCGGCTTGGCGGCGCTGGCGCTGCGCCACCCGGTCGGGTTCGCGGTCTATGCCGCCGTCTCGCTGGCGGTGCGCCGCAGGCCCGGCGGTCCGGCCTTTACCCGCGGTCGCTGAGGCAGGCTCTTCCCCGGCGCCCCCGCGGCCCCCATATCTTCAGGCGCAGGGCATCCATCGCCTGCAGAAAGGACATGGCCATGGCTCTTCCGTCGCGAGGTGCGGGGCTTACGCTGCTGACGGCCGCGGCCGGTTTGCTGGCGCTGCGGCTCGACCCCAAGGGCAACGGCAGGGATCCCGTGCTGAAGGGCGCCGTCACGCTGATCGCCCTGGCGGGCGTTCTCTGGACCGCGGGATCGGCGCTGGCGCGCGCCTCGCCGCCCGCTAGCTGTCGCCGTCCTTGAAGTCGAGGCCCATTTCCGAATAGCGCTCGGCCTCTTCCAGCCAGTTCGGCCGCACCTTCACCGTCAGGAACAGATGCACGGGCCGGTCGAGAAAGGCCGCGATCTCTGCCCGCGCGGCCTGGCCGATGGCCTTGATCGTCTCGCCCTTCTGGCCAAGGACGATGCCCTTGTGGCCATCGCGCGCGACATAGACGATCTGGTCGATCCGGGTCGAGCCATCGGCGCGATCCTCCCATTTCTCGGTTTCGACCGTCAATTGATAGGGCAGTTCCTCGTGCAGCCGCAGCGTCAGCTTCTCGCGCGTCATCTCTGCGGCGATCATGCGCAGCGGCAGATCGGCAAGCTGATCCTCGGGATAGAACCAGGGGCCTTCGGGCAGGTTTTCGGCCAGCCATTCGCGCAGGTCGGCCACGCCATATCCGCGTTCGGCCGAGATCATGAAGGTCTTGGCGAAGGGGAAGGCGGCGTTCATCTGCTGTGCCAGACCCAGCAGAACCTCGGCCTTCACCCGGTCGATCTTGTTGATGGCCAGCGCCACCGGCCGGTCGCGCGGCAATTCGTTGCCGATTCGGGCAAGGATCGCCTCCACGCCCTCGGTCAGGCCGCGATGCGCCTCGATCAGCAGGACCACGATGTCGGCATCGGCCGCCCCGCCCCAGGCGGCCTTGACCATGGCGCGGTCCAGCCGCCGGCGCGGCCGGAAAAGGCCCGGCGTGTCGACGAAGACGATCTGGGTCTGCCCCTCCATGCAGACCCCGCGGATGCGCGCCCGCGTCGTCTGCACCTTGTGCGTGACGATCGAGATCTTGGCCCCCACCATCCGGTTCAGCAGCGTCGACTTGCCCGCATTGGGTTCGCCGATCAGGGCCACGAAGCCCGCGCGCGTCTCACTCATCGCCCGTCTCCAGCCGTGTCAGCAGCGCCCGCGCCGCCGCCTGTTCCGCCATCCGTTTCGATCCTGCCCGGGCCGTCTCATGTTCGCCGTTTTCGAGGGTCACTTCCACCGTGAACAGCGGCTGGTGATCGGGGCCCGACCGCGCCGTTTCGCTATAGGCGGGCGGGGGCATGCCGCGGGCCTGCGCCCATTCCTGAAGCGCGGTTTTCGCATCGCGGGCGTCGGGTTCCACCGCACCGATCCGCGCGCCCCAAAGCCCGAGGATGGCGCGCCGGGCGGCCTCGAACCCGCCGTCCAGATAGATGGCGGCGATCACCGCCTCCATCGCGTCGCCCAGAAGCGCCTCCTTGCGCCGCCCGCCCGACAGCATCTCCGACCGGCCAAGTTTCAGCACCGCCCCAAGGTCGATCCCGCGGGCGACTTCCGCGCACATTTCCTTGCGGACCAGGGCGTTGAACCGTGGCGCCAGAACGCCTTCGGCGGCGACGGGATCGGCCGCCAGCAGCGCCTCGGCCATCACGAGGCCAAGAACCCGGTCGCCCAGAAATTCCAGCCGCTGGTTGTCGGGGCGAGAGGCGGAGCCGATCGAGGCATGGGTCACGGCGCGGACCAGCAGATCTGCCCGGCGGAACTCATACCCGATGCGGGTCTGGAACGCCTTGAGATCGGCCGACAGCCTCACTGGATCGCCTTGTAGAAGCGGTCGCCGCGCCAGGTCCAGAAATACCAAAGCCGTGCGCCGGCCGACGAGAAGATGATGCGGTCGGCGCGACCGATCAGATTGGCGGCCGGGACCATGCCCACCCCCCCCATGGCCTGAGGAAACCGGCTGTCCTGGCTGTTGTCGCGGTTGTCGCCCATGAAGAAATACTGGCCGGGCGGGACGGTGAAGACATCGGTATTGTCGGCAAAACTATGGGTGTCGATGTTCAGGACATCATGTTTCACGCCATTGGGCAGGGTCTCGATGAAGCGGTCCTTCTGGCAGATCGCACCGTCGCCCACGGCGCCGTTGGCGCAGCGCGGGCGGTTGCGCATCGGGCCCTGTGGCTCCATCACTTCTTCGAAAGTGCCGGCCGGCTCCTGCGGGACTTCCTTGCCGTTGATCCAGAGGATGCCGTTCTTCATCTGGACCGTATCGCCCGGCAGGCCGATCAGCCGCTTGATGTAATCCTCGCCCGTCACCGGATGGCGGAAGACCACGACATCGCCGCGTTCGGGGTCCGAACCCAGCCAGCGCTCTTCGATGAAGGGGCAGAGGCTGATCTTCAGTCCCGGAACTTCGCAGGAATAGCTGGAATAGCCATAGGCCATCTTGTTGACGAAGAGAAAGTCGCCGATCAGCAGCGTGTCCTTCATCGAACCCGATGGAATCCAGAACGGCTGAAAGAAGATGGTGCGGAACACGCCCGCGATCACCAGCGCCCAGAAGATGGTCTTGACCGTCTCAACAAAGCCGCTCTGGCTTTTCCTCGTCGCCATGGTTCGTTCCCTTGGGGTTCCGCGGGCCGCTCATTGCGCGCGGGGCGCTCCGGTGTCAAGCCGCCGCAGGTCGCCCGGGGGTCAAGACGGCGTGGCCAGTGGGCGGGCCTCGATCACGACGAAGGCCTGTGCCCAGGGGTGATCGTCGGTCAGCGTGACATGGATCACGGCTTCGTGGCCGGGGGGTGTCAGGCTGGCTAGCCGCCGGGCGGCCCAACCGGTCACGGTCATCACCGGCTGGCCCGACCGCAGGTTGGTGACGGCCATGTCCTTCCAGGCGATGCCCATGCGCAGCCCGGTACCCAGCGCCTTGGAACAGGCTTCCTTGGCCGCCCAGCGCTTGGCATAGGTGGCAGCGACCTGCACGCGGGCCTCGGCGCGGCGCTGTTCGGCGGGGGTGAAGACGCGGTTGCGGAAACGGTCGCCAAAGCGGGCGAGGGTGGCTTCGATCCGCTCGATATTGGCGAGGTCGGTGCCGATGCCGAGGATCATGCGCGCCCTCCCCGGCGGCGGGTAAGGGCCGCGCGAACGCGGCCCTCAGCCATCAGATTTTCGCGCTCTGCCGTTCGGCATAGGCAAGGCCCAGCATCGAGGCCCCGTCCGAGATCAGCTGGACGCCCAACAGGATGCCCAGAACCGCGGGCGCGGCGGCGGAGAAATAGGCGAGGATCAGAATGCCCAGCAGCAGCGAGAGCGCGCCGGACAGGATGACCAGCCATTTTCCGTTGCCCGATGCGAGGCCGAAACCAGCGATCAGCTTGAACACACCCGAAACAAGGAACAGGATCGCCAGAACATAGGTCAGGCTGATCACGCCGCCTAGCGGATCGGCCAGCAGGCTGATGCCGGCGAGGATGGCCAGAAGGCCGAGAATCAGCGCCCAGATGCGGCTGCCCCAGGTGGTTTCCTGAAACACCGCGACGATCTCGATGACGCCGATGATCAGGAAGGCCCAGCCGGCGATCAATGTTGCCGCGAGCGATCCGGCCAGCGGATTCAGGATCGCAAAGAACCCGGCGATGATCGAGATCACCCCCAGGATGACGAGAAGTGTCTTGTTGCGCATTCGGATGCTCCATGGGTGCGGCAATTTGCGCCTGAAGTCGATCACGGCGCTGTGAAGGCGTCAACAGGCATTTTGTGCCGCGGTGCTGACGGCCGGCTTCCGGAGGGCGACGGTCAGGACCCGCGCGCCACATCCATGCGCCGGCGCATTTCCTCGATCGCGGGGCCGAGACCGCGGAAAATGGCCTCGCCGATCAGGAAATGACCGATGTTCAACTCCATGAGTTCGGGAATCACGGCGACGGGTTCGACATTCTCATAGGTCAGCCCGTGGCCCGCATGTACCTCCAGCCCCAGGCTGGCGGCCAGCGCCGCGCCCCGCGCCAGCGCGGTGAGTTCGGCCTCTGTCTCGCCCTGCAGGCCTTCGGCGTGCAGATCGGAATAATGGCCGGTATGCAATTCGACCACAGCCGCTCCGATCCGGGCCGACGCCTCGATCTGGCGCGGGTCGTGGCCGATGAACATCGACACCCGGATGCCCGCCTCGCGCAGCGGCGCGACGAACGCCCGGAGCCGTGCCTCTTCGCCCGCGACGTCAAGTCCGCCCTCGGTCGTGCGTTCCTCGCGCCGTTCGGGGACGAGGCAGCAGGCATGCGGCAACAGGCGCAGGAGGATGGACTGCATTTCCTCGGTCGCCGCACATTCAAAGTTCAGCGGAATGCCGATGCCGGCCCGCAGCGCCTCCATGTCGGCGTCGCGGATGTGGCGGCGGTCTTCCCGCAGATGCGCGGTGATCCCGTCGGCGCCGGAAGCCTCGGCCAGGATGGCAGCGCGCAGCGGGTCGGGCCAGGCCGAACCTCGGGCATTCCGCACCGTTGCCACATGGTCGATGTTGACCCCCAGCCGCAACTTGCCCCTGTATGTCATCTGCCTCTCCTGTTGCGCGCCCGGAAGGTACCGGACGGGCCCGACATTAGGGTGAACGCGGACTGTCGTCATCAGTCCTGGCACCGATTTCCGTGCCGCTGTCGCGGCGCGACTTCACCCGGCCCGCCGCGCCCTGCACCATGGCGCGCAGCTTGCCCCGGCGTTCCGCCCGCTCCTTGGCCTTGGCAGCCCGTGCCTTCTGATAGGCCGTGACCAGCGGAATGGTGATGTAATAGCCGATGGCCGACAGGATGATCCCCGGCCCCAGCGCGCCGATGAAATAGGGCAGATAGATCTCGTGCCAGAAATTGATCAACCCGTCCCAGCGCGTATGCTCAGGGCCGAACAGCGCCATGAAATTATACCACAGGTCATGGCCGGCATCGACGAAGGCGCGGCCGATGTATTCGGCGTTCAGCGGCTTGTCGATGCCCAGAATCCAGTGGCCCAGCGTCATCGCCAGAACCGCGAAGAAGGGCGTCGTGATCGGGTTGGTGTTGAAGGTCGCCAGCAGTGCGGCCAGCAGATTGCCCTGCACCAGCCGCGCCGCGATCCAGGCGCCGACGAACTGCAACCCCGGCAGGGGCAGGAAACCGATCAGGGAGCCCGCAAAGACCCCCCGTGCCACGCGATGGGGCTGGTCGGGAAGCCGCTTCATTCGGTGCAGGATGTAGCGTGTCGAACGCTTAAAGCCGGCCCGTGGATAGATCTGCTCGCGCAGCCACGGGCCCCATCTGAGCGGTTCTCTGCGCTTGAAGACCAAGATCGTCCTTCCCCAGCTTGCCTGATGGCAGTGGCCCGCTAGGGCTTGCGTGTCAAGTCACGGTGTCTGCCGATCTGCGCCACGTCGGTGTCGGCTTCAAGCGCCGTCATCAACATGTGAAGATGTTCGACATCGCGAAGATCGGTATCGACGATCAGCCGGAAGAAATCCGGCTTGCGGTCGACGAACCGCAGATCGGAGATATTTGCCTTCTGCTCACCGATCAACGTGCAAATCCGGCCAAGGACGCCGGCATCGTTCGAGATCGTCATTTCCAGAGAGACGGTGTTGACCGGCGCATGCCGGCCCGCCTTCCATTTCAGGTCGACCCAGCGGTCGGTCTGGCTTTCGAACTCGGCCAGGGCGGGGCAGTCGATGGCATGGGCCACCACGCCCTTGCCGCGATAGGTGATGCCCACGATCCGCTCGCCCGGCAGGGGCTGGCAGCAGGGCGCCCGGCGGAAAAGCCGGTCGTCGGCCAGGCCGAGGACGGGCAGTATTCCGTCCACCTCCTCGGGGGTGCCGAGGAAGAGTTCTGGATAAAGCGTCTCGACCACCTTGCGCGCGGCGATCTCGGCGCTGCCAAGCCGGGCCAGCAGATCCTGTTCGTCGGTGCAGCCCAGCATCTTGGCCGCCGTGCGCAGCGCCTTGTCGGTGGCCTTCTTGCCGGCATGGTCGAAGGCGGCCCGTGCCAGTTCCTGCCCCAGCTTGACAAAGCGCCCGCGGTCTTCCTCGCGCAGCGACCGGCGGATCGCGGCCTTGGCGCGGCCGGTCGTCACCAGTTCGATCCAGGCGGCCTGCGGGCGCTGGCCTTCGGCGGTGATGATCTCGACCGACTGGCCGTTTCGCAGCCTTGTCCACAAGGGCACGCGGATTCCGTCGATCTTGGCGGAAACCGTCGAATTCCCGATGCGGGTGTGGATGGCATAGGCGAAATCCAGCGGCGTCGCTCCTCTCGGCAATTGCACCACGTCACCCTTGGGCGTGAAGCAGAAGACCTGATCGGAATACATCTCGAGTTTGACATTTTCGAGAAACTCGTCGTGATCGGTTTCGTCCAGCCGCTCGGTCAGCTGCGCGATCCACTTCGCGGGATCGACGGCAAAGGGGTTCCGGCCGCGCACGCCCTCGCGGTAGGACCAATGCGCGGCAACGCCCGATTCGGCCACCTCGTGCATCTCGCGGGTGCGGATCTGCACCTCGACGCGCTTGCCGTCGCGGCCCGAGACGGTGGTGTGGATCGAGCGGTAGCCGTTGTTCTTGGGCTGGCTGATATAGTCCTTGAACCGCCCGGGAACCGCGCGCCAGCGCTGGTGGATCACGCCCAGGATGCGGTAGCAGTCGGCGACCGAGGCGCAGATGACGCGAAAGCCGTAGATGTCGGACAGGCTGGAAAAAGCGAGGTCCTTTTCCTGCATCTTGCGCCAGACCGAATAGGGTTTCTTCGCGCGGCCATAGACATCGGCGTCGATGCCCGCCCTGTCGAGTTCGATGCGGATGTCGGCGGTGATCTTGTGGACCACATCGCCGGTTTCGCGTTGCAGCGTGATGAAGCGGCGGATGATCGAATTGCGCGCCTCGGGGTTCAGGACCCGGAAGGCCAGATCCTCCAGCTCCTCGCGCATCCACTGCATGCCCATGCGCCCGGCCAGCGGCGCATAGATCTCCATCGTCTCGCGCGCCTTCTGGCCCTGCTTGTCGGGGTTCATCGACTTGATTGTCCGCATGTTGTGCAGACGGTCGGCCAGCTTGACCAGGATCACCCGCAGATCGCGCGACATGGCCATGAACAGCTTGCGGAAGTTCTCCGCCTGCTGGTTCTGGGTGCTGGACAGTTGCAGGTTCGTCAGCTTCGTGACCCCGTCGACCAGTTCGGCCACCTCGGGGCTGAACTGCCGGGCGATATCGGCATAGGTCGAGCGGGTATCCTCGATCGTGTCGTGCAGCAGCGCGGTGACGATCGTGGCATCGTCCAGCCGCATCTCGGTCAGGATCGCGGCGACCGCCACCGGATGGGTGAAATAGGGCTCGCCCGACTTGCGGAGCTGGCCCTCGTGCATCTTCATTCCGTAGGCATAGGCCCGACGGATCAGATCGGCATTGCACCGCGGATTGTAGTTGCGGACGAGGGCGATGAGGTCTTCAACGTCAATCATCGCCATACAGCTCGCAGGGCAGGGGCCTCAGTGCTCGCCCTGCGCTTCCATCAAGGCCCGCAGCAGCTTCTCTTCCGACATGTCGTCCTGCACCGGCCGGTCGATCTCGCCCGCCATCAGAAGCGCCATCTGGTCTTCTTCCGGTTCGTCGACCTCGATCTGGGTCTGGTAGCTTTCGATCATCCGCTCGCGCAGGACGCCGGCGATCTGGGTCTCGTCGGCAATCTCGCGCAGGGCGACGACGGGGTTCTTGTCGTTGTCGCGCTCGATGGTCACGGGCGATCCCGCCGCGATCTCGCGGGCGCGGTGTGCCGCCAGCATCACCAATTCGAAGCGGTTCGGAACCTTGTCAACGCAGTCTTCGACCGTCACGCGGGCCATGGGGGCACTCCACCTATGGGGTAAGCTCTACGAGACAAGCTTACGGAAGCCCGCTATCTAAGCCGGATGTTCCCGCTTGACAAGGCGGAAATCCGCCACATCAAAGCGGGATCACCGCATCGCGATCCGCCGCGGGCAGCGCCTCCAGCATTTCGCGCACCGTAAGGCCGGTGCGGGGATGGCGCCAGTCGGGCGCTACTTCGGCCAAGGGAACCAGAACGAAGGCGCGATCGGCAAGTCGGGGATGGGGCACGATCGGCCGGTCCGGCACCTCGACCGCCTGGCGGTCCGGGGCCAGCGCGCGCCAGCGGTCCTGGGTGGCGGAATCCGGCAGGACCGAATCACCTTTTGCGAGCAGATCGAGATCCAGCGTCCGCCCGCCCCAGCGTTGCCGCCTCTCGCGTCCGAAGCGTGCCTCGACCCGGTGCAGGGCGGTCAGAACTGACGCTACGTCAACCGGCTCGGGAAGGCTGGCCAGGGCGGCCGCATTCACGAAATCCGGCCCGGCCCCGGCGGGAAAGGCCGGGGTCCGCCAGAATCGGCTAACTGCTTTGATATCGAACGATTCTTCGCTTTTCAGCAGATCAAGCGCGGCCTGCAGGGTCTGGTGCGGAAGCAGATCGCCGAACGGTTGGTTCGCGCCCAGTGCAAGAAGAAATGATCCGGGGCTGTTGGGATTGTGATAACTCATGCCATATAGTCTTCTCATCGACCCCAGGCTCCGCCATTATCCACGGCCTGTTCCTATGATGGATTTCTTCACGAGCACGTAGTTTCGCGTGAATTGTGGCGACGCTTTCGAGGAGCACACTTTCGAGGGGAATACAGATGTTTTACAAGGACGAACGGCTTGCGCTGTTCATTGATGGATCGAATCTATATGCCGCTGCGAAGGCATTGGGGTTCGACATCGACTACAAGCTCCTGAGGATGGAGTTCATGCGGCGCGGCAAGCTGTTGCGGGCGTTCTACTACACCGCGCTGCTGGAAAACGAGGAATACTCGCCCATCCGCCCGCTGGTCGACTGGCTGCACTACAACGGCTTCACCATGCGCACGAAGCCGGCCAAGGAATACACCGACAGCCAGGGACGGCGGAAGGTGAAGGGCAACATGGACATCGAACTGACGGTCGATGCCATGGAACTGGCACCGCGGCTGGATCATGTGGTGCTGTTTTCAGGCGACGGCGATTTCAAGCCGCTGGTCGAAAGCCTGCAACGGCAGGGGGTGCGGGTGTCCGTGGTCTCTACCATTCGCAGCCAGCCGCCGATGATCGCCGACGAGTTGCGCCGCCAGGCCGATAATTTCATCGAACTGGACGAGTTGCGCGAGGTGATCGGCCGTCCGCCGCGCGAGCCGCGGCCGGTGCAGAACGACGATCTGGCCACGGTCGAATCGAAGTGACGACAGCCTGTCCGGGACCGGGCCTGCCACCGGCCCGTGGCCCGGACATGTCATCCCGCCGCCTTTGCGCGGCCGCGGCGGCATGATCGGCCTGGCGGCGACATTTCTCGCAGCCTTCGTGGCCGCCACGCCGTTACCGATGCAGTCCGAGCCTGTATTCCTGGGCTTTCTGGCCGCGGGAGGCCCGGCGGTCTGGCTGGTGGTTGTCGCCTCGGTCGGCAACACATTGGGCGCCTGCGTGACCTATGGCCTGGGCCGGGGCGCGGATGCGCTGGTGTCGTCACGGCTTTTTCCCGTCTCGCCCGGACGGCTGGCCCGGGCGCAGGCCTGGTTCGCGCGCTGGGGCGCCTGGACCCTGCTTTTGAGCTGGGCGCCCGGCGGCGATCTGATCGTGGCGCTGTCCGGGTTGATGCGGCTGCGCTTCGCGCTGTTCCTGCCCCTGGTCGTGCTGGCCAAGACCGCGCGCTATTCCGTGCTGGCGCTGGCCGCCTGGGGACTGTTCGGCTGGGGTCAGGCCGCGGCGGGGCCGGCGATCTGACGGGCGCACCCCTCGCGAGGATGCGCCGTCGATGTCGCTGCTGCGGTTCAGCCGATGGCGGCGGCCTTCACGTCGTCGTCGATATAGGCCACATATTGCGCGAAGTTCTTCGAGAACATCTCGACCAGCGCCTTGGCCTGGGCATCATAGGCGGCCTTGTCGGCCCAGGTCTCGCGCGGATTCAGAAGCGAATCCTCCACCCCCGGAACGGAAACCGGCACTTCGAAGCCGAAGTTCGGATCCTTGCGAAACGTCGCCTTCGCCAGCGAACCGTTCAGCGCAGCGGCAAGCAATGCCCGGGTCGCGCGGATCGGCATCCGGCGGCCGGTGCCGTATTTGCCGCCCGTCCAGCCGGTGTTCACCAGCCAGCAGGAGGCGCCGGTCTCGGCGATCTTCTTTTGCAGCAGCTTGCCGTAGACCTCGGGGCGGCGCGGCATGAAGGGGGCGCCGAAGCAGGTCGAGAAGGTGGGGATCGGCTCGACCACGCCACGCTCGGTTCCCGGCGTCTTCGAGGTGAAGCCCGACAGGAAGTGATACATCGCCTGCGCCGGGGTCAGCCGCGCAATGGGCGGCAGCACGCCATAGGCATCGCAGGTCAGCAGAACCACGTTCTTCGGCAGCCCGCCCAGGCCGGTGGCCGAAGCGTTGGAGATATACTCCAGCGGATAGGCGCAGCGCATGTTGTCGGTCAGGCTGTTGTCGGCGAAATCGAGATCGAAGGTCTCGGGATCCCAGACCATGTTCTCGATCACGGTCGCAAAGCGCGTCGTGGTGCCGTAGATTTCCGGCTCTGCCTCGGGCGAGAGATGGATGGTCTTGGCATAGCAGCCGCCTTCGAAGTTGAAGGTGCCCT
This sequence comes from Rhodobacter sp., assembly GCA_039808125.1. Taxonomy (GTDB): domain Bacteria; phylum Pseudomonadota; class Alphaproteobacteria; order Rhodobacterales; family Rhodobacteraceae; genus Pseudogemmobacter. The sequence goes on along the minus strand of JBDHSO010000017.1, from coordinate 16,476 downwards.
TGTCCGACCAGCCATGCTCGTCATCCCCGATCAGCGTGCGGGACGGATCGGCCGACAGTGTGGTCTTGCCCGTGCCAGACAGGCCGAAGAAGACGGCGGTGTCGTCGGGATCGCCGATCGCATGGTTGGCCGAGCAATGCATCGCCATCACGCCCTTTTCGGGCAGAAGATAGTTCAGAATGGTGAAGACCGATTTCTTGTTTTCGCCGGCATAGGCGGTATTGCCGATCAGCACCATCTTCTCGTCGAAGTTCAGCGCGATCACCGTGTCGCTGCGGCTGCCGTGCCGTTTCGGATCGGCCTTGAACGAGGGAAGGTTGAGGATGGTCCATTCCGGCAGGAAGCCGTCCAGTTCCTCGCGTGCGGGGCGGCGCAGCAGATGCCGGATGAAAAGGCCGTGCCAGGCCAGTTCCGTCACCATGCGCACGTCGACGCGGTGCGCGGGGTCGGCGCCGGCATAAAGGTCTTCGACGAAAAGTTCGCGGCCCTTCACATGCTCCAGCATGTCGGCCTTCAGTTGCGCCCAGTGTTCGGGCGACATGGCGGCGTTGTTTTCCCACCAGATGGTGTTTTCGACCGACGGGGTGCGGACGACGTGCTTGTCCTTCGGCGACCGGCCGGTGAACTGGCCTGTCGTGCAGAGGAAGGCGCCGCCCTTGCCGATTTGGCCCTCGCCGCGGGTGATCGCGGCGTCGACAAGTGCAGGTTCGAGATAGTTGTAATGGACGGCGGCGGCGCCGGTGATGCCCTGGTCTTCAAGGGTGCGTTTCGGATTCACACGTCCGTTCATTGTCATGTCCTGCAAGCTCCGTCTCTCCGCGGGCCATGGCGCCGCGGCGTGGGTTTCCTGGACGACCCCGGGCCAAGGGGGCCGAAGGCAGGCCGCGAAATGTGCGGGGGCCTTGCGTAACGGATATATCACGCCCCTTGCGCAGCCGAACAGGCGCGATTTCAACGGTTAGCGCAACCAATCCAGCGTTAGCGCAACCAGTTGCGGGCCGGTCACGCAGTAAGGCAAACTGAGGCAAATTAGTCATTGGTTTGCAAATATCGTGTTCGGATAAGGGCAGGAAGGCCCGGGTGATTCGCTTTTATGTTGCTTCCGGCGCCCTATTTGCGGAGAATGACGAAAAAACATAACCAGAGCAGGATAACACAGAGCATGTCGCGGATCGCCCTTGTGGACGACGACAGGAACATCCTGACGTCCGTCTCGATGACGCTCGAAGCCGAGGGCTTCGAGGTTGAAACCTATAACGACGGCCAGTCGGCCCTCGATGCCTTCAACCGGCGCCTGCCCGACATGGCGGTGCTGGATATCAAGATGCCCCGGATGGACGGGATGGATCTGTTGCAGCGCTTGCGACAGAAGACCGCCATGCCGATCATCTTCCTCACCTCGAAGGATGACGAGATCGACGAGGTGCTCGGCCTGCGCATGGGCGCGGACGATTACGTCAAGAAGCCGTTCAGCCAGCGGCTGCTGGTCGAGCGCATCCGCGCGCTGCTGCGCCGGCAGGATGCGGTTGCCGCGGGCGACGTGCCGGTGACGGAAGAAAACAAGATCATCGAACGCGGGCATCTGCGGATGGATCCCCTGCGCCATGCCGTCTCCTGGAAGGGTCGGGACGTCACGCTGACCGTGACCGAATTCCTGCTTCTGCAGGCGCTGGCGCAGCGGCCGGGGATCGTCAAGTCGCGCGATCAGCTGATGGACGTCGCCTATGACGACAATGTCTATGTCGACGACCGGACCATCGACAGCCATATCAAGCGGCTGCGCAAGAAGATGCGGAGCGTGGACGACGATTTCTCCGCCATCGAGACGCTGTACGGAATCGGCTATCGCTACAACGAAGAATGACCGCGCTCCCCCGCATCGCCATGGATGATCCGCGTCCACGCAAGGCCGGCGAGGTGCTCTTGGGCGAGGACTGGGTCTCGCCCGACGGCATCGCTGGCCAGGGCGGCGAGGCCCGGGTTCGGCGCGGGCTGATCGGGTTGAACCGCAGTCCGCTGGCGCGCAAGATCGTCATCTTCAACCTGATGGCGCTGGTCGTCCTGGTCGGCGGCGTCCTCTTCCTGAACCCGTTCCGCGACAGCATGGTCCTCCAGCGCGAGGCCGCGCTGGTGCGGGAGGCCGAGCTGGTCGCCAACCTGTTCGAGTTGCAGGAAGCTTCCGCCGGATCGCTGGCGGCGGTGGACCATGCGGCGCTGCTGTCGGCCATCAGCCCGGGCGCGGGGGTCGAGGTTTCGGTCTACGACCTTTCGGGTCGGGTGCTGGCCACGCGTGTCGGTACGCCGGAGGGGGCCTCGCCGCTGGGGTCGTCGGACAGATCGACCTTCATAACCGATTTTCTCAACACCGTCTGGGACGGTGTTTCGCTGGTTCTGACGGCAGGCAACGGTGCGCCTTCGGGCGTCGACCGCGACGACCTTGTGCAGGCGGTCATCCCGGCCGCCGTCAAGGGCCAGAACGCGGCACGGACCGGGCACGATCCGGCCGGCGGCACGCTCTTTTCCGTGGCGACGCCGATCCTTGTCGGCGGACAGGTTGCGGGTGTGGTCGCGCTGACCACCGCCGAGGGCGAGATCGACCGCCTTGTCCGCAACGAGCGCGAGCAGATCCTGCAAATGTTCGTGGTGGCGCTGGTGGTTTCGATCGGCCTGTCGCTGGTGCTTGCCTCCACCATCGCCAATCCTCTGTCCGACCTGGCCGTTGCCGCAGAGGTCGGGCGCGACCGCGACCATGGCGGCATTTCGGCGGGCCGCGTCCGCATTCCCGATCTGGCCGCCCGCCCCGACGAGATCGGCCGCCTGTCGGTCGCCATGCGCGGCATGGTTGCCGCGCTGTACGACCGGATCGACGCCAACGAACAATTCGCCGCCGATGTCGCGCATGAGATCAAGAATCCGCTCGCCTCGCTGCGCTCGGCCGTGGGATCGCTGCGCATGGTGAAGAAGGAAGAGCATCGCGAGAAACTGCTCGACGTGATCGAGCATGACGTCCGCCGCCTGGACCGCCTGGTCAGCGATATCTCCAACGCATCGCGGCTGGACAGCGAACTGGTCAAGGAACAGGAAGAGGAATTCAACCTTATCAAGACGCTTTCCAACCTTGGCCAGTATCTTGGCAAGCAGACGGCGGAGAAGGGCGTAGACTTCATCACAGACCTGCCGGCAGAGCCGATCATGATCCGCGGGCTGGAGGCGCGGCTGGCGCAGGTCTTCGTGAACCTGATCACCAATGCGATTTCCTTCTGCGAGGACGGAGATGCCGTGCGCGTCTGGGCCCGGCGGCGCGACAACCGCGTGCTGGTGGTGGTCGAGGATACCGGTCCGGGCATTCCCGAACAGGCACTGACCAAGGTGTTCAAGCGGTTCTATTCCGACCGCCCGTCCACCCATTTCGGCAACAACTCCGGCCTCGGGCTTTCGATCTCGAAACAGATCGTCGAGGCGCATGGCGGGGTGATCTGGGCCGAGAACATCCGCCCGACCGCGGCCGACCTGAACTCGGAACCCCTCGGCGCCCGCTTCGTGGTGGGCTTGCCGGTGTGACCGCGGCGCCGGATCCCGACCCCGCGTACCCGGAGGTCCTGGTCCTGCACGCCTCCTGCGTGGCGCATTGCGGCCGGGCCGTCCTGATCACCGGGCCTTCGGGATCGGGCAAGTCCGGCCTTGCACTGCGGATGATCGCGCTCGGCGCCCGTCTCGTCGCCGACGACCGGACCGAGCTTTGTGCAGAGCCGGGCGGCCTGCTGCTTGCCAGCGCACCCGCCGCCATCCGCGGCCTGATCGAGGCGCGCGGCGTCGGTCTGCTCAGGGCCGAACCGCTCGACCGGGTTCCACTGGCCCTTGTGGTCGATCTGGAGCGCGAAGAACCCGACCGGCTGCCGCCGCATCGTCAGATCACGTTTCTGGGATGTACGCTTCCGCTTGTGCTGCGACCGCGAAATCCCCATCTTGCCGAGTCGTTGCTTCTCTGGCTTGCCGATGGTCGGCAGGCGTGAAGCTGGGTGTTTCCATGGTCGACCCCGGTCTTGAACATCACCTGATCCTTGTCACCGGCCCCTCTGGCGCCGGGCGGACAACGGCGATCCGCGTGCTGGAGGATCTGGGCTATGAGGGCATCGACAACATCCCCTTGTCGCTGGTGCCGCGTCTTCTCGACGGCCCGCCGCTCGACCGGCCGATCGCGCTTGGCCTCGATGTGCGCAACCGCGACTTCAATGCGACAGCGCTGATCGAACTGATCGACCTTCTGACCCGCGACCCTCGCGTCGTGCTGGAGGTGCTCTATCTCGACTGCGGCGCGACCGAGCTGATCCGGCGGTTTTCCGAAACCCGCCGTCGCCATCCGCTGGCCCCGGTCGAAAGCCCGGTCGAGGGGATCGAGCGGGAACTTGACCTGCTGGCGCCGATCCGCGTCCGCGCCGATCATCTGATCGACACGACCGAGCTTTCGCCCCATGATCTGAAGGCCGACATCATTCGCTGGTTCGACCATGATACGCCGGGTCGGCTTGCCGTCTCGGTCCAGTCCTTCAGCTACAAGCGTGGCGTGCCGCGCGGTGTCGACATGATCTTCGACTGCCGGTTTCTTGCGAATCCCCACTGGAATGCGGCGTTGCGCGCGCTGGACGGGCGCGACCCCGCGGTGGCCGCGCATATCCGCGCCGACCCGCGGTTCGCCGAATTCTTCCAGAAGTTGCAAGATCTTCTTCTTCTTCTGCTTCCGGCCCATCTTGCGGAGGGCAAGGCCCATCTCTCCATCGGCTTCGGTTGTACCGGAGGGCAACACCGCTCGGTCGCGCTTGCCGAAATGATGGGCAGTGCCCTTGCGCAGGCTGGCTGGCCGGTGTCAAAACGTCATCGGGAACTGGAACGCAAGGGCGTGGCTGCGGGGGCGGCCGGCTCGACAGGCAAGGTGTCTGGCGATTGATCGGGATTGTCATCGTCGCGCATGGCGGGCTGGCGCGGGAATATCTCTCGGCCGTCGAACATGTCGTGGGCAAACAGGACGGGATGCGCGCCATCGCCATCGAGGATGAGCATGACCGCGCCCAGAAAGAGGCGGAGATCATCGCCGCCGCGGCCGATGTCGACACCGGCGGCGGCGTTGTCGTGGTGACGGACATGTTCGGGGGCAGCCCTTCGAACCTTTCCCTGCCAGCCTGTACCGCGAATGGCCGCCGTATCCTTTATGGCGCAAACCTGCCGATGCTGATCAAGCTGGCCAAGTCGCGCGACCTGCCGGTCGCCGAGGCGGTCGCTGCGGCACTGGACGCCGGCCGCAAATACATCAACAGTCTCGACCTTGGTGGCGGGGCTTAGGGGGTCGGCGATGGTGAAACGCACGTTCCGCATCGTGAACGAAAAGGGTCTCCATGCCCGGGCCAGCGCGAGGTTCGTGGAGGTCGTCGAGGCGCATGACGCCCGCGCCTCCGTGACCAAGGACGGGATGGAGGTTTCGGGCGACAGCATCATGGGCCTGCTGATGCTGGCGGCCTCGCGCGGGACGACCGTCGAGGTCGAAACCTCGGGGAACGAGGCGGACAAACTCGCCGATGCGCTGGAGGCCCTTGTTGCTGCCCGCTTCGGAGAGGATTATTGAGGTTCGATTCCGGTGAGGGAACCGGACCGTGAGGACCGTCACCAGGTGAACGAACAGAGTCCGACTGCTGCTCAGGCCCAGGCCGCGCCCGACAAGGCCGAGCGGCCCTATGACATGCGGCGGCTGTCCTATGCCGGCACCTTCCGCAATCCGGTAAAGGCCGGCAGCATTCGCATGATCGAATGGCTGACCGCCAAGGTGCAGCTTCTGCGGTTGATCCGGTCTTTCGAGCGGTCGGGCGCCCCGTCGGGCGCGCCGTTCTGGCCCAAGGCCATCCGGCACATGGGTATCCGGATCGACACGCCGCCGGAAGAGATCGCACGCATTCCGAAGACCGGCGCGCTGGTCGTTGTGGCGAACCATCCGCATGGCCTGGTCGATGGCATGATCCTGGCCGAGATGGTCAATCGCGTGCGGTCCGATTTCAAGATTCTCACCCGCTCGCTGCTGACCGGAATCCCCGAGGTCGAGGAGTTCATGATCCCGGTGCCTTTCCCGCACGAGGAAAACTCGCGCGAACTCGGCCTGCAAATGCGCAACGAGACCATGGCGCATCTGAAGGCGGGCGGGGCGATCATCCTTTTTCCCGCCGGCAAGGTTGCCATGTCAGAGGGGTGGTGGGGTCCCGCGGTCGAAGCCGAATGGAACGTCTTTACCCACAAGATCGTGCGTTCGTCGGGGGCGACGATCCTGCCGGTGCATTTCACCGGCCAGAACAGCCGCGCCTTCCAGATCGCCAACCATCTGGGCGATACGCTGCGCCAGGGCCTTCTGCTTTATGAAATCAAGCGCGCGCTGTTCAGGCCGCAGCGCCCCTTCATCGGCCAGCCGATCCCGGCCAGCGAGTTGAAGAAATGGGAGGGAAACCCGCGCGGCTTCCTCGCCTGGCTGCGCGAACATACGCTGGCGCTCGGCGGCTAGGGTTGCCGCCGCCGCGCCGGCGTTCAGCGTGTGGGCACCGGAACTTCGCCGCGATAGTCGTAGAAGCCGCGCTGCGTCTTGCGGCCCAGCCAGCCCGCCTCGACATATTTGGTCAGAAGCGGGCAGGGCCGGTACTTGGTATCGGCCAGGCCATCGTAAAGCACGTTCATGATCGCAAGGCAGGTATCCAGCCCGATGAAATCCGCAAGCTCCAGCGGTCCCATCGGATGGTTGGCGCCCAGCTTCATGGATTCGTCGATGCTCTTCACGTTGCCGACGCCTTCGTAGAGCGTATAGACCGCCTCGTTGATCATCGGGATCAGGATGCGGTTCACGATGAAGGCGGGAAAATCCTCGGCGCTGGCGGCGGTCTTGCCCAGCCGCTTGACCACGGCATGCATGGTTTCCCAGGTGTCCTGATCGGTGGCGATACCGCGGATCAGTTCGACCAGTTGCATGACCGGCACGGGGTTCATGAAATGCAGCCCCATGAACTTTTCGGGCCGGTCGGTGCGGCTTGCCAGGCGGGTGATCGAGATCGACGAGGTGTTCGAGGTCAGGATCGTCGTCGGCTTCAGATGCGGCATCAGATCGTCGAAGATCGCCTGCTTGACCGGCTCGCGCTCGGTCGCGGCCTCGATCACCAGATCGGTCGCGCCGATGTCGGACAGCTTCAGCGTGGTGCGCACGCGCGCCAGCGCCGCCGCCCGGTCCTCGGCCGTGATCTTGCCGCGCCCGACCTGACGGTCGAGGTTCTTCTCGATCGTGACCATCGCCTTTTTCAGCGACTCCTCGCTGATGTCGTTCAGCAGCACATCATAACCGGCCAGTGCAAAGACATGCGCGATGCCGTTGCCCATCTGCCCCGCGCCGACGATCCCCACACTCGTGATGTCCATTGCTGTCCCTCTGATCCGACGAGCAAACCTTACGGCCCCGCATCCGGCAGGGCAAGGCCATGCGGCGGTGCGGCGAAACGCTTCGAACCTTAACGATTTGCCGCGGTTTAGGTCTTTGGCAACACATTGCCGCCATCCTGTGCGACGGGTGTTGGAAAAATCGGGTGGTGTGATGGCCTTCCTTGCAAACGGCGCGGGGGCGCTGGACTATTTCCCCTGTCGCTATGGCGGCTCGCGGTTGACGTTTCGCGGGCCCAAGCGGGCGCTTTCGGGCGAATATATCGCGGTTCTGGGCAGCAGCGCGGCCTATGGCCGCTTCGTGCCAATACCGTTCCCGACGCTGGTCGAGAAACGTCTTGGCATCGAGGTTGCGAACATGGCCTGCCTGAATGCCGGGCCGGGCGCCTATCTGGGCGATCCCGGCGCGCTGGAGGTGGTGCGCGGCGCGCGGGCGGTGGTGGTGCAGGTCATGGGCGCGATCAACCTGTCGAACAGATTCTACAGCGTGCATCCGCGCCGGAATGACAGGTTCATCGCGGCGGCGGCGGCGCTGCGCAACCTCTATCCGGAGGTGGATTTCAGCGAGATCAACTTCACCGGCCATCTGATCCGCAGCCTTCTGGCGCAGGGCGAGGAGCGTTTCGCCCTTGTCGCAGCAGAGTTGCGTCAGCTCTGGCTGGTCCGGATGCGGGCCTTGCTGGACCTTTTGCCGGCGCGGCGGGTGCTGCTGTGGACCTCGGATCACCCGCCGCTGCGGCCGGCGCAGGCGGGGCCGTTGCTCGCGCCGGAACTGATCGACCGCAGCATGGTTGCGGCGCTGCGCCCCGAGGTCAGCGAATATGTCGAGCATGTCGCCAGCGCCGAAGCCCGGGCCGGGGGGTTGCTGGCCATGCGCTTTGGCGCCGCGGATGCGCCGGTGGCGCGGCGGCACCCGGCCGGCGCCGTTCATCGCGAGATGGCCGATGCGCTGGTGCCGGTGCTGGAACGGCTGATCTGAGCGCAATGCAAAGGGGCGCCCCGTCGGGGCGCCCCTCAAGCCGTCCGGCGAACCGGATCAGAGCTTTTCGGTCAGTTCCGGGACGACGGTGAACAGGTCTCCGACCAGGCCGTAATCGGCGACCTGGAAGATCGGGGCCTCTTCGTCCTTGTTGATGGCGACGATGACCTTGCTGTCCTTCATCCCGGCGAGATGCTGGATCGCCCCCGAGATGCCGCAGGCGATGTAAAGCTGCGGTGCCACGACCTTGCCGGTCTGGCCGACCTGCCAGTCGTTCGGGGCATAGCCGCTGTCGACTGCGGCGCGCGAGGCACCGACGGCGGCGCCCAGCTTGTCGGCCAGCGCCTCGATGATGGCAAAGCTGTCCTTGGAGCCGACGCCGCGCCCGCCCGAGACCACGATCTTGGCCGAGGTCAGTTCCGGCCGGCCCGAGGCCGCAACCTTGTCCTCGACCCAGGACGACAGGTCCGAGGTCCGGGTGCCGACCGAATCGATCGGGGCCGCGCCGCCGGTGCCGGCCGCGGCAAAGGCCGCGGTGCGCACGGTGAAGACCTTCTTGGCATCGGCCGATTTCACCGTCTGGACGGCGTTGCCGGCATAGATCGGCCGCTCGAACGTGTCGGCGTCGATCACGGCGGTCACGTCGGTGATCACCATCGCGTCCAGAAGCGCGGCCACGCGGGGCAGCACGTTCTTGGAGTAGGCGGTGGCGGCGGCGGCGATATGGCTGTAGTCGCCGGCCAGCGAGACCACCAGATCGGCCAGACCCTCGGCCAGACCGTGGCCGGCATCCTCGGCATGTAGCACCTTGGCCACGCCGTCCAGCGTGGCGGCCTCGGCCGCGGCCGAGGCGGGGCCGGCAACCAGCACATGCACCTCGCCGAGCGGCTTCACCGCCGTCAACGCTTTCGCAACCGAATCGGTCGCAAGCTGGCCGCCGTTCACATCGGCAATCAGGAGAACGGTCATCAGATTACCCCCGCTTCATCTTTCAGCTTCGCGATCAGCTCGTCCACCGAACCGACCCGGACGCCGGCCTTGCGGCCCGCCGGTTCCACCGTCTTGACCACCGTCAGCCGGGGCGAGACGTCGACGCCGTAATCGGCCGGCGTCTTGGTCGCCAGCGGCTTGGCCTTGGCCTTCATGATGTTCGGCAGGCTGGCGTAGCGCGGCTCGTTCAGCCGCAGGTCCACCGTGACCACGGCCGGCAGCTTGACCGAGATCGTCTGCAAGCCGCCGTCGATCTCGCGCGTGACGCGGGCGTGGTCGCCCTCGATCGCCAGTTCGCTGGCAAAGGTCGCCTGGGCCCAGCCCAGAAGCGCGGCCAGCATCTGGCCTGTCGCGTTCATGTCGTTGTCGATAGCCTGCTTGCCCGTCAGGACCAGGCCGGGCTGTTCTTCCCGGACCACGGCCGCCAGCAGCTTGGCCACGGCCAGAGGTTCGATATCGGTATGCACGTCCGAGGTGGCCTCGATCAGGATCGCCCGGTCGGCACCCATCGCCAGCGCATTGCGCAGCGTTTCCTGCGCCTGCTTGACGCCGATGGAAACGACGACGACCTCGGTCGCGACGCCCTTCTCCTTCAGCCGGATCGCCTCTTCCACGGCGATTTCGTCAAAGGGGTTCATCGACATCTTCACGTTCGCAAGATCGACCCCGCTTCCGTCCGCCTTCACGCGAACCTTCACGTTGTAGTCAATCACGCGCTTCACAGGCACCAGGACCTTCATGCGGCAATCTCCATCGTTTCGGGCGCGCGGGCGCGCGTCCCAACAAGCTCCCGCTCCGCTGTTACCGCAGCAAAACGCAATTCAACAGAGGCAATGCGAAAGTTTCTTCCGTGGAGACGTCGCGTTTCTGATGCATCCTTCCGATCAGGCGTCGCGGGTCAGCCCGGGCACCCAGAGGACGTCGGCGTGCCCGTCGTCATTGGCGATGCGGCCGGCGACGAAGAACCAGTCGGACAGCCGGTTCAGATAGCGCAGGGCATATGGGTTCACATCCTCATCCGCGGCCAGCGCCACGACCGCGCGTTCGGCCCGGCGGCAGACGGTGCGGCACAGGTGCAATTGCGCGGCCAGCGCGCTGCCCCCCGGCAGGATGAAGCTGCGCAGCGGCGTAAGCCGGGCGTTCATCGCATCAATCTCGCGCTCCAGCCGGTCGACCTGCGGGGCGATCATGCGCAGCGCGGTATAGGGCAGTTCGGCGTCGCGATCCCGGTCGGGGGTGGCCAGATCGGCGCCCAGGTCGAAAAGATCGTTCGAGATCCGGGCCAGCGCCGCCGCCATCTCTTCCGTGGCATGCAGCCGGGCCAGGCCGACCGTAGCATTGGTCTCGTCGACCGTGCCATAGGCCTCGACCCGTGCGGAATGCTTGGACACCCGCGTCCCGTTCGACAGGGCGGTTTCGCCCGCATCGCCGGTGCGGGTGTAGATTTTCGACAGGACGACCATCAGTGCCCCCGCGACTGAAGCCAGGTCAGACCGACGATGATCACCACCGCTATGAACTGTGCGGCCAGCCGCCAGCGCATGATCCGGTTGGCATTGCGGCGATTGAACTCGCCACCGCGGGCGAAACTGCCGATGCCGAACATCAGGATACCGGCCACAACCAGCGCCGCCAGCGCCGGCAACAGGAACATCGGGTCTCTCAGCATTGCGCGCCTCCTTCGGAGTGTACGAGACTTACGCGCTTTGTGCGGCCATGCGAAGCCCCAAAGTCATCCCCTGGCGATCAGCCAGTCCAGCGCGCGGACCGGCAGCACCCGCCGGGCAAGGCCCATCAGATGGGTCGGGGTGGTCACATAGTAGCGCGCGCGGGGCCGCGGGCTTTCCAGCGCCCGAATCAGCTTTGCCGTGACCGCAGAGGCCGGGCGCTCGAAACGGTCGGGCGCCGTCTTGGCCTCGTAGAGCCGATGGAGGAGGCTGCGGTATTCCCCGGCCCGGGCCGAGGCTTCCCAGTCGATCCACTTTTCGAAATGCGGCACGGCATTTTCGCGGATTCGGCTGGTGATCGGCCCGGGTTCGATCAGGATGACGTCGATTCCCGTTCCGCGCATCTCGATCCGCAGCACGTCGGTCAGGCCCTCCATGGCGAATTTGGTGGCGACATAGGCGCCGCGCCATTTCAGGCCGACCAGCCCCAGAACCGAGGAACAGTTGACGATCCGCCCGGCTCCCGCGCGGCGCATCATCGGGATCACCCGGCGGGCCAGGTCGTGATAACCGAAGAGATTGGTCTCGAAGATGGCCCGCAGGGCGCCGCGGGGCAGATCCTCGACCGCGCCGGGGCAGGCGAAGGCCCCGTTGTTGAACAGCGCGCCCAGCTTGCCGTCGTTCATCTGCGAGACGGTTTCGACCGCGGCGGCGATGCTGTCCTCGTCGGTATAATCGAGAAAGAAGCTTTCCAGCCCTTCGGCCTGCAACCGCTGGCAGTCCGAAAGCTTGCGGCAGGTGGCAAAGACGCGCCAGCCGCGGGCCTTCAGGCCGCGCGCGGCGTCAAGTCCGATGCCGGAGGAACATCCGGTGATGAGAATCGATCTGTCCATGGCCTGCCCCGCCTTTTTGCGCGCAGGCTTAGGGGCAAAGACCGGGGCGCGTCAAATGGAGATACCCGGCGCCGAGGCCCCCGGCGGCCCTTGGATCAGGGTGCGGCGGGGGCCAGAAAGCGGCTGGCGACATAGCCGCTGACGCCGTCACCTTCGATACGAACCTCGACCCACTCCGAATCGACCGGGCCGAAGACCGTCACCGCTTCGCCCCGGGCAAGCTGGTCGACGATCGGTGCCGAGGCGGAGGGATCCGTCCGGACATTGACGGCCGTCGCATCGACCACCCAGATCCGGTCTGCGTCCGGTGAAGGGGCGGCAGAGGGCTCGGGCAGGGCGGCCTGATCGACGCCAAGGCTGGGCAGCGCGGAAAGGGTGAAGACCGGCGCCGGTGTCGCCTCGCGCGTCGCAGCCGCAACGGCCGGGACGGGCGTAAAGCTCGTCTTCACCACCTTGGCGGGGGGCAGGGCGGGCGGCGCCTCCTTGTCGATCTTTGGTGCCGCGGCCAGCGCGACGGGTTCGGACAACTGCCGTTCCAGTACGACAATCGGCTTGCCCTCGGCCAGGGCGCCGGCAAGGCCGGGGCGCAACTGTCCGTTGTCCCCCCCCGCGATCACCAGGGTGATGAACATGACAGCAACAAGCAGCGCCGAAAGACGAAACATCGAGACACCGGATTCTGGCAGCGGGCCGGGCAGCTGACCCCAGGGTCTTGTTACCATGATTTCGACAAAAGTTGCGGGAAAAATCAAAGTTTCTTCCCCCTTTTCCGCAGCCTGCGCCGCGAAAGCCGCTGGACCCGGGGCGTGGCCCGTCCTACACGACAGCCATGGCGAGCGAAGACGACGATCCCAAGAGCCAGGGGCTGACCGTGGCCGAACCTCTGTCCCGCGCGATCGGAGAGCGGTATCTGACCTATGCGCTGTCGACGATCATGCACCGGGCGCTGCCCGATGCGCGCGACGGCTTGAAGCCCGTGCACCGGCGGATCCTCTATGCGATGCGCGAATTGCGCCTGTCGCCCACCGGGGGCTTTCGCAAATCCGCCAAGATCACCGGCGACGTGATGGGCAACTATCACCCGCATGGCAACCAGGCGATCTATGACGCGATGGCGCGGCTCGCCCAGGATTTCAACATGCGCTACCCGCTGGTGGGCGGGCAGGGGAATTTCGGCAATATCGACGGCGACAACCCGGCCGCCGAACGCTATACCGAGGCGCGGCTGACGGCGCTGGCCGAGGCGCTGATGGAAGGGCTGACCGAGAATGCGGTCGACTTCCGACCGAACTACGACGGCACGCTGGAAGAGCCGGTGGTCATGCCGGCGGCCTATCCGAATCTTCTGGCCAATGGCTCCAGCGGTATCGCCGTGGGCATGGCGACCAATATTCCGCCGCACAACCTCGACGAACTGATCCGCGGCTGCCAGGCGATGCTGGCCAACCCCGCGATCACGATCGAGGGGCTGATGGACCACATTCCCGGCCCCGATTTTCCGACCGGCGGCGTGATCGTCGAAAGTCGTCAGTCCATGCTCGAGGCGTATGAGACGGGTCGCGGCAGTTTTCGTACCCGGGCGAAATGGGGGGTCGAGGACCTTGGCCGCGGCCAGTGGCAGATCGTCATCACCGAAATCCCGTTCCAGGTGCAGAAGTCGAAGCTGATCGAGAAGCTGGCCGAACTGATCGAGACCAAGAAGGTGCCGATCCTGGCCGATGTGCGCGACGAATCGGCCGAGGATCTGCGCATCGTGCTGGAACCCCGGGCGCGGACGGTGGATGCCGAGGTGCTGATGGGCCTGCTGTTCCGGCAGAGCGATCTGGAAAGCCGGTTCAGCCTGAACATGAACGTGCTGATCGACGGGCGCGTGCCGCGGGTCTGTTCGCTGAAAGAGGTGCTGCGCGCCTTTCTCGACCATCGCCGCGACGTGTTGCTGCGCCGCTCGGAACACCGGATCGAGAAGATCGACCACCGGCTGGAGGTGCTCGAAGGCTTCATCATCGCCTATCTGAACCTCGACCGGGTGATCGACATCATCCGCTATGACGACGATCCCAAGGCCGCGCTGATGCGCGAGGACTGGGGGCGACCGCATCCCAGGGCGACCTCGGAAAAGGATTACCGCGGCCCGCCGCCGGGCGAGGGCGAACTGACCGAGGTGCAGGCCGAGGCCATCCTGAACATGCGGCTGCGGTCGCTGCGGCGGCTGGAAGAGATGGAACTGCGCAGCGAACGCGACGCGCTGATGAAGGAGCGCGCCGATCTGGCCGACCTTCTCGACAGCGAGCGGCTGCAATGGAAGCGCATCGGCGCCGAACTGGAGGAGATCCGCAAGACCTTTGGCAAGGGCACCGCGCTCGGCGACCGCCGCAGCATCCTGGCCGAGGCGGGCGAGGCCGAGGATGTCCCGGTGGAGGCGATGATCGAGCGCGAGCCGATCACCGTGATCTGTTCGAAGATGGGCTGGATCCGGGCGATGAAAGGCCATGTGGACCTCTCGGCAGAGCAGAAGTTCAAGGACGGCGACGGCCCGCGCTTCGCCTTCCATGCCGAGACCACGGACAAGATCCTGGTCGTGGCGGAGAACGGCCGTTTCTTCACTCTTCTCGGCGCGAATCTTCCCGGCGGTCGCGGCATGGGAGAGCCGGTGCGGCTGATGATCGACCTGCCGAACGATACCGGCATCACCGACATGATCCTGTTCCGTGCCGGCGAGAAATACCTCGTCGCCTCGACGGCGGGCGACGGTTTTGTCGTGGCGGCCGAGGAGTTGGTGGCGCAGACCCGGGCGGGCAAGCAGGTGCTGACGGTGAAGGACGGCGTGAGGGCCGCGGTCTGTCACCGGATTGCCGGCGATACCGTGGCGGTCGTGGGCGACAACCGCAAGCTTCTGGTCTTTCCGCTGGCGGAACTGCCCGAGATGGCGCGCGGCAAGGGCGTGCGGTTGCAGCGCTACAAGGACGGCGGGCTGTCGGATGTGATCGCCTTCCGTCTGGCGGATGGCCTGTCGTGGAAGGATCCGGCCGGGCGGACCCGGACCGAGACCGATCTGACCGAATGGCAGGGCCCGCGTGCCAGCGCCGGCAAGATGGCGCCCCGCGGCTTCCCGCGCGACAACAGGTTCGGCTGACCTGTGGGCCGGCAGGCCCGGCGCGCGCCGCAAGGGGTGTCAGGCCTCGTCGACCTGCAACCAGACCCCGCCGCCCGGGCGCAGCGTCAGGATCATCACCGGATCGGGCTGCCGGCCCGGGATGGGTGCAAAGCGATAGCGCGCCAGCAGGGTGGCCAGGATGATCGCCGCCTCCTGCAACGCGAAACTGGCGCCGATGCAGATGCGCGGGCCATCGCCGAACGGCAGGTAGTGAAAGCGCGGAACGCTGCGGGCTTCGGCAAAGCGGGCGGGGTCGAAGGCATCCGGATCCGCCCACAGCTTCTTGTGCCGGTGCAGGGCATAGATCGGCAGGATCACCGTATCGCCCCGGCGGATTTCGCGGCCGCACAATTCGTCGGCATCGCGCGCGGTGCGCGACAGAAAGGCCGCGGGCGGATAAAGCCGCAGGGCTTCGTCCACGATGCGCCGGATCAGCGGCAGGGCGGGCACATCCGCCGCCGTGGCAGCGCGGCCGCCCAGCACGCCCTGTGCCTCGGCCCGGGCGGTTGCCTGCACCGCAGGGTCGAAGGCGCAAAGGTAGAGCGCCCAGGACAGCGTCAGCGCCGTCGTCTCGTGCCCGGCCACGATGAAGGCCAGAAGGTTGTCGCGCAACTCGGCCGTGGTCATCTTCCGCCCGGTTTCGGGTTCCTCGCCCGCCATCAGCAGGTCGAGAAGATCGGGCGGCAGCCGGGCGCCCGCGGCGCGGCGGGCCAGGATCGTGCGGTCGGCCACCGCCTTCATCTGCCGCATCGCCGCCCCCGTCACCAGCCGGTGCGGCCGCGGCACCCAGGATGGCGCGCCGAGGATGTCCAGCAGCGAGACCTTCGCCGTCTGACCGATATACTGCTCGATGGCACGATGAACCGCGTCGCGGTCAAATCCCTCGCCGCCGGACAGCGTGACATCGGCGATCACCTCGAAGGTCGCCGTCACCATCTCGTCGAAAAGGTTCGCCGCCCGTCCGGGGGTCAGCCGTGCGGCGGCGCGTTCGGCCGCGGCGGTCATGACCGGCGCCAGTGCCGCCACGTTGCGGTGGGAAAACACCGGCGCCGCGGTGCGGCGCTGCCAGTGCCACTCGGCGCCCTCGGCGACGAAGAGGCTGTCGCCGATCCCGGGGGCCAGGATCAGTTTCGTCACCAGCGATTTGGGATAATTCTCCAGATTGTCGCGCAGGATCCGTTTCAGCGCGTCGGGATCCATCACCATGTGCCAGCGCCGTCCGGTGGTTCCCGACAGGATCGGCGCATGGGTGGCGATCTCGGGGATCAGTTCCAGTACATTGCGCCGCGCCGCCTGAAGGCTGCCCCAGACGCCCAGGGGATGCTCAGCCAGCCGGAC